>NZ_JABWRU010000011.1:0-191149 GCF_014269165.1 Pseudomonas sp. SWRI68 | reverse complement strand
GCCTCGTCGGTAGAGGACTACGAAGCGCTGCTGCCGTGGAACTGCTCACCGGAGATGCAACGGTAAATCGAAGCTCCATCTGGCGGTAGGTGGGGTTCATGGATCGCACTCAGATTGTCGGCAGCGTCGTAGCGGTACTCGGTGGTGCCATCTTCAGTACGCTTGCTGACAAGACGGCCCAGTGCATCCCGCTCGAAGTCATGGCGGATGGCGGTCACTCGTGTTGGCGGAGCGTTGTCGGACAGTGGCGGCAGTTCTTCAGGGGAGGGGAGATGGGTAAGCCGCGTGATCTCATCCAGCACGTTGTAGGTATAGATGCGGTCACTGCCATCGAGATCCCGTTGCGCGACCAGCCGGTCCAGTTCGTCCCAGCCGAAGCGGTAGGACTCGTCGTTCTCGTTGATAAGCCGCAGCAGCCGGCCATAGGCGTCGTAGCGAAATTTCACGCTGTAGCCCATGGCATCAGTGCGTTCGATCAAGCGGCCGCTACGATCGTAGCGAAATTGCAGGGTTTTTTGTGCTGGGTCGATGTAGCGCGGCAGTTGGCCTGCGACATCAATCTCAGAGCGACCGAGGCGACCATCTGGGGCGTTCACTTTATTAAGTAGCGGAGGACTCCCAAAATTTAGCACCTTCTGCATCGGCCATTTTTTCCAGAAATTCTGATAAAGATTCCGCTGCTTTAGTCCATTCATGTCTGTGATCTAGAGGTGTGCAAACCAAAACCCCTCCATCTTTGGTGATTATTAATAACTCAGAATCACCATAGAAGCGACCAAGGACGATATCGGTTGTTAGTATTTCATTTCCTCGAATTTGCTGTTGCCTACTGGTTTCGCTGATAGCCTCCTTAGGTGTTAATAGTTCAAGCCCCCATTGTTCATATAAATTGTCTTTGAATAGCTCGGTTTTTTCACTAAGTCTCCACAGCGCCAGGAGCTCGCAGGGGAAGTTTTGATGGGGTTTAGGTAGCTCTTTTTCGTCGATCCCGCCCGTGAAAATGCAACTTAGAAGAAATGGGCATTTTTCCTTGTGATGATAGGCTGTTTGTGGTGTTGACCATTTGTTTTTGAGCTCATCAATTGTTGTGCTTATGGTTTTAAAATTCATTGTAATTTCGCCAGAATGTGTTGAAGAGTTCTTGGTGCGTTTTACGCTGTACGGGTACTAGGTTCCAGAAGGTATTGTCACCGCCATACTCCCTTGGTTTTATGTGGTGGATATCATATTCTCTCCATCCTCCTCGCGGTGTTGCATATCCTCGATCATACCAGTCTTTAATGAATGCACCACGTTCGGATGCTCCCCAGGGGACACGCGCGGCAGTGGGAATCTTACCACCAATCTGTGCAGGGAATGGTATGCTGCGGCCAGTTCTAGGGTCGATCACTTTTGGATAAATTCTAAGTGTGGCGCGTAGCCGTACGATTAAGTTTGATATCGAAAATCCAAATCTATTGCAAGAGAGACCTAGCGGATCTATCCAGCTTATTGGGTTTGGAGCGTATTTATAGAGATTTGGCCCGCCGAGCAGGCCTAGTGGATCTGTTTGTGTGAAGCTCCCAATGACAGGGTCGTAGAATCTGTAGGTGTTGTAGTGGAGCTTGATTTCACGGTCGAAGTATTGACCTTGGTAGCGTAAGTTCTGCTCTCTTGCTTGTTTTTCGGTGTTCCATTCGTCACGTGACGCACCCCATCCGCGAAAGTTGCTCCACCATACAATATCGCCGCTGTCGTTTGTGAGTTGTGTTGGCAGCCCTGCTTGATTGGTATGGAAGTGTGCGAACTCTTCGTTGCCATGCTTGCCGTCAATTCGAGTTATAGGTTCGTAGCTAATTGAACTGGCATAAATGTACAGACTGGCCAGGCCGTTCTGCACCTCTTGCAGCAAGCGCAACCCTTGCCAATGAAACAGTACCCGCCGTCGTGGTTCAGGATAGTCGCTCTGATAAACTTCCTTGCTGATCCGCCTTCCCAGTGGATCATAGTTGAACACAACACGTTCGCGTTCTCCGTAGCGGTATTGAGGTTCGAGCAGCGGCGGCATGCGGTACGGTGTCCCGTCAGCGCGCTTTGGTGTGGGGCGTATTTCAGGGATGGAAAACCGCGCCCATTCGTATTGGCGGACAGCACCGCTGGCCAGTTGATGACTGTTGAGATAGCCCTCGGGCGTGTAAGTGAAGCGGCGAACCCGTTGCCCCGTCGCATCCAATACCTCGTGCAATTGGCCGTTTTCGGTGTAGCGATAGCTGACCAGCAATCTGTTGGGTGCGATCCACGCCAACGGAGAGGGACTGGTTGTTGTTGACCTTCGTGTTCTGGTCCTTCTGGGCATGGATGAACACTTCCTCTTTGCCCAGCTCATCCTCAAACCGCAGCTCGTTGAACCTATCCCCCTTGTGGGTCTGGCTCTTGATGGTCATGCGGGTCTTGTGGTCGGGCAGGTCGTAGGGCGGTAGCTGGTTGCCGCAGTAGGTTCGCCCGGTGATCATCGGTTGGTCGGGGTCGCCGTTGACGTACTGGATGATCACGTCCTGGCCGATGCGCGGGATGGCCATCGCGCCCCAGCTGCCGCCGGCCCAGCCTTGCGACACGCGTACCCAGCAGGAACTGAACTCGTTGTTCTGGCTCTCGCGATCCCAGGGAAAGCTGACTTTGACCCGGCCCCACTGGTCGCAATAGATTTCTTCGCCAGGCGGGCCGACCACAGTGGCCATGTGTGGCCCATCGACATGGGGTTTGGCCAACGGGGCCGGGCGCCACTCAGTTCTGCCGGGGATGAGTTGCGCGGTTTGCTCGTAGCGTGTGCTCTGGTCAACGCCGGCGGCTTCCTCTTGCAGGCTGGTGAACTGGCTGCCTTCGTGGGTGACCGTGTTCACCCGCCAATGCACGTTGAGGTCATCACGGGGGTGACCCGTCAGGGTGAAGCTCAGGCCCGGCTGCAGGCGCATATCGTCACCCTTGACCTCGGCGATGCGCACGTCGTGGCGCAGTGCGGTGATGCGGTTTTCGGTGAACGGTTTGCCGACGGCATCGCGTTTGTAGCGCCCTGGGTAATCGAAACGTTCGTACGCGCTGGACTGGTGCTCCAGGAAGGGGCCTGCGGCCCGGTGTTCCTGGCGGTAGGCCGGGTGGGTGAAGGTGTAGTCGCGCTGCACCTGCTGGGCGGTACGTACCTGTTCGCTGTAGCGCAGGCGCCGCAGGCAGGGTTTTTCCTGGTCGCCGCCGCTGTTGGCTTGGTACAGCACGGTGTAGGGAACGAGCGGCTTGCCCTCTTCGAAGAAACCCTCGTCTTCCTCCTCGGCCTTGATGGCCCCAAGGCTGATCATACCGAGCGATTGCAGCCGGTCGGTGATGATCAGGTTGTGGCGCTTTGCACTGTGCTCGAAGCGGTAGACGAAGCCTTCCTCAGCGGCCAGGCGGGCAATGAAGTCCAGGTCCGTTTCGCCGGCCTGAACGCAAAACTCGCGCGCTTGATGGTCCATGGAGGCGCGTAGCTCGAACTGCTTGATGCCTTGGCGCTTGAGCATCAGTTCGAGAATTTGCGGGACGCTCTTGTGCTGGAAAATGCGCCAGTTCGAGCGCAGCTTGGCGCGGGCCAGCTGCGGTTCGATCAGCGCGTGGTAGTAGGTGCGGTAGAAGCCACTCTCCGCTTGGCTGAAACGGCTGACCAGGCCATGCACATGACGCACGGGGCGTTCGCGGTCCCAGAGGGTGAACAGCACAGGTTGGTCGAGCAGCTGGCCGAAGTCGATGTCGTCCTGGTAGCTGATCAGTTCCAGCTCGAGCGAGAAGAGTTGGCTGATGCCTTCCTTGAGCGTGAACGACACGACGTCGAATTGAGCATCGCCCACGAGGGGCTGAAAGCTGTAATGCAGATCGGATTGGCGAGGCATGTGAAATCCCTTTTTCCAATAATTATTCCAATGCCTACCGTGGCGTTAGTGCGTTCATTGTTTATAGAGGTCAATTTGCTAAGTAGTTTCTCGGTGTGGCGCGATGCCGAGCCAGATGTTTGTAGGAAATTCCCTACTGTCTCACCCCGCTGTAAACTAAACGTGTGTTAGTTTGTGCGAGCAGAGCAAATAACCATGTACCGATAGTTGGTTTCATGTCGAGCATTTGGATGTAAGCGAATGTGTGATTTGCAAGTTATTTCTGATCCAGGCTGTTTATGAAAAGAGATGTCGTAAACACCGCAAGTAGCAAGCCCGTGAACAATCGCGCTGCAGCACTTCGCGAGGCTGTAGACGTGACTCAACGACCACGCATCAGTGCAAACGCCAGAGCCTTCAAAGGATCGGATAATAGGTAAACCATCCTCAGAAGGAGGGTCATACCATGCGTAATCATCACTATGCCCTTGGCGCGGCGCTGCTGTTCACCCTGGCGTTGCCCTGGACGTTGGCAGCCGCCGCCGACCCCAATGCGCCCATCGACATGCAGGCCGTGCAGTTGCAACCGCAAGAGCAGAACGGCGTGCGTTACCTGCAAGGCGGTATCGGCCAGGATGAAGCCAATGCCCTGCGCAAGACCAAAGGCTATGACTTGCACGTCGAACTCTCGACTGGCGCGCAAGGCAAGTTCCAAAGCGGTGCCTCTGTTGATATTCAAAGTGCGCAAGGGCAGCCCGTGCTCAGCGTTACCGATGTCGGCCCGCTGCTCTTTGTGCAGCTACCACCGGGTCATTACAAGGTCACCGGCAATGCCGAGGGTGAGACTGTCCAGCAACAGGTGGTAGTGGATGGCAAAGCACCTGCCACGGTGAACTTGCACTGGCGTTGACAGATAAAATGCGGGCAGGGGTACATTTGTACTCCTGCTGAAATGGAGCACACCGCCATGAGCTTGGCGCTTCAGCTGGAGATGTTGGACGAGCAGGGTTTCGTGCTGATCCCCGGTGTGCTCGAACCCCTGCGCATCGCGCTGCTGCGCTGCGCTATCGATGACTTGCAGCCGATTCACTGGGACTACCAGGGGCTGCTTGAACACTACAAATGCGTGTTCAACCGCAACCCGCTGTGGTTGCCGTTTCTTGATCTGCCACCGCTGATCAACCTGGCAGAGGCCGCGCTTGGCGAGGACTGCCACGTGATCGGCCAGACCGCCTGGCGTAGCCACCCCGGTTACCCCGGCATGGCGCTGCACCTTGACCATCTGCCCCTGCAACTGCCGGCCTGGATCAGCCAGCGCGGGGCCTTTACCCAGCCGATGCAGATTCTGACTGCGCAGGTGTACCTCAGCGATATCGATCACAGCATCGGGCCGACCTGGATCGTACCGGGCAGCCATCGTGCCGCTCGCCCGCCGCAGGCCGGCGAAGTGCAATGGCAAGGGCGTGAAGCGCATCCGGTATTGTGCAAGGCGGGGGATGCTTTGCTGTTTCGCAGTGATGTCTGGCACAGCGGCGGCGCCAACTGCACGCAGGCGCGCGAGCGCGACATGCTGCAAGTGCATTACGGCCGGCGCATGGTGGCGCAGAAGTTTTCACCGTACCTGCATTGGCAGTTCAACCCACGTGTGCTGGAGGAAGCCACGCCCAGGCAGCGGCGGCTGTTAGGGGAGCATGAAGAGGGGGAATACGACTGAACCCGCTCGGGCCACGCGGCAGGGCGTTGGCCGTCAGCATTAGCCGATAGTGGCAAAGCTCTTTCAACTTTCTGATTATCTGGACAATAATCGAAAAAGTATTACCTCGTGTGACCGGTCTGGATGCGCCGGCCACCGCACAAGATCGAGGGGCTCAAGCCCCCACTTGCCGTGTAGACCATCAGGAGATGTCATTGATGAAAACCCGTCTCGCTGCTTCGCTGGCCGCTGCAGTGCTGGCCTTCGCCGGGGCCAATCTGGCTCAGGCTGCGCAGATTTCCGGTGCCGTTGGTGCCACCGGCCAAGGCGACATGACCTACCGAATCGGCCTGTCGTTCGATTGGGACAAGAAATGGCTGGAAAGCAGTACCGGCTATGTGACTGGTTACTGGGATGCGGCTTACACCTATTGGGAGGGCGGCGATGCCAGCGGCGCGCACTCGCTGTCGTTCAGCCCGGTGTTCACCTACGAGTTCAGCGGCTTCACCTACACCCCCTACATCGAGGCCGGTATTGGCCTGGCGGCGTTTTCCAAGACGGATGTGGGCAACCAGCGGCTGGGTTCTGCGGTCAACTTCGAGGACCGCATCGGCTTTGGCCTGAAGCTGCCTGGGGCGCAGAAGGTAGGCATCCGTGCCATGCACTACTCGAATGCGGGCATCAAGCAGCCGAACGACGGGATCGAGTCGTACTCGCTGTTCTACAGCAAGGCGTTCTGACTGCGGTGCCGGTGCCTTGTAGGAGCGGCCTTGCGTCGCGAAAGGGCTGCGCAGCGGCCCCGGGTTTTCGGGTGCCAGCAAGAACGTAGGGGGCCGCTTCGCGCCCCTTTCGCGACGCAAGGCCGCTCCTACAATTTGGGGGCAGTCCAATTGCGCGGCGGTCAGAACGTGTAGGAAACCCCGGCCTGCACCGTGCGCGGTGCGCCTGGGTAGGCGTAGCTATTGAACGCCCCTTCGTCATACCCCTTGTTGAAGACGTTCTTCACATCCAGGTTTAGCCTCACGTGTTCATTGACCTTGTAGAAGCTGAGCAGGTCGACCACGCTGTAGCGTTCCATGGTGTAGGTCGTCGCGGCTGTCTGGCCGGCGCGATCATCCACGTACTTGACCCCCACCCCAAGCCCCAGGCCTTTGGCCAGGCCATCCTGGAACTCGTAGGTGTTCAGCAGGCTGAAGCTGTTACGCGGGATGTTGGCCAGGCGGGTGCCGGTCGGCACGGTGGTGTCCTTGGTCACTTCGGCATCGACATAGGCATAGCCACCCATCACACGCCACGCAGGGGTGATATTGCCAGCGATGTTGATGTCCAGGCCGCGGCTGCGCACCTCGCCCGTTGCGATGCTGTAAATACCCAAGGGGTCGTTGGGGTCGCGTGCCAGCACGTTTTCCTTGACGATGTGGTACACCGCCGCATCAATGCTCAGCTGGCGATCGAGCGCTTCCCACTTCACGCCCAGCTCGTAGGATTTGCCCTTCTCGGGATCGAAGCCACCGCTGCCAGCGGGCGTGCCACTGTTAGGCTTGAATGAGCGCGCCGTGTTGGCATAGACCGCCACGGTGTCGGTCAGGTCGTAGATCAGGCCAAAGCGCGGGGTCACGCCATTCTCGCCCTTGCTGAAGTCGCGGGTGTTGACCAGCTTGTCGTCGTAGTCGTGCTCGAAGCGTTCGAAGCGCACGCCGGCCAAGGCCTTGAGGCGCTCGGTCAGGGCCACCTGGTCCTGGATGAAGAACGCCCAGGTCTGCAGGTTTTCCTTGTCCCACGTTGTGGTACGCGTCAGCGCGGGCCTTGGCTGGCCGAGCACCGGGTTGTAGATATCGATCGGATAGGCCGCCGAGGAGCGCTGGATGATCGAGTTGTAGTCGTAGTTCTCGTACTCGATGCCCGTCAGCAGCGTGTGGCTGAAACCACCGGTATCGAAGTGGCCGGTGAGGTTCAGTTGCCAGTCACGGTCGGTCCATTCCAGCTTGCGATAGTTGAAGTTGCGCTGCAGGGTGCGCCCGTCAGCGGGCGCGCCATTGGCTTCAACCGCGTTGCCCTTGAGCGAGCCATCGAGAAACTGGAAACCGCCAGCCAGCGTCCAGTTGTCATTGAGCAGGTGCTCGAAGCGCACCTGGGCCATGTTGTTGTCGTTGTGCAGCAAATTGTCGCTGCCTTTCTCCCAGATGTAGGTGTTGCGCGAGGCGCTGCCGGTCTGGGTGGCATAGCGGGTCAGGCCACGGTCGAGCGGGTGGTTGTTGCGCATGAAGTCGCCTTCGAAGACGATCCGGGTGCTGTCGTTGACCTGCCAGCTGAGCACGGGCGCCACGTCGTAGCGCTCGCTCTGCACATCATCGCGAAAGCTTTCGCCGCCTTCACCGAGCACGTTCAGCCGGTAGGCGAGGGTGCCTTCCTCATTTAGCGCGCCGGTGGCGTCGAGGGTGGCGCGGTGCATGCCCTGGTCGTCGATCTGGCTGCCCAGGGTGACCTTGCGTTCAGCCTGCGGTTGCTTGCTGACCACGTTGAAGGTCCCACCGGGGTCGCCGCGGCCGTACAGGCTGGTGGCCGGGCCGCGGATCACTTCCAGGCGCTCGACGGTGTTGGCGTCGGGGGCATTGGGGTAGCCGCGGTTGATCGGGAAGCCATTGCGGTAGAACTCGCCCGTGGTAAAGCCACGTACCGTGAAGGTGGTCAGGCCCTGGCCACCGAAGTTGTTGGCGCGGCCTACACCGCCGGCGTAGTCCAGGCCATCCTGTAGCCGCGTGGCGCCGGTGTCTTCGAGCACGTCCTTGGGTACCACGCTGACCGACTGCGGGGTCTCGTGCAGGGCGGTGTCGGTGCGCGTGGCGCTAGCCGAACGGCTCGCCTTGTAACCAACGACCGGGCCATCGGCACGTTCACTGTCGGCGGTACCGGTGATGTTCAAGGCCTGGAGTTCAATCTGGGCGGAATCGCTGAGCGAGTCGGGTTCAGCCCAGGCCAGCGGGGAGACAGCATGAAGCACACAAAGCGAAACGAACGTGCGACGCATCGACGGTACGATCCTGGAGTAGGGCGCTAGGGGAAGGGGTACAAAGCGGCGTGAAATTACTACGAATCATTATCAAATGCATTCTTTTTAAATGGAGCGCCCGTGCCAGTTCACCTCTCGCCGCCCCGGCAAGGCCGCTCCTACGCCGCGCAACCTGCAGGTAACGAAAACCCTCAGGCCCCCGCCTTGATCGCCAGCACGTTGCACAACGGATGCTCAAGCACATGCGCCGTGGTGCCGCCCAGGAAGGTCTGCATGGCGTCATGCCGATGGCTGCCCATGACGATCACATCGACCCGGCTATGGCTGATGAACTGGGCAATCGCACGAATCGCCGGCCCCTCCACGAAATGCCTGCGCTCCAATGGCACCTGGTGATGGTCACCCAGGCGGTTGAACGACGCCCGTTGCGCGTTGCGCACACTGCCATCGAACCCAGGCATGGTGACCGTGCCAGCGCCGAAGTCGGCGATATGGGTTTTGGCTGCGTCGCACACATGCAACAGGTGCAACTCGGCGTTGCACTGCAAGGCCAAGGCATGGGCGCTGTGGATCACCTGCTCGTCCAGGTGCTCGCCTGCGCCATGGCTGTTGAGGTCTACTGCGGCGGCGATCTGCCGGGGCAGGGGCAGGCGGATGTCGCTGACCAGGTGCACGGCGACTGGGCTGTCCTTGAGCAACTGCCAGTCCAGGGGGGTTACCAGCAAACGCTTGAGCACCGGTTCGTGCTGCACGTCTTTGACCAGCAAGTCGCAGCCCAGGCGTTCGATGCGCTCGATCACACTGGCCAACGGGTCGCGGGTCAGCAGCAATTCGGTGGACACATCCAGGCCGGCATCGGCCAGTTGCTCGGCTTCATCGGCCAGCCATTGGCGGTTGTCGCTGAGCAGCCGTTCACGTTCCCGGCCGTCGCTCATCAAGCCGAACGTGTCGACATCGTCGACGAATACGTTGATATCGAGTAATGCACCGCTAGACTCGGCCAAGGCCGCCGCACGTTGCAGCGCGGGCGTGTGGCGCATCTGCGGGCCGAGCATGACGAACAAACGTTTGAACTGGCTCATCTCACACCTCCGCGTGTGGAAGCCCCCCGGTTCATGCCTGGTGATCTGGCCCTGTTCAGTTTAGACCCACGAACGCGCTGTCGGGCGCCCCATCGCGAGCGTGAGCGTCGGCAGCCTCCTGCCAGCCGCCACCCAACGCCGCATACAGATTCACCTCCGCCACCAGCTGCGCCAAGCGGTCATTGATCAGCCCCTGCTGGGCACTGAACAACGACCGCTGCGCATCGAGAAACGTCAGGCTGCTGTCCACGCCAATGCGGTAACGGTGCTCGGCCAGGTCGTAGTAGCGCTGGTTCGACGCCACCAAATCGCGCTGGGCCTGCAACTGCCGCTGGTAGGTCGCGCGCGCAGCCAAACCGTCCGCCACTTCCTGGAAGGCGCCCTGGATCGCCTTCTGGTACTGCGCCACCTGAATCTCCTTCTGCAGCCGGGCGTAGTCCAGGCTGGCTCGCAGGCTGCCGGCGGTGAAGATCGGCAGGTTGATCTGCGGCTGGAACAGCCAGGTCCCCGAGCCTGCATCGAACAGCCCGCTGAGCGCGGGGCTGGTGCTGCCGGCATTGGCGGTCAGGCTGATACTGGGGAAAAACGCCGCACGTGCTGCGCCAATGTCGGCATTGGCCGCGCGCAGCTGGTACTCGGCCTGGACAATGTCCGGGCGGCGTTGCAGCAGGTCGGAGGGCAGGCCGGCTTGCAAGCCGGCGATCTGTTCATTGGCCAGGGGCAGGGCGCGGAGGTCGGCAGCCACAGGGGCACCCACCAGTAGCGTCAGTTGGTTGAGGTCCTGGGCCACCTGGCGTTTGTAACGGGCCACGGCCGCGCGCGTGCTGTCGACGCTGGTACGTGCCTGGATCTGGTCCAGAGCCGAAACAGTACCCGCGCGGCGCTGGTTGACGGTCAGGCGCAGGCTGCGCTCGTCCGCTACCAGGGTGTCGTTGGCCAGGGCCAGCAGCTCCTGGTCGGCACGCCAGGTCAGGTACACGCTGGCGACGCTGGCCACCAGGCTCAACTGGGTGCTGCGCCGGGCCTGGTCGCTGGCCAGGTAGGTCAGCAGCGCTTGGTCACTGAGGCTGCGCAGGCGCCCGAACAGGTCGAGCTCGTAGGCGCTCACGCCCAAGGTCGCCGCATAGGTGGAGCTGATCATGCCCTGATCGGTGCCGGTCATGCGCCGCGGCAGGTACTGGCGCTGCCCCTGCCCATTGGCGGAGACCTTGGGCAACAGCTCGGCGCGCTGAATGCGGTACTGGGCGCGGTAGGCCTCGACATTCAGCGCTGCACTGCGCAGGTCGCGGTTATTGGCCAAGGCGTTGTCGATCAGTTGGCGCAATACCGGGTCCTGGAACACTTGGCGCCAGTCATCGACGGCCGGGTGCGCCTGCACATCGCCTTGATAGGCAGGCCCTTGTGGGTAGTGCGCGGCCACCGCTGCGCCTGGGCGCTGGTAGTCAGGGGCCAGCGAACAGCCACACAACAGCGCAGCGCACAGGATAAGGCTAGATCGGGGCATCGGTGTGTCTCGCAGAGTCAGGCGCCGGCCATCCATTTGGTCAGGCCATGGCGGCCACTGACCCCCAGCTTGGCGGTGGCGCGCTTGAGGTAAGTTTCGATCGAGCTGTTTTTCACGTTCAGCCGCTGCGCCATTTCCGGCACCGTGCCGCCGGTCAGCAGGCCCAGGCAGACCTCCTGTTCCCGGGTCGACAGCCTCACGGCTTCCTGCACCAGGCGCTCGCCAAACGAATGGCGCAACGAGCCTGCTGGCAAATCGGCCAGCGGCGAGCCGGCATGCCGTGCCCCCCCTTGGCGCAGCAACTGGCCGTGGTGCTCGACCAGCGGCAGCAAGGTGTCAGACAGGCTTTTCAGTTGCGACAGTTCAGCCAGCGAAAAGCCACGCTGGCTGGGCAAGCGATGAAAGCAGATGACCCAGCGCTGCACACCGCTGCAGGACACCAGGTTGCACTGGTGGGCACTCTGGCGAGGCTGCCCTGCGTGTTGTGGGGCTTTGAATTCGATCAGCAGCGGGTCCTTCATCTGCATGATGCTTTGCAGCAGCGGGTGGCGCAGGTTGTTGACGTTGGGCAGTTCAGGGGCAGGGCCGGCACTGCCCAGTACCCTGATGCGGCTGACGCTGGCCTGGCGTGGGTCAAGGGTCCATTCACTGAGGTCGAGCCTGTGGACCGGCACCTGGGCATTGACCAGATGCAACATCTGGTCGGCGAAGCGCTCGGCGCCGGTACTGGCGATCAGTTCGCCCAGTTGCAGATACAACTGCGGGTCGGGGCGGTGTTCGAGGCTGTCGGTCAGCTTCATATCATTGTCTTCCTTGATTCTAAGCTTTGCGGCGGGTGGTCTCGCGGTCGAGTCCTCTGGGGGTAGGTGGGAGTGGCGGTATTCAAGCCCGGCCGGGGTGCTGCGTCTGTAGTGGAAAACGGGGACAGAAAGTGCCACCGATTGCGGATCAGGTGTGCAGGGGCACGGACGCTGTGGGTAGTGGCGAATGAGGGCTTGGCCAGCCAATTGACGCCAGAAGCGTGGCGATCCAGGCCTGTTCCATGCCGATAGTTTCGGGTGTAGGCAATACCGGGTAGATGCTGTAGCAAATCTCCTACATGTTTTTCAGCAGGCTTCTACAGGTCCAGCGTGTGTCCGGGTTTCAGGGGCCATACATCCTGGGGGCGGGGTGCTTGAATCCGCGGATGATCAATCAGAAGGACCTGCCGACTCATGCCTGCCGCCGAAACCTTTGCCCTGAGCGTTGCCCAGCGCGACATCTGGTTGGACCAGATCAGCCACGGCGACTCGCCGCTGTACAACATCGGCGCCTATGTCGAACTGAACGGCGGGGTGGATGCCGCGCGGCTGCGCCAGGCACTGGCGCACCTGGTTGCCCAGCATGACGGCCTGCGTACGGTGCTGGTGACACAGGGGGGCATGGCGCGGCAGTACTTTGCCCCCACCCTGGAAGTGGAACTGGTGCGGCACGATGTGCGCGATGCAGAGGCGCCGTGGGCGGCCGCCCAGGCCCTGCTGCAAGCCCGGATGCAGACGCCCTATCGCCTGGATGCCAGCCCGCTTTGGGGCACCACACTGATTCGCCTGGGCGAGCAGCGCTACCTGTTTGCCGTACAGGCCCACCACCTGGTCCTCGACGGTTGGGGGGTGGACCAGTGGTTCAAGCAGATCGCCGAATACTACAACCTGCTCGAACAGGGGCTGCCCCTGCCGAGCGGCGCACCGTCCTATCGGGCGTTCATCGAGGACGATGCCCAGTACCAGGGTTCGCCACGGCATGACCGCGACCGCGATTATTGGCTGGCTAGATACCAGCAATTGCCGGACGCCTTGCTGGCGCCGCGCGAGCGTAACGCGGTGCACCTTTCGCCGCCCAGCGCAGTGCTCGAACAGCCATTCGATGTCCGTTTGCTGGCACGTATGCGAGCGCTGGGAAGCACGCTGCAGGCCTCGCCATTTCATGTACTGCTGGCCGCCCTGCATGTGTGCAGCGCACGCACCTGGCAGCGTGAGGAGTGGGTGGTCGGTTTGCCGGTGCGCAACCGCGGCAACGCGCAGTTCAAGTCGACCCTGGGGCTGTTTACCCAAGTCAGCGCGTTGCGCATGGACTTTGGCCGCGAGCGCACCTTCGCGGCGCTGGTGCAGGGGATACGCGATGCGCTCAAGCAGGACTTCCGCCACCAGCGTTTCGCCCTCAGCGAACTCAACCGCAGCCTCGGTGCATTGCGTGAAGAACGGCCACAGCTGTTCGAACTGATGGTGTCGTTCGAAGAGGATGGCAACGACCTGCGTTTCGGTGACGTGCCTGGCCACACCGTGATGGTTTGCAATGGCCATGAACCCACCCCGATGAGCATTCACCTGCGCTGCAACAGCCAACGTGACAGCGCTCGCCTGCACCTGGTGCACAACCGCGCCTGGTTCAGTGAACAGGACGCTACGGCGCTGGCCGAGCGCCTGTTGCACGTCCTTGAGCAAGGCCTGGAACAACCGGAGCAAAGTATCGCGTCCTTTGACCTGCTGACCGCCAGCGAGCACGCCCGCCTGCGGCAGTGGAATGCCACGGCGCAACGAGGGCCCGACAATGGCGAGGCGTTGATTCATCGTCGTATCGAGGCCCAGGCCAAGGCCACGCCGCAGGCCTTGGCAGCGCTTCAGGATGGCCAGAGCCTGAGCTACGGCGAGCTCGACCGCCGCGCCGACGCGCTGGCCCAGCACTTGGCGAGCCTGGGTGCCAAGCCTGACCGGCGCGTGGCGGTGGTCGCCCAACGCGGCCTGGACACCCTGGTCGGCCTGTTGGCCGTGCTCAAGGCCGGTGCCGCCTACGTGCCAATCGACCCGGCCCACCCGCAGGAACGCCTGGCCTACCTGCTGGACGACAGCGAGCCAGACGTCGTGTTGACCCAGTCATGGCTGTGTGATCGCCTTCCCGCGCATGGTCTGGCGCAGATCGAGCTGGATCGCTGGGACTGGAATGCGCCGCCCGCCGTCCTGGCCCGGCCTGCGCAGCCGCTGCCCAGCGATCTGGCTTACGTCATCTATACCTCCGGCTCTACAGGGCAGCCTAAAGGCGTGATGGTCGAGCACCACATGCTGGCCAACCTGATCGACTGGCACTGCAGTGCGTTCGAGCTGGGCCCAGGCCGCCATCAGTCGAGCCTGGCCGGCTTCGGCTTCGACGCCATGGCCTGGGAGGTGTGGCCGGCCCTGTGCAGCGGCGCGACCCTGCACCTGGCACCCGTGCGTGACGGTGCCGAGGACATCGATGCCTTGCTCCGCTGGTGGCGCGCCCAGCCGCTGGATGTCAGCTTCCTGCCCACGCCGGTGGCCGAGCATGCCTTCGCCCAAGGTGAGCTACACCCCACCTTGCAGACCCTGCTGATTGGCGGCGACCGCCTGCGGCGCATGGCCCGCGAGCGGCGCTACCGGGTCATCAACAACTACGGCCCCACCGAAGCCACGGTGGTGGCGACCTCAGGCGAGGTGACGGCAGGTGGCCCGCTGCATATCGGCGGGCCGGTGGCCAACACGCAGTTGTACGTGCTCGACGAGCAGCGCCGCCTGTTGCCCATCGGCGCCCCGGGCGAGCTGTATGTGGGCGGCAAGGGGGTTGCCCGGGGTTACCTCAAGCGGCCGCAGATGAGCGCCGAGCGCTTTCTCGACGACCCGTTCAGCACGCTGCCAGGGGCGCGGATGTACCGCACCGGCGACCTCGTGCGCTGGTTGCCCGACGGCACCCTGGAATACCTCGGGCGCAACGACGACCAGGTGAAAATCCGCGGTGTCCGGGTTGAGCTGGCCGAAATCGAGGCCGCCCTGGCCAGCCACGCGGCGGTACGCGAGTGCGTGGTGATGCTGCGCGAAGGCCAACTGCAAGCGTGGTACATCGGCCAGTTGGCGGTAACACCGCGGGCACTGCATGAACACCTGCGCGAACGCCTGCCAGCGGCTTTGCTGCCGGTGGCCTATGTCAACCTGGCGGCCTGGCCGCTGACCGCCAATGGCAAGCTCGACCGCCGCGCCTTGCCGACTGCTGACGAAGCCGCCAAGGTGCGCCGCGAACATGAGGTGCCCATTGGTGAAGTCGAGCAACGCCTGGCCGTGCTTTGGGCTGAATTGCTGCAGGTCGAGCGGGTAGGGCGCCAGGATCACTTTTTCGAGCTGGGCGGCCATTCGCTGCTGGCCGTGCAACTGATCGAGCGCATGCGTCAGCAAGGCCTGCAAGCTGATGTGCAGGTGCTGTTCGGCCAATCGACCCTGGCCAGCCTCGCCGCATCCGTGATGGTCGGGGAAGCCGCTCGCATACCGGCCAACCGGGTAGCGCCGCAGTGCCAGCGCATCACGCCTGACATGCTCACGCTCAGCGTGCTGACGCAAACCGCCATCGACCGCATCGTCGCCTCGGTACCGGGCGGTGCTGGCAACGTGCAGGAAATCTATCCGCTGGCTCCCCTGCAACAGGGCCTGCTGTACCACCATGTCACCGATGTACGCGACCCTTACCAGCAGCAGGCGTTGTTCGCCTTTGCCAGCGCCCAGCAGTTGCAGGCCTTCGGCGAGGCGTTGCAGCAGGTGATCGACCGGCACGACATCCTGCGTACCAGCCTGGCCTGGGAGGGGCTCGAACAGCCCCAGCAGGTGGTCTGGCGCCAGGCGCGCCTGCCGGTCGATAACTGGCTGACGACAGCGCCCGACGGCAACATCGCCGGGCAACTGCGCAGCCACTACGACCCCCAGCATCGGCCCTTGGACCTGCGTCAGGCACCGATGATGGCGCTGGCCTGCACCGAGGATGCCCAGCACGGGCGCTGGCTGGGTTTGCTGCGCTTCCACCACCTGGTCAACGATGCCGTCTCGCTGCAGGTGCTGTTGGGCGAGCTCGAAGCCTTCATGGCCGGGCGTGGCGAACAGCTGCCGGCACCTGTGCCCTATCGCGAGTATGTAGCGCTGAGTGCGGCTGCCGAGCGCCAGGCACGGCACGAGGCGTTCTTCCGCGAGCAACTGGCCGGCATTGAGCCGCCTGCGCCTATTGCCGGGCTCGGCGGCGAGCCGGTGGATGCGTGTGATCTGCACAGCCGTAGCCAGGCCGTCGAAGCGCCGCTGGCGGGGTTGTTGCGTACCCAGGCCCGGCATCAGGGGGCGAGCCTCGCCAGCTTGCTGCACCTGGCCTGGGCCCAGGTGCTAGGAACCCTCGGCGGGGGTGATGAAGTCACCCTTGGCACAGTGCTGCTGGGCCGCAGCATGGCGGGCAAAGGCGCTGATCGTGCCTTGGGCATGTTCATCAACAGTTTGCCGTTGCGGGTGCAGCTGGAGCATCGTTCGGTCGAACAGGCGCTGGGCGAGACCCACACGGGCCTGGCCGCATTGCTCGGCCACGAGGACGCACCGCTGATGCTCGCTCAGCGGTGCAGCGGCCTGCCGGCGGGCACCGCGCTGTTCGACAGCCTGATCAACTACCGCCAAGGGGCTGTGCTGCACGGGCAGGTGCTGCCGGGTGTGGAACTGGTCGAGGCCAGTGAAGTCCTGAGCCATGGCCTGGTGTTGACGGTCGACGACCACGCCGACGGGCTGCAGCTTGCCGTGCGTGCGCCGCGAGCGATTGGCGCGCAGCGGGTATTGAACTACTTGCTGATGACCTTGCGCCAGCTAGGCAGCGCCCTTGCCGAACGCCGCAGCGTAAGCCTGACGGCGTTGTGCGCGGTGCCTGAGGGTGAGCTACACCGCTTGCTGCATGGCTTCAACGCCACGCAAGACCTGCAAAGCCCGGTCACGCAGACCTTGCCTGCGCTGTTCCAGGCCCAGGTGCGGCGTACGCCCCAGGCCATCGCGCTGCAGACCGATGACAGTTTCCTCGATTACCAGGCCCTCAACGCCCAGGCCAACCGCCTGGCCCACCACCTGATCGGCCTGGGCGTACGCCCCGATGCGCGGGTGGCGGTGTGCGTCGAGCGCGGCGTCGCACTCATGGTGGCGTTGCTCGGCGTGCTCAAGGCGGGCGGTGCCTACGTACCACTGGACCCTGGCTACCCGGCCGAGCGCCTGCGCTTCATGCTTGATGACAGTACCCCGACGGTGGTGCTGGTACACGGCGCTACCCAGGGCCTGTTCGACCAACTGCCAGGCCCTGTGCTCGACCTCGACCGTGGCGACTGGCACGCCTGCCCGACAACTGACCCGCAGGTATCGGGCCTTGGCCCGTCGCAACTGGCCTATGTGATGTACACCTCGGGCTCAACCGGCACCCCGAAGGGGGTGATGATCGAGCACCGTGGCCTGTGCAACCTGATGCACTGGGGTTCGCTAATCTGCCCGCCCCGCCCGGGCGATGCCCTGCTGCAGCGGGCGCCGTTCAGTTTCGACGGTTCGGTCTGGGAGCTGTTCTGGCCGCTGACCGCCGGCCTGCGCCTGGTCCTGGCACGCCCTGACGGGCACCGTGACCCTGCGTACCTGGTGCAACGGGTCCAGGCCAGCCAGGTGACCACGATCAAGTTCGTGCCGGCGTTGCTGCATCAGTTTCTCGAAGAACCTGGCGTCGAGGGTTGCACCAGCCTGACGGACATCTTCTGCGGCGGCGGCGAACTGACACTGGCGTTGCTGCAGCGTGTGCGCGAGCGCCTGCCCAAGGTGCGCCTACACAACGTCTATGGCCCCACGGAAGCCACGGTAGACAGCACCGCCTGGACCTTGCAGCCCCATGAGCCGCTGCCGCTGCTGGCGCCGCCGATTGGCCGGCCGATCGCCAATACCCGCCTGTATGTGCTCGATGCGCACGACCGGCCGGTGCCGCTGGGTGCGGTGGGCCAGCTGCACATTGGCGGTGTCGGCGTGGCCCGTGGCTACCTTGGGCTGCCGGCGCTGCAGGCCGAGCGTTTCATCGCCAGCCCATTTGTCGAGGGCGACCGGCTGTATCGCACCGGCGACCTGGTGCGCTACCGCCTGGACGGCGAATTGGACTTCGTCGGCCGCAACGACTTCCAGGTCAAGCTGCGCGGTTTGCGGGTGGAGCTTGGCGAGATCGAAGCGTCGCTGACCGCACACCCGGCAATCGGCCACGCCGTGGTGCTGATGCGCGAAGAGCGCCTGGTGGCCTACTTCACCTGCCGCGAGGGCAGCAGCGCCCCGGCGCTTGAAGTACTGCGCAGTCACCTGTTGGCGCGCATGCCCGAGTACATGGTGCCGCAGGCGTTCGTTGCTTTGGCCCAGTTGCCTTTGAGCAACAACGGCAAGGTCGACCGCCAGGCCCTGCCGGCGCCGGGTGCAGAGTCGGTGATCAGCCGCGCCTACCAGGCCCCGCGCGGCGAGCTGGAAACCGCGCTGGCCGAGATCTGGACCGATGTGCTGAAGATCGAGCAAGTCGGGCGGGACGACAACTTCTTCGAGCTGGGTGGCCATTCACTGCTGGCCGTCGGCCTGGTGGCACGCATGCGCCAGGCCGGCCTACATGTGGATGCCCGCACCTTGTTCAGCCAGCCGACCCTGGCGGGGCTTGCGGCCAGCACCCGCCTCGAACAGGTCGAGGTGGTGATACCGCAGACCACCATTCCCAGCCTGGGCAAACGCAGGCGCATCTGAAAGCACCGGGGCCGCATAGCGGCCCCGGTGCTATCCGCAATTGTCCCCGCTTCCCATGTCAGACCGACCGGTCACGATCCTTTAGCGTGTCCACGATCCCTATTTCCAGGCAAAGCAGGATGCTTACCGATGCACTTCAGCGAACTGATGGCTGCTCTTTCCACCCGTGCAATCCGACTCCAGCGTGAAGACCAGGACCTGATCGTCCTCGGCGATGACGACACCTTGGACGATAGCTTGTGGGAGGCGTTGTCACGGCACAAGCCGGCGTTGCTGGAGATGCTCGCCGAACGCGAGGACGACTGGCTGAGCCCAGCCTTTCGCATCACCCCCGACATGTTGCCGCTGGTAGCCCTGGAGCAACAGGCCATTGACCGCATCGTCGCCAGCGTGCCCGGCGGCGCCGCCAACGTTCAGGACATCTACCCGCTGGCGCCGCTGCAGCAGGGCATGCTGTACCACCACCTGTCCGCCAGCGACGGCGACCCGTACCTGTCGCAGGTGCAACTGCGCTTTGCCAGCAAAGCCCACCTCGAAGCCTTCGCCGAGGCACTGCAGTGGGTGATCCAGCGCCATGACATCCTGCGCACCGCGCTGCACTGGGAGTACCTTGACCAACCGGTGCAAGTGGTCTGGCAGCAGGCGACGCTGGTTCGCGAAGCCGTCCCGGTTACCGGTAGCGCGGCGCTGGCCGAGTTGTGCGCGCGCTTCGACCCACGCCAATACCGCCTCGACCTGCGCCAGGCGCCGCTGATGCAGTTGATGCACGCGCAGGGCGAAGGTGAGACGTGGGTGGCACTGCTGATGTTCCACCATGTGGTCATGGACCATACCGCGCTGGATATCGTGCGCCGGGAAATCCAGGCGCACCTTGCCGGCCAGGCCGAACACTTGGCCGCGCCCATGCCGTTTCGCAACGTGCTGGCCGCCGCCCGCCAGGCACTGGATGAGCAGGCCCATGAAGGGTTCTTCCGCGAGATGCTGGGTGACATTGATGAGCCGACACTGGCCTTCGGCCTGCAAGCCAAAGGCGATGCGCTGCTGGAGCAGGCACGCCTGACTCTGGCCCCGGCGCTCAGCCAGCGCCTGCGCAGCCAGGCCCGGCAACTCGGGGTAAGCCCGGCGAGTGTACTGCACTTGGGCTTCGGCCGGCTGGTGGGGCAGCTTTCGGCGCGTCAGCAGGTGGTGTTCGGCAGTGTGCTGCTGGGCCGCATGACTACCGGCGATGGCAGCGAGCAGGCGCTGGGCATGTTCATCAACAGCCTGCCGCTGCGTATTGACCTTGGCGCAACCGGCGTGCGTGATGCGTTGCTGGCCACCCACCGACGGCTCAGCGCCTTGCTTGGCCACGAACAGGCGTCCCTGGCCCTGGCCCAGCGCTGCAGCGGCGTGGCGGCACCGGCGCCGCTGTTCAACACCCTGCTCAATTACCGCCACAGCGATGCGGGCGATGCTGCCGAGGTCATCCCGGTGGCCGACGGCATCGATATCGTCGGCGCCGAGGAACGTACCGATTACCCGTTGACCGTCAGCGTCGATGATTTGGGCGACGATCTGCGCCTGACCGTACAGAGCCTGCCCGAATGGGGCGCGGCGCGCTTGTGCGCGCAATTCGAGCAGGTCCTGGCCAGCCTGGTCGAGGCGTTGGAACATGCGCCCACTGCACCCATGCAAGGGCTGCAGGCACTGCCCCTGGCAGAGCGCGAACAGTTGCTGCAACAGTTCAACCACACGGCTCAGGCGTACCCACAGGGGCAGACCGTCCATGCTTTGGTCGAGGCCCGCGCGGCCCGCGCACCGGCTGCAGTGGCGCTGCGGCAGGGTGACCAGGCTTTGAGTTACCACGCACTCAACTGCCACGCCAACCAGCTTGCGCATCAGCTGATCGCGCGTGGTGTCAAGATGGGCGACCGTGTTGCCCTATGCCTGCCGCGCAACAGCGGGCGCGTGGTCGCGTTGCTGGGCGTGCTCAAGGCGGGCGCGGCCTATGTACCGGTAGACCCCGCCTACCCGGCAGAGCGCATTGCCTATCTGCTGGCCGACAGCGAACCGGCACTGGTGGTGAGCGAGGCTGCTATTACCGGGTTGCCGGCCGGGGTGCCGCGCCTCGACCTGGATCTTGCACAAAGCATCGCCGTGCACGATAGCAACCCTCAGTTGCCTGAGTTGCACGCGCAGCACCTGGCGTATCTGGTCTACACCTCCGGCTCCACCGGCCAGCCGAAGGGTGTGATGATCGAGCATCACACCCTCGCCAACCTGGTGCACTGGCACTGCCAGGCCTTCGCGCTGGACGCCACTGCACACGCGTCCAGCGTGGCCGGTTTCGGCTTCGACGCCATGGCCTGGGAAGTCTGGCCCGCCCTGTGCGCCGGAGCCACGTTGCACCTGCCGCCTGCGCACATCGCCAACGAGCATGTCGATGAACTGCTCGACTGGTGGCTGGCGCAGCCGTTGACGGTCAGTTTCCTGCCTACACCGGTGGCCGAGCAGGCCCTGCGCCGCGAACGTCAGCACCCGACACTGCGCACCTTGCTGGTAGGCGGCGACCGCCTGCGCCAGTTCGAGCGTGACCCAGGGTTTGCTTTGGTCAACAACTACGGGCCGACCGAAACCACCGTCGTCGCTACCTCCGGGCAGGTGGTGCCTGGCGGGCCTCTGCACATCGGCCGGCCGATCGCCAATACCCGCGTCTATGTGCTGGACGAAGGCCTGCAGCCGGTACCGGTCGGCGTCACCGGTGAGCTGTTCATCGGCGGGGCGCAAGTGGCGCGTGGCTACTTCAACCGCCCAGCGTTGACCGAGCAGGCGTTTCTCGTCGACCCGTTCAGCGCGCAGCCCAACGCACGGATGTACCGCAGCGGTGACCGGGTGCGCTGGAATGCCGATGGCACCCTCGATTACCTTGGCCGCAACGACGACCAGGTGAAGATTCGCGGCGTGCGGGTAGAGCTGGGCGAAATCGAAGCCACCCTCGCAGCGCAGCCCGGCATCGACGCGGCCGTGGTGCTGGTGCGGGGCGAGCGTCTGCTGGCCTGGTTCACCGAGACCGCCCCGGTGGATGTCGAAGCCTTGCGCCAGGCCTTGCAGGCCCGCTTGCCGGCGCACATGGTACCGCTGGCGTTGCTGCGCCTGGCTGAGCTGCCGCTGACCAGCCACGGCAAGCTGGACCGCCGCGCACTGCCCGACCCGGCTACCTCGCAGTTGTTCGGCCAGGCATTCGAGGCGCCTGAAGGTGAGACCGAAGCCACGATGGCGGCCATCTGGGCCGACGTGCTGGGCGTGGAACGGGTAGGGCGGCACGACAACTTCTTCGAACTGGGCGGCCACTCGCTGCTGGCGGTGACGCTGGTCGAGCGCCTGCGCAAGGCTGGCCTGCTGATCGATGTGCGGGTGCTGTTCGCCCAGCCGACCCTGGCCGCGCTGGCCAGCGCAGCGGCTATCGGCCGCGAAGTGACAGTGCCCGCCAACCGGGTGCCGCTGCACGCTGAACGGATTACCCCGCAGATGTTGAGCCTGGTCACCCTGGAGCAGGCGACCCTCGACGACATCGTCGCCAGCGTGCCGGGTGGCGCTGCCAACGTGCAGGAAATCTACCCGCTGGCCCCCCTGCAGGAGGGCATTCTCTACCATCACCTGAGCGCCGAGCAGGGCGACCCCTACCTGCTGCAGACCCGCCTGGCCTTCGACAGTGTCGAGCGCCTGCTGGCCTGGGCCGGTGCCCTGCAACAGGTTATCGACCGCCATGACATCCTGCGCACCGCAGTGCTCTGGCAAGGGCTGGCGCAGCCGCTGCAGGTGGTCTGGCGCAAGGCCGAGCTGGTGGTCAGTGAAATCGATGACCTGGCTGATGAGGATGGCAGTCCTCGGATCGAGCAGTTGCATGCGCGTTTCGATGCACGGCACCACCGGCTGGACCTGACCCAGGCGCCGCTGACCCGCCTGTACTACAGCCTGGACCCCGCCAACCACCAGGTGGTGGCGATTCTGCTGTTCCACCACCTCACCCTCGACCACACGGCCATGGACGTGGTCGCCCGCGAAATGCGCGCATTGCTGTTTGGCCAGGGGCACACGCTGCCGGCCGCGGTGCCGTACCGCAACTATGTGGCCCAGGCCCGCCTGGGTGATCAGGCCGGCCACGAGGCGTTCTTCCGCGAGATGCTGGCCGATGTCGATGAGCCGACCTTGCCGCTGGGCTTCGCCGACGTGCAGGGCGATGGCCGGGGTATCGAAACGGCCTTCCAGGCCCTGGATGGCGAGGTTGCCCTCGGTTTGCGCGCCCAGGCCCGGCAACTGGGTGTCAGCGCCGCGAGCCTGATGCACCTGGCCTGGGCGCGGGTGCTGGGGGTGCTTGCTAACCGCCATGACGTGGTCTTCGGTACCGTGCTGATGGGCCGCTTGCAAGGGGGTGAGGGCGCCGATCGGGCGCTGGGCATGTTCATCAACACCCTGCCGCTGCGGGTGGACACCACGCTGGCCGTGCGTGCCGCCGTGCGCGCCACCCACCGTAGCCTGTCGGCCTTGCTCGGCCATGAGCACGCGCCGTTGGCCCTGGCCCAGCGCTGCAGTGGCGTGGCGGCCGCTGCGCCGCTGTTTAGCGCCTTGCTCAACTATCGGCACAGCGCCGACGATGCAACGCGTGACGGCGAGGGCATCTGGGAGGGCGTGCGCCTGCTCGGGGGCGAGGAGCGCAGCAACTACCCGCTGACCCTCAGTGTCAACGACCTGGGTGATGGCTTCACGTTCAGTGTGCTGGCCATCGAGGGCATTGGTGCGGCGCGGGTTGCCACGTGGATGGCCAATGCCGTCACCCAGCTGCTGCAAGCACTGGAGCAGGGGCAGGAGGCGCCGGTCGACAGCCTATCGATCTTGAACGATGAAGCTCGCCAGCAACTGCTGGGCAGCTTCAATGCCACCGCGCAGCACTATCCGCAAGGGCTGACGGTGCATGCTCTGGTCGAGGCCCGGGCAGCCGCGACCCCGGATGCCACGGCAGTCAGTCAGCCGGGCATGGCGCTCAGCTATGGTGACCTGAACCTTCGGGCCAACCGCCTGGCGCACCAGCTGATCGCACGCGGCGTGCGCTGCGGTGACCGGGTGGCGTTGTGCCTGGGCCGTAGCGCCGAGCGGGTGATCGGCCTGCTGGCCGTGCTCAAGGCCGGGGCCGCCTATGTACCGGTGGACCCAAGCTATCCCGCCGAACGCATCGCCTACCTGTTGGCCGACAGCGCGCCCGCCCTGCTGTTGAGCGAAGCGGCCATCGACGGCTTGCCTGCTGGCATACCGCGCCTGAACCTCGACCAGGCCGCCAGCGATGACGCCCTCGACAGCAACCCGCACGTGCCCGGGTTGGATGCTCACCAGTTGGCCTACCTGGTCTACACCTCTGGCTCCACCGGCCAGCCCAAAGGGGTGATGATCGAACACCATACCCTGGCCAACCTGGTGCACTGGCACTGCCAGGCCTTTGCGCTGGAGACCGGCACACGTACTTCAAGCGTCGCGGGCTTCGGTTTCGACGCAATGGCCTGGGAGCTCTGGCCGGCATTGTGTGCCGGTGCCACGCTGCACCTGCCACCTGCGCACATCGGCAATGAACATGTCGAAGCGCTGCTTGACTGGTGGCTCGAACAGCCACTGACCGTCAGCTTCCTGCCCACGCCCGTGGCCGAGCTGGCGCTGCGCCGCGTACGCCAGCACCCGACCTTGCGCACCTTGCTGATAGGTGGCGACCGCCTGCGTCAGTTCGAGCGTGACCCAGGCTTTGCCCTGGTCAACAACTACGGGCCGACCGAGACCACGGTGGTCGCCACCTCTGGGCAGGTGCAGCCCGGCGCTGCGTTGCACATCGGCAAGCCCATCGCCAATACCCGCGTCTACGTGCTCGACGCGCATCGCCAAGCGGTGCCGGTGGGCGTTGTGGGCGAGCTGTACATCGGCGGTGCGCAGGTGGCGCGGGGGTACTTCAATCGCCCTGAACTGACCGAGCAGCGCTTTTTCGCCGACCCGTTCAGCCGCAAGCCTGGCGCGCGCATGTACCGCAGCGGCGACCTGGTGCGCTGGAACGCCGATGGCACCCTCGATTACCTCGGCCGCAACGACGACCAAGTGAAGATTCGCGGCATGCGCGTGGAGTTGGGTGAAATCGAAGCCGCCCTGGCCGCGCAGACGGGTATTGCCGATGCCGTGGTGCTGGTGCGGGGTGAGCGCTTGCTGGCCTGGTTCACCGAGTCCGCACCGGTGGTGATCGACGCTGTGCGTCAAGCGCTGCAGGCCAGCTTGCCAGGGCACATGCTGCCGCAAGCGTTTATCCGTGTGGAGGAGTGGCCGCTGACCAGCCACGGCAAGCTGGACCGCCGTGCCCTGCCCGAACCGGATACCGCCGATTGGGTCAGCCGGGGTTACGAGGCGCCCGTCGGCGAGACCGAAGCGGCCATGGCCAGCGTCTGGGCCGAGGTGCTGGGCGTGGAGCGGGTAGGGCGGCATGACAATTTCTTCGAACTGGGCGGCCACTCGTTGCTGGCAGTGGCCCTGATCGAACGCCTGCGCCAACAAGGCCTGCCGACCGACGTGCGGGTGCTGTTCGGCCAACCGACCGTGGCCGCACTGGCGGCCGCACTGGGCAATGGCCGCCAGGTAAGCGTGCCGGACTACTGCATTGCAGAGGGCTGCACCCACATCACCCCGGCCATGCTGCCGTTGCTGGCCCTGGACGCCGCCGCCATCGAGCGCATTGTCGCCACGGTGCCGGGTGGCGCCGCCAACGTGCAGGACATCTACCCGCTGGCACCGCTGCAAGAAGGCATTCTCTACCATCACCTGAGCGCCGCCGACCAAGACCCGTACCTGCTGCAATGGCGCGTGGCATTCGACAGCCAGGCCCGCCTGCACGCGTTCGCCGCTGCCCTGGACCAGGTCATCGCCCGCCACGATATCCTGCGCACCGCCGTGCTGTGGGACGGCCTGGCGCAGCCAGCCCAGGTGGTCTGGCGCAGCGTGCCAGGGTCGGTGCTGGTTGAGCGCACCGAACAGGCTGGCCGAATTGACCTCAGCCAGGCCCCATTGATGCGCCTGCTGGCGAACCCGCAGCCGGGCGCCGAACGCATCGAGGCCACCCTGCAATTCCACCACATCGCCCTTGACCATACGGCCATGAAAGTGGTGCTTGCGGAGATCCGCGATCACCTGCGCGGGCAACAGCCCGGCCAGCCGGCCGTGCCCTACCGCAACTATGTGGCCCAGGCCCGGCTGGCCATCAGCGAGGCCGAACACGAAGCGTTCTTCCGCGCCGAACTGGCCGACATCGACGCGCCGACCTTGCCCTATGGCCTGCTCGACCTGCAGGGCCAGGCCAGTGCCTTCGAACTGGCCACCGTGCAGCTGCACAGCGAGCAATACCGGCGCCTGCGCCGCCAGGCGCAGCAGCTGGGCGTAAGCGCCGCCAGCGTGCTACACCTGGCCTGGGCGCGGCTGGTGGCCGCCACCAGTGGCCAGGACCGCGTGGTATTCGGCACCGTGCTGCTCGGCCGCCTGCAAGGCGGTGCGGGGGCCGACCGCGGCCTGGGCATGTTCATCAATACCCTGCCGCTGCGCCTGGACCTGCAGGGGCTGGGTGTGCAAGCCGGTGTGCGCCTGGCCCACCAGCGCCTGAGTGCGCTGCTGGTGCACGAGCATGCCTCGCTGGCCCTGGCCCAGCGCTGCAGCGGTGTGGCCGCGCCGACACCTTTGTTCAGTGCCATGCTCAACTACCGCCACGGCGCCAGCCAGCCCGAACAGCAAGCGCAGCGCGAAGCCCTGGAAGGCATCGAGGCCCTGCCCAGCGGCGGGCACGGCAACTACCCGCTGAGTGTCAACGTCGACGACCTGGGCGACGGCCTGCGCCTGACCGCCCAGGTCAGCGCCCAGGTGGGCGCGCAGCGCGTCTGCGAGCAACTGTTGCAGGTGCTGGTCGGCTTGCTGGATGCCCTTGAGCATGCGCCCCAGATGCTAGTGCAGCAGCTGCCAGTATTGACACCGAATGAACGCCAGCAACTGCTGGCCAACGCCACGCAGCGGCCCGACGCTGCGGAGCAACCGTTGCACGCGCTGTTCGAGGCGCAGGTGAGGCGCACGCCGAATGCCATTGCCCTGGCCGCCGAGGAGGGCGAACTGAGCTATCGCCAGCTCGACGAGCAGGCCAATCGCCTGGCCCATCACCTGATCGGCCTGGGGGTAAAACCCGATGACCGTGTGGCGATCTGCGTCGAGCGTGGTTTGTCGATGGTGGTCGGCTTACTGGCCATCCTCAAGGCGGGCGGTGCCTATGTGCCGGTCGACCCGGGTTACCCGGCCGAACGCATTCGCCACATGCTGGTGGACAGTGCGCCGCTGGCGGTGCTGGTGCACAGCGCCACCCGCGAGGCCGCGCACGGCGCCCAAGCGCCCCTGGTCGACCTCGACCAGCCTTGCTGGCACGCCCAGCCGATCAGCAACCCACGCGTGCCTGCGCTGAACGCTCGGCATCTGGCTTATGTGATCTACACCTCCGGCTCCACGGGCCTGCCCAAAGGGGTCATGGTCGAGCACCGCAACGTGGTCAACCTGGTGCGCTGGAGCCAGCGCCTTTGCCAGCCGGCGGGTGACGGCGCGGTGCTGCACAAAACCCCGGTCAGCTTCGATGCCTCGGTGTGGGAGCTGTTCTGGCCACTGTGCAGCGGCCTGCGCCTGGTGCTGGCACGCCCGGACGGCCAGCGCGACCCGCAGTACCTCGCGCAACTGATCGAAGCGCAGCAGGTCAGCGTGGTGCAATTTGTGCCGGCGTTGCTGCAGCAGTTCCTTGAAACCCCCGCCAGCAGCCGCTGTACCCGCCTCAGCGATATCGTCTGCGGTGGCGGCGAGTTGACCGAAGCCCTGGCCGCCCTGGTGCGTCAGCGCCTGCCGGGTGTGCGCCTGCATAACGTCTATGGCCCAACCGAGACCACCGTCGATTGCAGCGCCTGGACGCTGGAACCGGGCGCCGAGCTGCCGCAAGGGGCATTGCCGATTGGCGTCGCCATCGACAATACCCGCCTGTATGTACTCGACCCCTACGACCAACCGGTGCCCTGGGGCGTGGTCGGCCACCTGCACATCGGTGGCGCCGGCGTGGCCCGTGGTTACCTGGGCTTGCCAGCGCAACAGGCCGAGCGTTTCATTGCCAGCCCCTTCGTCGACGGCGAGCGCCTGTACCGCAGCGGTGACTTGGTGCGCCAGTGCCAGGACGGTAACCTGGTCTTCCTAGGCCGCAACGATCACCAGGTGAAGATTCGCGGCCTGCGCATCGAACCGGGTGAGATCGAAGCCTGCCTGGTGCGTATTCCCGGCGTACGCGAGGCAGTGGTGATGGCCTTCGATGCCCCGGTCAGTGGCGCGCGCCTGGTGGCCTACCTCACCGGTGAGCCGCAGGCGGCAGACGGCCTGCGCAAAGCGTTGCTGATGCATCTACCGGAATACATGCTGCCGGCGCAGTACATCCACCTCGACCACCTGCCTTTGACGCCGAATGGCAAACTCGACCGCAACGCGCTGCCTGCCCCGGACGGTGCATTGCATGAGCGCCTGTACGAGGCCCCGCTCGGTGAAACCGAAACCCTGCTGGCTCGATTGTGGGCCGAACTGCTCGGCGTGCAGCAGGTAGGCCGGCACGACAACTTCTTCGAACTCGGTGGCCATTCGCTGCTGGCGGTCAGCCTGACTGCACGGCTGCGGCTGGAGGGCCTGCAAGTCGATGTGCGCACCCTGTTCGGTCAACCAACGGTTGCGGCCTTGGCCGCGACACTGGGGCGTAATCAGCAAGTAGTGGTGCCTGCAAACCGTATCCCTGCCGACTGCCCGCGTATCACCCCAGACCTGCTCAGCCTGATCGAACTCGACCAAGCGGCGCTCGACCGCATCGTTGTGAGCGTGCCGGGCGGTGCCGCCAATGTGCAGGATATCTACCCCCTGGCGCCCCTGCAGGAAGGCATTCTCTACCATCACCTGAGCGCCGAGCACGATCCTTACGTGCTGTATTCACGGCTGCGCTTTGCCAGCCTGGAGCGCTTGCAAGCCTTCGCCAGCGCGCTGGACCAGGTCATCGCCCGCCATGATGTGCTGCGTACCGCCGTGCTCTGGGATGGCCTGCCACAAGCCGTGCAGGTGGTCTGGCGTCATGCGCCGCTGCAGCTGTTGCACCTCGATGCAGGCGCGAGCGGCCTGGACCTGAGCCAGGCGCCGCTGATCCGTCTGCTGCACCGTCAAGTGCCTGGCACCGAGCAGATCGAAGCCACCTTGCAGTTCCACCACATCGTCCTCGACCACACGGCCCTGGAGGTGGTCGGCGAAGAGCTGATCGGCTTCCTGCACGGCACGCCGCCGGTGGCCACCCCGGTGCCGTATCGCAACTATGTGGCCCAGGCGCGCCTGGGCATCAGCCCGGCCGAGCATGAGCGGTTCTTCCGCGAACAACTTGCCGATATCGATGAGCCGACCTTGCCGTTCGACCTCAGCGATGTGCAAGGCGATGGCCGCGACATGCACGAGGCCAAGCTGGCGCTGTCGGCCGAGCTGGCCGCAGGGCTGCGACGCCAGGCGCGGCAGCTTGGCATCAGTGTCGCCAGCCTGTTCCACCTGGCATGGGCACGCCTGCTGGCGGCTGCCAGTGGCAAGGACTGCGTGGTGTTCGGTACCGTGCTGCTTGGCCGTTTACAAGGTGGCGAAGGCGCCGAGCGGGCGCTGGGCATGTTCATCAATACCCTGCCGTTGCGCGTCGACCTTAACGAGGTGAGCGTGCGCGAGGGCGCGCAGGCCGTGCACCAGCGCCTCAGCGCACTGCTGGCCCACGAGCACGCGTCCTTGGCGTTGGCCCAGCGTTGCAGCGGTGTGGCTGCGCCATTGCCACTGTTCAGCGCCATGCTCAACTACCGCCATGGCGCTGAAACCAGCGCCGAGCAGCGTCAGGCATGGCAAGGCATCGAGGTGTTGGAAGGCCAGGAGCGTACCAACTACCCGCTGAGCCTGAACGTGGATGACCTGGGTGAAGGCTTCCGCCTGGTTGCCACGACCCTGGCAGAAGTGGGCGCGGCACGTATTTGCGGGCAGATGAACCAGGTGCTGGAGGCGATGGTCGAGGCCCTGGAACAGACGCCGGAGTTGGCATTGCAGCGCTTGCCGGTGCTGGCGCCAGAGGAACGCCAGCGGGTGTTGGTGGGCTTCAATGACACCGCGGTGGCTTACGACCTTGAGCAGACCTTGCACGGGCTGATTGAGGCGCAGGTGGTGCGCACGCCAGATGCGGTTGCAGTGCGGGCCGAGGAAGGTTCGCTCAGTTATCGCGAGTTGAATGAACAGGCCAACCGCTTGGCACATCACCTGATCGCGTTGGGCGTGAAGCCTGATGATCGGGTGGCGATCTGCGTCGAACGGGGGCTGTCGATGGTGGTTGGCCTGTTGGCCATCCTCAAGGCGGGCGGCGCCTATGTGCCGGTGGACCCGGATTACCCGACCGAACGCGTGCGCCACATGCTGAGCGACAGCGCGCCGGTGGCGGTGCTGGTGCACAGCGCTACGCGACACGTACCGGAAGCGGCCCGGCTAATTGATCTGGACCAGCCAACCTGGAACGCGCAGCCTTCCAGCAACCCGGTAGTTTCTGCGTTGACCCCGCGTCATCTGGCCTACGTGATCTACACCTCAGGCTCTACAGGCTTGCCGAAAGGTGTGATGAACGAGCACGCCGGTGTGGTCAACCGCCTGCTGTGGATGCAGGACGCCTACAACCTCGGCGCAGAAGACGTTGTCTTGCAAAAGACCCCATTCAGCTTCGACGTTTCGGTATGGGAATTCCTCTGGCCGCTGCAAACCGGCGCACGCCTGGTCATGGCTCGCCCCGGTGGCCATCGCGATCCGGAGTACCTGCGCCAAGTGATCCGCAGCGAAGGCGTCACCACCTTGCACTTCGTGCCATCGATGCTGGATGTGTTCCTGGCCCACGGCGATGCTTCGGCAGATGCTCTCAAGCGCGTGCTGTGCAGCGGTGAAGCCCTGCCGGGTAGCCTGGTACGGCGCTTCCACGCGCAGTTGCCAACGGTCGAACTGCATAACCTGTATGGCCCGACAGAAGCAGCGGTGGACGTCAGCGCCTGGCATTGCATGACGGCGCCGGACAACACCCCAATCGGCAAGCCCATCGCCAACACCACGCTGTACGTGCTCGATACGCTGGGCCAGCCAGTACCGCAAGGCGTCGCCGGCGAGCTGTTCATCGGCGGCGTGCAAGTCGCCCGCGGCTACCTCAACCGCGCTGAACTGACCGCCGAACGCTTCATCGACGACCCGTTCAGCACTCGCCCCGGCGCACGCCTGTACCGCACCGGCGACCTGGCGCGGCACCTCGTTGATGGCAACATCGAGTACCTGGGCCGCAACGATGATCAGGTGAAGATCCATGGCCTGCGCATCGAGCTGGGTGAAATCCAGGCCGGGCTCACCGCCATCGACGGCGTCAAGGAAGCGGTCGTTATCGCCCGCGACCAGCGTCTGGTGGCGTACTACACCGGCGAGCAGCAGGCCGTGGAAGCCCTGCGCAGTGCACTGCTGGCTCATCTGCCAGCGTTCATGGTACCCGCGCTGTTCATGCACCTGCCGGCGCTACCGCTAAGCCCCAACGGCAAGCTCGACCGCAAGGCCTTGCCGCTGCCGGACGCCGAAGCCCTGCAACACCGCGAATACCAAGCCCCCGAAGGCGACACCGAGACCCTGCTGGCCGCGATCTGGGCCGAACTACTGGGCGTGGAGCGGGTAGGGCGCCACGACAACTTCTTCGAACTGGGCGGCCATTCGCTGCTGGCAGTCAGCCTCACCTCGCGCCTGCGTCAGCAAGGCCTGCATGCCGATATCCGCGTGCTGTTCGGCGAGCCGACCCTGGCTGCGTTGGCCGCCGCCATCGGCGGTGAAACCGGCGTGAGCGTGCCGGCCAACCGCATCCCGATAGATGGCACCCGCATAACCCCGGACATGCTGCCGCTCGCCGAGCTGTCCCAGGCGGCCATCGACACCCTGGTCGGGCAGATCCCAGGGGGCGTGGCCAATGTCCAGGACATCTACGGCCTGGCCCCGCTGCAACAAGGTATCCTCTACCACCACCTCGCCAGCGAGGGCGCCGACCCCTATGTGCTGCAAGCGCGCTTTGCGTTCCCGGGGCAGGCCGAACTCGATGCCTTCGCCGCGGCGTTGGATCAGGTCATTGCCCGCCACGATATCCTGCGCACCAGCATCCACTGGCAGGGCCTGGACGAACCCGTGCAGGTCGTCTGGCGCAGCACGCCTGCAGTGGCCGGCCAGGCTGGCACCACCACCCTCGACCTGAACCAGGCCCCCTTGATCCGCCTGGTGCCAAGCCCAGGCGAAGGTCGCGTGGAGGCGACCCTGCTGATTCACCACATCATTCTCGACCATGCGGCTGTCGAGCAACTGGTGGCCGAGATCACTGCGGTGCTGCAAGGCCAGGCCCTGTCGCACGCCAGCGTGCCTTACCGCAACTACGTGGCCCAGGCGCGCCTGGGCGCCGATGCCCAGGCCGACCAAGCCATGTTCGGCGAGCTGCTGGGCGACATCGACGAACCCACCACCGTGTTCGGCCTGCGCGATGCGCACAGTGATGCCAGCCGGGTGCTGGACAGCCGCCTGGCACTAGACAGCGCCCTGGCCGGCCGCCTGCGTGAGCAGGCCCGTGTGCTGGGTATCAGCGTCGCCAGCCTGGTGCACCAGGCCTGGGGGCAGGTGCTGGCGCAATTGTCCGGGCGCGAAGAGGTAGTGTTCGGCACCGTGCTGCTCGGCCGCCTGCAAGGCGGCGAGGGGGCCGAACGGGCGCTGGGCATGTTCATCAATACCTTGCCGCTGCGGGTGAGCGTGGGCGCGATGGCGGTGGCCGAGGGCGTGCGCCTGACCCACCAGCGTCTGGCGCGTTTGCTGGCCCACGAGCAAGCCTCGCTGGCCCTGGCCCAGCGTTGCAGCGCAGTGCCCGCGTCCCAGGCGCTGTTCACCAGCCTGCTCAACTTCCGCCACAGTGCCCCGGCCAAGGCCGAGCTGCGCCAGGCCTGGCAGGGTATCGAACAACTGGCCGCGCATGAGCGCAGCAACTACCCACTGGTGGTCAATGTCGACGACCTGGGCGACGCCTTTGTGCTGACCGTGCAAGCGGTGCCAGAGGTCGATGGCGCGCAAGTCTGCCAGTTGCTGAGCACCGCCCTCGAACAATTGGCCGAGGCCCTTGCACAGGCACCGTCCATGGCCTTGCACCAGGTGAGCAGCCTGGCGCCAGCCGAGCGCGAGCGGGTGCTTCAAGGCTTCAACGCCACCCGCCGCGATTACCCACGCGAACAGGCGCTGCATACCCTGTTCGACACCTATGCCGCGCTCAGCCCTACTGCGCCGGCGGTGTTGCACGGTGACCGGCAATGGAGCTACGCGCAGCTCGAACAGCACGCCAACCGCCTGGCTCATCACCTGTTGGGCCTGGGCGTACGCCCTGGTGACCGGGTTGCGCTGTTGTTGCCACGCAGCATCGAACTGCTGGCGGCGCAACTGGCGGCCAGCAAGTGCGCGGCGGTGTTCGTACCGCTGGACAGCAATGCACCGGTCGAACGCCAGGCCTTCATGCTCGATGACAGCCAGGCGCGGGTGTTGCTCACCCTCAGCAGTGAACACGTGGTGGGCCACGCCCTGCGCGTCGAGCTGGACCGCCTTGACCTTGCCGGCTACCCGCAGCAGTCTCCGGGCCTGGTGGTGGATGCCGAAAGCGCCGCCTACATCATGTATACCTCCGGCTCTACCGGCACCCCAAAGGGCGTGCAGGTACCGCACCGGGCCATCGTGCGCCTGGTGATCAACAACGGCTTCGCCGACTTCACCTGCCAGGACCGCGTCGCGTTCGCCTCCAACCCAGCGTTCGACGCCAGCACCTTGGAAGTCTGGGCGCCGCTGCTCAACGGCGGCGCAGTGGTGGTCATCGACCAGCACCAGGTGCTGTCGCGTCAGGCCCTGCATGAGGTGTTGCTGGAGCAGGGCGTGACGGTGCTGTGGCTGACTGCCGGCTTGTTCCACCAGTTTGCCGACGACTTGCTGCCGGCCTTCGCCAAGCTGCGTTACCTGATGGTTGGCGGCGATGTACTGGACCCGGCCGTGGTCAACCGGGTATTGCGCCATGGCGCCCCGGCGCACCTGCTCAATGGCTATGGCCCGACCGAAGCCACGACGTTCAGTACCACCTACGCCATCCGTGCGGTCGATGCGGGCAGCATTCCCATCGGCAAACCGATCGGCAATGGCCGCTGCTATGTGCTCGATGCGCGTCAGCAGCCGTTGCCAGTCGGCGCGGTCGGTGAGCTGTACATCGGTGGCGACGGCGTCGCCCTGGGTTACCTCGGCCAGCCCGCGCTGACCGCCGAACGCTTCCTCGACGACCCGTTCAGCCGCGAGCCGGGTGCGCGCATGTACCGCAGTGGCGACCTGGCCTGCTGGCAGGCCGACGGTACCTTGCGCTACCTGGGGCGTGCCGACCAGCAGATCAAGCTGCGCGGCTTCCGTGTCGAACTGGGCGAGATCGAAGCGCGCCTGGGGGCGTGCGCCGGTATCCGCGAGACGGCGGTGGTGGTGCGCGAAGATGTGCCGGGCGACAAGCGCCTGGTGGCTTATTTCACCGCCAGTGAGCCTGCCCCAGGCATTGCCGAACTGCACCAGCAGTTGCAAGGCCAGTTGCCGGACTACATGCTGCCGGCCGCCTATGTCTGCCTGGGTGGGCTGCCGCTGACCGCCAACGGCAAGCTTGACCGCCGTGCCTTGCCGCAGCCAGGCAGTGATGCCGTGCTGAACCGTGCGTTCGAGGCTCCGCAGGGTGAGGTCGAAACCACCTTGGCAGCGATCTGGGCCGAGCTGCTCAAGGTCGCGCAGGTCGGCCGCCACGACCATTTCTTCGAACTGGGCGGCCACTCGCTGCTGGCCGTGACCCTGGTCGAGCGCATGCGCAAGGCCGGCCTTGGCGCCGATGTGCGTGTGCTGTTTGCCCAACCGACGCTGGCAGCTTTGGCTGCTGCGGTGGGCAGCGGGCGCGAAGTGCAGGTGCCGGCCAACCGTGTGCCGCAAGGTGCCCGCCACATTACCCCGGACATGCTCAGCCTGATCACGCTCGACCAGGCCAGTATCGACCGTATCGTCGCCACCGTACCCGGCGGCGCGGCCAATGTGCAGGAGATCTACCCGCTGGCGCCGTTGCAGGAGGGCATCCTGTACCACCACCTGAGCGCCGCACAGGGCGACCCGTATCTGCTGCAATCGCGCCTGGCGTTCGACAACCTGGCGCAGTTGCAGCGCTGGGCGGGTGCCTTGCAGCAGGTCATCGACCGGCACGACATCCTGCGTACTGCGGTGGTCAGTGAAGGCTTGGAGCACGCCGTGCAGGTGGTATGGCGTGAAGCGCGGATGCAGGTGTGCGCAATCGACGACTTGGCCGCCGGCTCGGTGATCGACGCCTTGCAGGCACGCTTCGACGCCCGCCACCAGCGCCTGGACCTGTCGCGTGCACCGCTGTTGCGCCTGCTGCATGCCGACGACCCGGCCAACCAGCGTGTGGTGGCGATGTTGCAGTTCCACCACCTGGCCCTGGACCACACCGCCATGGAAGTCATCGCCAGCGAGATGCAGGCGGTGCTGGCGGGCCACGGCGAGCGCTTGCCGGCGCCAGTGCCTTACCGCACCTACGTCGCCCAGGCGCGCCTGGGGGCCAACGATGCCGGCCACGAGGCGTTCTTCCGCGACATGCTGGGCGACCTCGACGCGCCGACCTTGCCGTTCGGCCTGGCCGATGTGCAGGGGGATGGCCGCGCCATCGAAGAAGCCCGCCTGGCCATCGATGCCAGCTTGGCACGCGGCCTGCGCGAGCAGGCGCGACGCCTGGGGGTGAGCGCCGCCAGCCTGGCGCACCTGGCCTGGGCACGGGTGCTCGGGGTGCTCGCCAACCGCACCGATGTGGTATTCGGCACGGTACTGATGGGGCGCTTGCAGGGCGGCGAAGGGGCCGACCGGGCGTTGGGCGTGTTCATCAATACCCTGCCGCTGCGCATCGACCTCTGCGCACCCGTGGCGCAAGCGGTGCGCATCACCCACCAGCGGCTCTCGGCGTTACTGGCGCACGAGCACGCGTCCTTGGCATTGGCCCAGCGTTGCAGTGGCGTGGCGGCCTCTACGCCGTTGTTCAGCGCCTTGTTCAACTACCGGCACAGCACGGCAGGGGCACCTGCCGAGGCCGATACCGGCACCCCGGGAGTGCGCCTGCTGGGCGGCGAGGAGCGCAGCAATTACCCGCTGACCCTGAGTGTCGACGACCTGGGTGAAGGGTTTGCCCTGAGCGTGCTGGCCCAGGAGGGCATCGGCGCCGAACGGGTCGCCGGCTGGATGAACCAGGCCCTGATCGAGCTGTTGCAGGCCCTGACCCAAACGCCGGACAAACCGGTGGATACGTTGTCGATCCTCGACCCGGCAGCGCGCCGACAGGTGCTGGAAGCCTTCAATACCACCGCACGCGACTACCCGAAAGGGTTCACCGTGCACGCCCTGGTCGAAGCCCAGGCGGCCCGCACGCCGCAAGCGGCGGCGTTGGTGCAGGATGGCCAGGTGCTGAGCTATGGCGAGCTGAACCGCAGCGCCAACCGCCTCGCCCACCACCTGATCGAGCGTGGGGTAAAGGTCGGCGACCGGGTTGCGTTGTGCTTGCCGCGTACCCTGGAGCGCGTGCTGGCACTGCTGGCCGTGCTCAAGGCCGGTGCAGCCTACGTGCCGATCGACCCGGCGTACCCGGCCGAGCGCATCGCCTACCTGCTCGAAGACAGCGCACCGGCACTGGTGCTGGTCGAGTCCGCCACCCTGGCGCTGGTCGGCGAGACCCCTTGCGTCCAGTTGCACCGCGATGCCTGGCAGGGCGCAGCCGACAGCAACCCGCGTGTGGCTGGCCTGGATGATCGCCAACTGGCGTACGTGATCTACACCTCCGGCTCTACCGGCCAGCCCAAAGGGGTGATGGTCGAGCACGCCACACTGGCCAACCTGGTGCATTGGCACGGTGAGGCCTTTGCCCTGAACGCCGGTAGCCATACCAGCACGGTGGCCGGTTTCGGCTTCGATGCGGTGGCCTGGGAGGTGTGGCCGGCGTTGTGTACCGGGGCCGTGCTGCACCTGCCGCCTGCGCGTATCGCCGCTGAGCACGTCGATGAACTGCTCGACTGGTGGCTTGCGCAACCGCTGGCGGTCAGCTTCCTGCCAACGCCGGTGGCCGAGCAAGCGCTGCGCCGCGAGCGCCAGCACCCGACCTTGCGCACGCTGCTGGTCGGGGGGGATCGCCTGCGCCAGTTCGAGCGTGACCCAGGCTTTGCCCTGGTCAACAACTATGGGCCCACCGAGGCCACGGTGGTTGCCACCTCCGGGCAGTTGGCGGCGGCCGGTGCGCTGCATATCGGCATGCCGATCGCCAACACCCGGGTGTATGTGCTCGACGAACGCCAGCAACCGCTGCCAGTGGGCGCCGTGGGCGAGTTGTACATTGGCGGGGCGGGGGTCGCCCGCGGTTACTTCAACCGCCCGCAACTGACCGCAGAGCGCTTTGTCGCCGACCCGTTCAGCGGGCAACCCGAGGCGCGGCTGTACCGCACGGGTGACCTGGTGCGCTGGAACGCTGACGGCACCCTCGACTACCTGGGCCGTAACGACGACCAGGTGAAGATCCGTGGTGTACGCGTGGAGCTTGGCGAGATCGAAAGCGTGTTGGCCGCCCAGCCCGGTATTGGCGATGCGGTGGTGCTGGTGCGCGGCGAGCGGTTGCTGGCCTGGTTCACCGAAACCGCACCGGTGGCCGTGGACACACTGCGCCAGGCGTTGCAGGCAAGCCTGCCCGCGCACCTGGTGCCGATGGCCTTCATGCACCTGCCGGCATTGCCGTTGACCAGCCATGGCAAGCTTGACCGCAACGCGTTGCCCGACCCCGACCCGAACCTGCTCGCAGGCCAGGCCCACGTTGCCCCGCAAGGTGAGGTGGAAACCGCCCTCGCGGCAGTATGGGCCGACATGCTGGGCGTCGAACGCGTGGGCCGGCACGACAACTTCTTCGAGCTGGGTGGCCATTCGCTGCTGGCCGTGAACCTGACCGCGCGCCTGCGCCGGGAAGGCTTGCAGGTCGATGTGCGCACGCTGTTCGGCCAACCGACCGTGGCGGCGCTGGCAGCAACCCTGGGCCAGGGAGGCCAGGTGCAGGTGCCGGCCAACCTGATCCCGGCTGGCTGCCAGCACATCACCCCGGGCATGCTGCCCCTGATCGCGCTGGAGCAGGCGGCCATCGAGCGCATCGTTGCCCAGGTGCCGGGCGGCGCCAGCAATGTGCAGGACATCTACCCGTTGGCGCCGTTGCAGGAGGGCATTCTCTATCACCACCTCAGCGCGCAGGCCCATGACCCTTATGTGTTGCAGTCACGCTTCGCCTTTGCCAGCCGCGAGCACCTGGACCACTTTGCCACAGGGCTGGGCAAGGTCATCGCCAGGCATGACGTGCTGCGCACTGCTGTGCTTTGGCAGGGCCTGCCGCAAGCCGTGCAGGTGGTCTGGCGGCATGCGCCGTTGTCGGTCATGCCGGGCGGCGATGAGCGCGATGCAACGCTCGACCTGGGCCAGGCACCGCTGATCCGCCTGCGCTACACCCAGCAGCCGGGTACGGAACGTATCGAAGCGACCCTGCAGTTCCACCACATCGTGCTCGACCACACCGCCATGGAGGTGGTCGGCGAGGAACTGATCGGTTACCTGCAGGGCGCTGGCGAGCCGGCGCAGGCGCCGGTGCCATATCGCAACTATGTAGCCCAGGCGCGCCTGGGTATCAGCCAGGCCGAACACGAAGCGTTCTTCCGCGAGCAGTTGGCGGATATCGACGAACCGACCCTGCCGTTCGGCCTCAGCGATGTACAAGGCGATGGCCGCGACATCGAAGAGGCCCAGCTGTGGCTGCGGGACGACCTGGCACAACGTCTGCGTCAGCACGGCCGGCAGCTGGGGATCAGCGTTGCCAGCCTATTCCACCTGGCGTGGGCACGCCTGCTGGCGGCTGCCAGCGGCAAGGACCAGGTGGTGTTCGGCACGGTGCTGCTTGGCCGTTTGCAAGGCGGCGAAGGCGCCGAGCGGGCGCTGGGCATGTTCATCAACACCTTGCCGCTGCGGGTCGACCTGAACGAAGTGAGCCTGCGCGAGGGTGCGCAGGCCGTGCATCAGCGCCTCAGCGCCTTGCTGGCCCATGAGCACGCATCCTTGGCATTGGCCCAGCGTTGCAGTGGCGTGGCTGCACCCTTGCCGTTGTTCAGCGCCATGCTCAACTACCGGCACAGTACGCAGGTCACTGACAGCCAGCGTCAGGCTACCCAGGGTATGGAGAACCTCGAGAGCCAGGAGCGCAGCAACTACCCGTTGGGCCTGAACGTGGACGACCTGGGTGAAGGCTTCCGCCTGGTTGCCATGACCCCGGCCGAAGTGGGTGCGGCTCGTATTTGCGGGCAGATGAACCAGGTGCTGGAGGCCATGGCCGAGGCCCTGGAGCAGACGCCTGAGTTGGCGTTGCAGCGCTTGCCGGTGCTGGAGCCAGAGGAGCGCCAGCGGGTGTTGGTGGGCTTCAATGATACGGCGGCGGCGTACGACCTTGAGCAGACCCTGCATGGGCTGATCGAGGCGCAGGTGGTGCGCACGCCAGATGCGGTTGCAGTGCGGGCCGAGGAAGGTTTGTTGAGCTACCGCGAGCTGAACGAACAGGCCAACCGCCTGGCACATCACCTGATCGCGTTGGGCGTGAAGCCTGATGATCGGGTGGCGATCTGCGTCGAACGTGGGCTGTCGATGGTGGTTGGCCTGTTGGCCATCCTCAAGGCGGGCGGCGCCTATGTGCCGGTGGACCCGGATTACCCGACCGAACGCGTGCGCCACATGCTGAGCGACAGCGCGCCGGTGGCGGTGCTGGTGCACAGCGCTACGCGACACGTACCGGAAGCGGCCCGGCTAATTGATCTGGACCAGCCAACCTGGAACGCGCAGCCTTCCAGCAACCCGGTAGTTTCTGCGTTGACCCCGCGTCATCTGGCCTACGTGATCTACACCTCAGGCTCTACAGGCTTGCCGAAAGGTGTGATGAACGAGCACGCCGGTGTGGTCAACCGCCTGCTGTGGATGCAGGACGCCTACAACCTCGGCGCAGAAGACGTTGTCTTGCAAAAGACCCCATTCAGCTTCGACGTTTCGGTATGGGAATTCCTCTGGCCGCTGCAAACCGGCGCACGCCTGGTCATGGCTCGCCCCGGTGGCCATCGCGATCCGGAGTACCTGCGCCAAGTGATCCGCAGCGAAGGCGTCACCACCTTGCACTTCGTGCCATCGATGCTGGATGTGTTCCTGGCCCACGGCGATGCTTCGGCAGATGCTCTCAAGCGCGTGCTGTGCAGCGGTGAAGCCCTGCCGGGCAGCCTGGTACGGCGCTTCCACGCGCAGTTGCCAACGGTCGAGCTGCATAACCTGTATGGCCCGACAGAAGCGGCGGTGGACGTCAGCGCCTGGCATTGCATGACGGCGCCGGACAACACCCCGATCGGCAAGCCCATCGCCAACACCACGCTGTACGTGCTCGATACGCTGGGCCAGCCAGTACCGCAAGGCGTCGCTGGCGAGCTGTTCATCGGCGGCGTGCAAGTCGCCCGCGGCTACCTCAACCGCGCTGAACTGACCGCCGAACGCTTCATCGACGACCCGTTCAGCACCCGCCGCGGCGCACGCCTGTACCGCACCGGCGACCTGGCGCGGCACCTGAGCGATGGCAACATCGAGTACCTGGGCCGCAACGATGATCAGGTGAAGATCCATGGCCTGCGCATCGAGCTGGGTGAAATCCAGGCCGGCCTGACCGCCATCGAGGGTGTGAAGGAAGCGGTTGTAATCGCCCGCGACCAGCGTCTGGTGGCGTACTACACCGGCGAGCAGCAGGCCGTGGAAGCCCTGCGCAGTGCACTGCTGGCTCATCTGCCAGCGTTCATGGTGCCCGCGCTGTTCATGCACTTGGAGGCCCTGCCGCTAAGCCCCAACGGCAAGCTCGACCGCAAGGCCTTGCCGCTGCCGGACGCCGAAGCCCTGCAACACCGCGAATACCAAGCCCCCGAAGGCGACACCGAGACCCTGCTGGCCGCGATCTGGGCCGAACTACTGGGCGTGGAGCGGGTAGGGCGCCACGACAACTTCTTCGAACTGGGCGGCCACTCACTGCTGGCAGTGACCCTGACCTCCCGCCTGCGCGACCAAGGCCTGGAAGCCGATGTGCGCGCCCTGTTCGACCAACCGACATTGGCAGGCTACGCAGCCATCACAGACAGAATGGAGATCGTCCTGTGAGCATCAACCAACTACTGGCAACACTGACGGCCAAAAACGTGCAGCTGGCGCTGAAGGACGGCCAGCTGGCCGTCCAGGGCAATCGCCAGGCCTTGACCGACGCCACACTGGTGGCGCAACTGCGCGAGCACAAGCCGGCGCTGGTGGCGATGATCGAGCGCGGCGAGTACGTGGCCGTGAGACAGGGCGCGGTGCAGGTGCCGGCAAACCTGATCGCACCTGGCTGCACACGCATCACCCCGCAAATGCTCAACCTGATCGACCTCGACCAGGACACCCTCGATGGCATCGTTGCCTGCATCCCCGGCGGCGCGGCCAATGTGCAGGACATCTACCCGCTGGCACCCTTGCAGCAGGGCATGTTGTTCCACCATGCCAGCGCCACCGACAGCGACCCTTACGTGATGCAGGCGCGTTTCGTGTTCGCCAGCGAAGCACGCCTGCAGGCGTTCGCCGAGGCCCTGCGCGGGGTGATCGCCCGCCACGATATCCTGCGCACCTCGGTGCACTGGGAAGGGCTGGAAACACCGGTACAGGTGGTGTGGCGCCGTGCCGACCTGCAAGTGGCGACACTGCCCGCCAGCGACCCCCAGCGCGGCACGCTCGACTTGACCCAGGCGCCGCTGATCCGCCTGCTACGTGACGCCCCAGAGGCCGATGGTGCATTGAGTGCCACCCTGCAGTTTCATCACATCGCCATGGACCACAGTGCCCTGGAGGTGGTGCGCCACGAACTGATCGCGTTTCTGGCGGGCGAGGGCGAGCGCCTGGGCACGCCGGTGCCGTTTCGCAACTACGTGGCGCAGGCCGTGCTGGGGATCAGCGAGGCCGAGCACGAGGCGTTCTTCCGCGACCTGCTGGAGGGCATTGATGAATCGACTCTGGCGTATGGCATCCAGGATGTGCAAGGCGTTGGCGAAGTGCACAACGAGCACTCGCTCGACCTGCCGCTCGCCCTGTGCCAGCAACTGCGCACCCTGGCGTGCAGCCTGGGGGTGAGCGTCGCCAGCGTGTTCCACCTGGCCTGGGGGCGTGTGCTCGGGGGGCTGACCGGCCGTGAGCAGGTGGTGTTCGGCACGGTACTGATGGGGCGCCTGCAAGGGGCCGAAGCCACTGACCGGGCGTTGGGGATTTTCATCAACACCCTGCCAGTACGTGTGGACCTGGGCAGCGAGGACCTGGCAACGGCCATTCGCGCCACCCACCAGCGGCTGAGTGCATTGATGCGCCACGAACACGCGCCCCTGGCGCTGGCCCAGCGTTGCAGCGGTGTGGCAGCGCCGGCGCCGCTGTTCAATGCCTTGCTCAACTACCGTCACAGCGCGGTGGACACTGCCCAGCCTCGCCGCGCAGCCCTGGCGGGTATCGACATCGTCGAGTCCGCCGAGGCCACCAACTACCCGTTGACCTTGAGCGTCGATGACCTGGGCGAGGGCTTTCGCCTGACCTTGCTGGCCAGTGCCGAGGTCCCGGCGCAGCGCGTCTGCGGGTATTTGCAGCAGGTCCTTGAAGGCCTGTTGCAGGCCCCTCAGGCAGCGGTCATGGCGCTTGCCATGCTGCCTGACAGCGAGCGCCAGCAACTGCTGGAAACGTTCAACGATTACCCGGCCAGCTACGAACGGCAGCTGGCGCTGCATCAGCGCATCGCACAACTGGCCGAGCAGTACCCTGACCACGTTGCCGCCACCTGCGCCGGCGCGTGCCTGACTTACGCCGCGCTCAACCGCCAGGCCAATGCCCTTGCGCAGCACCTGATCAGCCTGGGGGTGCGGCCCGATGACCGTGTCGCCGTGGTCGCCCGGCGCAGCCTGGAGACGCTGGTTGGCTTGTTGGCTGTGCTCAAGGCAGGGGCGGGCTACGTGCCGGTAGACCCGGCCCACCCGGATGAGCGCGTGCACTACCTGCTCAGCGACAGCGGCCCGGTGGTGGTACTGACGCAACAGGCATTGCAGGCGCGCCTGGGGCCCGTCGAGGTGCCGGTGCTGCTGCTGGACCAGCCGGGCTGGCCCGCCTGCGACAGTAACCCCCTTGTGCCCGGCCTGGATGCAAGCAACCTGGCCTATGTGATCTACACCTCGGGCTCGACCGGTCAGCCCAAGGGGGTGATGGTTGAGCACCGCACGGTCAACAACCTGGTCGACTGGCATTGCCGCGCCTTCGACCTGTGCCCTGGCCGGCACACGTCGAGCCTGGCCGGCTTTGGTTTCGATGCCATGGCCTGGGAAGTCTGGCCGGCGTTGTGTGCCGGGGCCACGTTGCACCTGGCGCCGGCATCCCAGGGCAACGAAGACCTCGACGCCATGCTCGCCTGGTGGCAGGCACAGCCGCTGGACGTCAGTTTCCTGCCCACGCCGGTGGCCGAATACGCCTTCAATCACCAGCTCGAACACCCGACTTTGCGCACTCTGTTGATCGGCGGCGACCGCCTGCGCCAGTTCAACCGCACCCAGCGCTTTGCCGTGGTCAACAACTACGGCCCCACTGAAACCACCGTGGTGGCCAGCTCTGGCGTGTTGGAGCCCGGCGCGGCGCTGCACATCGGCCGGCCGGTCGACAACGCGCGCCTGTATGTCCTCGACGCCCATCAGCAACCTGTCGCGCTGGGCGTGCCAGGGGAGCTGTACATTGGCGGTGCCGGGGTTGCCCGGGGCTACCTGAACCGCCCGGCATTGACCGCCGAGCGCTTCCTTGACGACCCCTTCGTCGCCACGGCCGGTGGGCGTATGTACCGCACGGGCGACCTGGTGCGCTGGTTGCCCGACGGCACCCTGGACTACCTGGGGCGCAACGACGACCAGGTCAAGATCCGCGGCGTACGCGTCGAACTGGGCGAAATCGAAAGCCGCCTGAGCGCCTTGGCCGGCATCGATGAGGCGGTGGTGCTGGCCCGCGAGGACCAGCCCGGCCAGCCACGGCTGGTGGCTTACTTCACCGCCCAGGCCGACGTCGAGCCGCTCACCCCCGAAGGCCTGCGTGCCCAGTTGCAGGCGCACTTGCCCGAATACATGGTGCCGGTGGCGTTCGTCGCGCTGCAGGCGTTGCCGCTGACCGCCAATGGCAAACTCGACCGCCGGGCATTGCCGCAGCCTGACCGCTCGGCATTGTTCGAGCAAGGTTACGAGGCCCCCGAGGGCGAGCTGGAGCAGGCCCTGGCGCACGTGTGGGCCGAGCTGCTGCAGGTCGAACGCGTCGGCCGTCGCGACCATTTCTTCAGCCTTGGCGGCCATTCCTTGCTGGCCATGCGCATGGTCTCCCAAGTGCGCGTGCGCCTGGGCGTCGAGCTGAGCCTGAGCGAACTGTTCGCCAACCCGGAGCTGGCTGCGGTGGCCGACGTGCTGGCCAAGGCCGAGCGCAGCGAGCTGCCGGCGATATGCCCGGTGCCACGCGATGCGCCGCTGCCAATGTCGTTTGCCCAGCAGCGGTTGTGGTTTCTGGCGCAGATGGACGGCGGCAACCAGGCTTACAACGTGCCGATGGCCCTGGGCCTGCGCGGGCCACTGGACGCGGATGCCCTCAAGGCTGCATTGCTGCGGATCATCGAGCGCCACGAAACCTTGCGCAGCCGCTTCGTGCCGCGTGATGCCAGTGCCGAGGTGGTGTTTGCCGCCACAGCGGGTGGCGAGTGGTTCCAGCGCGAAGACATTGGCGCCGATGCCCTGCCAGCCCGCTTGCATGAAGCGGCCAGTGCGCCGTTCGACCTGGCCCACGGGCCGTTGCTGCGGGCGTGTCTGCTGCGCCTGGGCGCCGAGCATCATGTGCTGGCCTTGACCGTGCACCACATCGTCGCCGACGGCTGGTCGCTGGGTGTGCTCACCCACGAGTTGAGCGCGCTGTACACCGCCATCTGCCAAGGCAGGGATGAACCACTGCCGGCGTTGGCCATTCAGTATGGCGATTACGCCGTTTGGCAGCGCCGCTGGCTATCCGGCGCCCAGTTGCAGCGCCAGGCCGATTACTGGCGCCAGGCCCTGGACGGCGCGCCCAGCCTGCTCAAGCTACCCAGCGACCGCCCACGCCCCGAGCGCCAGGACTTTGCCGGGGCAAGCCTGCCACTGCAGCTGGAGCCACGCCTGGCGGCGGGGCTGCGCACCCTGGCCCAGCGTCATGGGGTGACGCTGTACATGGCCGTGCTCAGCGCCTGGGCTGGCGTGCTGTCGCGGTTGTCCGGCCAAGCTGAGGTGGTGATCGGTTGCCCTGTGGCGGGCCGCGGCCGTGCCGAGCTGGAGCCCTTGGTGGGCGTGTTCGTCAATACCCTGGCCGTGCGCATCGACACTGCAACAGCACCGACAGCGCACGCCCTGCTAGAGCAGGTGCGCGCACGTGTACTGGACGCCCAGGCGCACCAGGACTTGCCGTTCGAACAGGTGGTGGAAATCGTCCGCCCGCTGCGCAGTCTGGGCCATACGCCGTTGTTCCAGGCCACCCTGAACTGGCAGGCCACCGAGGGTGCCGCCTTGCAGTTGCCGGGCCTGCAACTGGAAGCCGTGGCCCAGGCTGGCCAGGTGGCCAAGTTCGACCTGACGCTGAACCTTGGCGAGCATGGCGACAACTTGCGTGGCAGCCTCGACTACGCCACTTCGCTGTTCGACGAAGCCACCGTGCGGCGCTATGTGGGCTACTTCGAGACGTTGATGTGGGCCATGATCGATAACGATCAACAGCCCCTGGCGCAGGTGCAGCTGGTTGGCGACGCAGAACGCCAGGCATTACTGAATGGCTTCAATGCCACCCAGCGCGACTACCCTCGCGAATGTGCGGTGGACCGCCTGTTCGAACAGCGCGTGGCCCGCCACCCGCTGGCACTGGCGGCGGTGCATGGCGACCAGTCCGTGGACTACGCCACGCTTAACGAACGCGCCAACCGCCTGGCGCATTACCTGATGGGCACCGGTGTGGCGCCGGGCGCCTGCGTTGCGGTGTTGTTGCCGCGCTCGTTGCAACTGCTGGTGGCGCAACAGGCAGTGCTCAAGTGTGGTGCGGTCTATGTACCGTTGGACATCCATGCCCCCGCCGATCGCCAGGCGTTCATGGTCGAGGACTGCCAGGCCGCCGCAGTGCTGACGCTTGCCGCTACGCCAGTCGATCTTGCGGTGCGGCGTGTGAACCTCGACCAACTGTCACTCGACGACCAGCCCGGCCACAACCCTGGGCTGGCCCAGGACGCTGGGAGCACGGCCTATGTAATGTACACCTCCGGCACCACCGGCAAACCCAAGGGCGTTTGCGTCACGCACCGGGGCATCGCGCGGCTGGTGCTGAACGACAGCTTTGCCGAACTGACGGCGGGCGACCGTATCGCCTTCGCCTCCAACCCGGCATTCGATGCCAGCACCCTGGAGGTCTGGGGCGCACTGCTCAACGGCGGGCAGGTGCGGGTGATCGACCACCACACGCTGGTCGACCCGCAGCGTTTCGCGGCGGCGCTGGTGGACCAAGGCATCACCGTGCTGTTCCTGACCACGGCGCTGTTCAACCAGTACGTGCAACTGATCCCCGATGCCCTGGCGCTGCTGCGCGTGCTGATCAGCGGCGGTGAGCGTGCAGAGCCCGCAGCCTTCCGTACGCTGCTGCAGAAGGCGCCTGGGTTGCGCCTGGTCAATGGCTACGGGCCGACCGAAACCACCACCTTCGCGGTCACTTTCGAAGTGCATGAACTGGCGCCGAACGCGCCTCAGGTGCCGATTGGCCGGCCTATCGGCAACACACAGGTGTATGTGCTGGACGCCTGGCAGCAACCCGTGCCGCAGGGTGTGGTCGGTGAGCTGCACATCGGCGGTGACGGTGTAGCCCTGGGCTACCTGAATCGCCCGGAGCTGACGGCGCAGCGTTTCATCGATGACCCGTTCAGCCAGCAACCCGGTGCCAGGCTGTACCGCACCGGCGACCTGGTGCGCTGGCAGCCTGACGGCCTACTGGAGTGCCTGGGGCGCAATGACGACCAGGTCAAGATCCGCGGCTACCGGATCGAGCTGGGTGAAATCGAGCAGCAGTTGGCCTTGGCACCGGGGGTTGGCGAGGTGGTGGTGATGGCCGTGCCTGGCGAACAGGGGCCGCTGCGGCTGGTGGCCTGGTTAACCCCGCTCGAAGCAGTGCTGCAGGCCACAGAGCTGCGCGCGTTCCTGCGTGGCCGCTTGCCGGAGTACATGGTGCCGAGCGCCTTTGTCGCGTTGCCACGGATGCCCCTGAACAACAACGGCAAGGTCGATCGCCAGGCCTTGCCGGCACCGGGGCCCCAGGACCTTGCGCTGACGGCTTACGAAGCGCCCGAAGGCGAGCGCGAGCAGGCACTGGCCACGCTGTGGGGCGAACTGCTGCAACTGCAGAGCGTCGGGCGCCAGGACCGCTTCTTCGAACTGGGGGGCCATTCGTTGCTGGCGATGCGCATGGTGGCCCAGGTTCGCCAACGCCTGGGCCTTGAGCTGGCCCTGGGCGATCTGTTCGCCGATGACAGCCTGGCGGCGGTGGCGGCGCGCCTGGCCCATGACGGCAATGCGTTGCCGGCTATCCAGCCGGGCCCACGCCAGGGCGCCTTGCCGTTGTCGTTCGCCCAGCAGCGGCTGTGGTTTCTGGCGCAGATGGAGGAGGCCAGTGCGGCCTATCACATTCCGCTGGCCCTGCGCTTGCAAGGTCGCCTGGACTGCGCGGCGCTGGAGCGGGCCTTGCGGCGCCTGGTCGAGCGCCATGAGAGTTTGCGCAGCCATTTTGTGGAGCGGGACGGCGAGCCGCAAGTGGTACTGGCCAGCGGCAGCGATGGCTTCCAGCTTGGCTGGGAAATCTGCAGTGGGCTGGATGAGCTAGCGCTGGCGGCGCTGATTCGCGAGGAGGCCGGCCGACCCTTCGCCCTGGCCAGGGACTTGCCGGTGCGGGCGCGCATGCTGCAGCTCGCCCCTGGCCACCATGTGCTGTTGCTGACCTTGCATCACCTGGTGGCCGATGGCTGGTCGCTGGCGGTGTTGGTACGCGAGCTTGGCGCGCTGTACCAGGCCTTCGGCAGCGGTGGCGACGACCCGTTGCCAGCCTTGCCTGTGCAGTACATCGACTATGCCCTGTGGCAGCGGCGCTGGCTGAGCGGCGATGCGCTGCGCCAGCAGGCCGATTACTGGGTCGGCCAGTTGGCCGGGGCACCGGCGCTGATCAGCCTGCCCTGGGACCACCCACGGCCCGAGCGCCAGCAATATGCCGGTGACAGCGTCGCGGTGTGCCTGGAGCCGCGCTTGAGCCGCGACCTGAAAGCGCTGTGCCGGCGCCATGGCGTGACGCCTTACATGCTGTTCATGGCGGCCTGGGCGGTGCTGTTGAGCCGGCTGGCTGGCCAGGACGAAGTGGTGATCGGCTCGCCCGTGGCCAACCGCAGGCAAGCGGAAGTGGATGGCCTGGTCGGCATGTTCGTGAACGCCATGGCGTTGCGCGTGCAGACTTCGGATGCACCGGATGTCGCCACGTTGCTGGCCAGGGTCAAGGCTGTGGTGCTGGCCGGGCAGGCGCACCAGGACCTGCCGTTCGAGCAGGTGGTCGAGCTGCTGCGCCCACGCCGCAGCCTGGCGCATACGCCGCTCTACCAGGCCACCCTGGACTGGGAGGCCAGCCCGGAGCGGCAGGCGCTGCAGTTGGCCGACCTGACGGTGAGCGCAGTGGGTGGGCCGGCATGCATTGCCAAGTTTGACCTGAGCCTGAGCCTGGGCGAGTCTGGCGATGGCTTTGCTGGCGGTATCGTCTACGCGACAGCGCTGTTCGAGCGGGCCACCATCGAGCGTTATGCGGGGTATTTCGAACAGTTACTGTGGACCTTCGCTGAAAGTGATCGGGCCATCCCTGCCCATACCGGGTTGCCCGATGCCGATGAGCGCAAGCGGTTGCTGCAGGGCTTCAACGATACTGCGGTGGCTTACGACCTTGAGCAGACCCTGCATGGGCTGATCGAAGCTCAGGTCGTGCGCACACCGGATGCGGTTGCAGTGCGGGCCGAGGAAGGTTCGCTCAGTTATCGCGAGTTGAATGAACAGGCCAACCGCTTGGCACATCACCTGATCGCGTTGGGTGTGAAGCCTGATGATCGGGTGGCGATCTGCGTCGAACGGGGGCTGTCGATGGTGGTTGGCCTGTTGGCCATCCTCAAGGCGGGCGGCGCCTATGTGCCGGTGGACCCGGATTACCCGACCGAACGCGTGCGCCACATGCTGAGCGACAGCGCGCCAGTGGCGGTGCTGGTGCACAGCGCTACGTGCCACGTACCGGAGGCGGCCCAGCTTATTGATCTGGACCAGCCAACCTGGAATGCGCAGCCTTCCAGCAACCCGGTAGTTCCTACGTTGACCCCGCGTCATCTGGCCTACGTGATCTACACCTCTGGCTCCACCGGCTTGCCGAAGGGTGTGATGAACGAGCACGCCAGTGTGGTCAACCGCCTGCTGTGGATGCAGGACGCCTACAACCTCGGCGCAGAAGACGTTGTCTTGCAAAAGACCCCATTCAGCTTCGACGTGTCGGTGTGGGAGTTCCTCTGGCCGCTGCAAACCGGCGCACGCTTGGTCATGGCTCGCCCCGGTGGCCATCGCGATCCGGAGTACCTGCGCCAAGTGATCCGCAGCGAAGGCGTCACCACCTTGCACTTCGTGCCATCGATGCTGGATGTGTTCCTGGCCCACGGCGATGCTTCGGCAGATGCTCTCAAGCGCGTGCTGTGCAGCGGTGAAGCCCTGCCGGGTAGCCTGGTACGGCGCTTCCACGCGCAGTTGCCAACGGTCGAACTGCATAACCTGTATGGCCCGACAGAAGCAGCGGTGGACGTCAGCGCCTGGCATTGCATGACGGCGCCGGACAACACCCCAATCGGCAAGCCCATCGCCAACACCACGCTGTACGTGCTCGATACGCTGGGCCAGCCAGTACCGCAAGGCGTCGCCGGCGAGCTGTTCATCGGCGGCGTGCAAGTCGCCCGCGGCTACCTCAACCGCGCTGAACTGACCGCCGAACGCTTCATCGACGACCCGTTCAGCACTCGCCCCGGCGCACGCCTGTACCGCACCGGCGACCTGGCGCGGCACCTGAGCGATGGCAATATCGAGTACCTGGGCCGCAACGACGACCAGGTGAAAATCCATGGCTTGCGCATCGAGCTGGGTGAAATCCAGGCCGGCCTGACGCGGATAGTGGGGATCAAGGAAGCCGTGGTGATCGCCCGCGAACAGCAGCTGCTCGCGTACTACACAGGCCAATTCCATCCGGTGGAGGCGCTGCGCTCGTCGTTGCTCGGGCACCTGCCGACGTTCATGGTGCCCGCGCTGTTCATGCACCTGCCGGCGCTACCGCTAAGCCCCAACGGCAAGCTCGACCGCAAGGCCTTGCCGCTGCCAGACGCCGAAGCCCTGCAACACCGCGAATACCAAGCCCCCGAAGGCGACACCGAGACCCTGCTGGCCGCGATCTGGGCCGAACTGCTGGGCGTGGAGCGGGTAGGGCGCCACGACAACTTCTTCGAACTCGGCGGCCATTCCCTGGCCGCGATCCGGCTGGTCGACAAGATCACCAAGGCGGGTTTGCAAGTGGCCATCAACGATGTGTTCCAGCAGCCCAGCGTCGCCTTGCTGGCGGCGCGGCTGGGCAACCGGGATGCCGCGCCGCGTGGTGTGATCACGGTGCGGGCCAGCGGTACGCAGACGCCGCTGTTCCTGGTTCACGAATTTACCGGCCTGGACTTCTACTTCCCGGTGCTGGCCCAGCACCTGCCCGGTGACTTCGCTATCTACGGACTGCCCGGCGTACCGGGTGACCGCCCACAACCGCGCACCCTGGAGTGCCTGGCCCGCTACCACATCGAGCAGATGCGCAGCGTACAGCCGCAGGGGCCTTACCGCCTGGCCGGCTGGTCGTTCGGTGGGGTACTGGCCTTCGAGATCGCCAACCAGTTGCTGGGTGCGGACGAGCCAGTCGAGTTCCTGGGCTTGATCGACACTTATGTGCCGCGCCTGGCCGACCAGGGCAAGGCGCGCTGGGAGGGGCCGCGTGCACTGGAGCGGCAGTTGCTGGCCAACTGCAGCCTGTTCTGGCGCACGCAGGGCCCGGCAGTCGCCGACAAGCTGGCGCGGTTGCAGCACCTGGAAGCCGGGGAGACGGATTTTACCGCCCTGGTGGCCAGTTGCCGCGAACATCAGCTGCTGTATGGGCTGTGGGCGAGCATGACGGATGCGCAACTGCAGCACTACTTCACCCGCGAACTGGCGCACGGCCGAGCATTGGCGCATTACCGCCCTGCGCCGCTGAGTGTACCGGTGCACTTGCTGCGCGCCGAGCAGGGCAGCGATAGCCTGTCCGCCCTGGGCTGGGGCGAGACGCTGCCGACTCAGGCGCTGGTCGCCCTGGGCGTGCCGGGCGACCACCGCAGCGTGATGCAGGCGCCCCATGTGGCCGCGCTGGGGCAGGTGCTCGGGCAGGCGTTGGGCGCGGTGCCTAACGTCGAGGTGGCGGCTTATCAGCCGTTGGTAGCGATCCAGACCGGTCAGGCTGGGCACGCGCCGGTGTTCTGCGTGCCGGGGGCCGGCGACAGCGTCACCAGCTTCATTGGCCTGGCCGACGCGCTGGGGCCGGACTGGCCGCTGTATGGCTTGCAGGCCCGCGGGCTGGATGGCTGCTCGGTGCCGCACAGCACGGTGGAAGCCGCTGCCGATTGCCATGTGCTGGCGATCGAGGCGCTGTACCCGCAGGGGCCGTTGAACCTGGTCGGGCATTCGTTCGGGGGCTGGGTGGCACATGCCATCGCCGCCAGGTTGCAAGCCAAGGGGCGGCAGGTGCGCTCATTGACGCTGATCGACAGCGAGGCCCCGGGCGAGGGTGGCACCTGTGGCCAGCCCTACACCTTCGGCGAAGCGTTGCAGCGGCTGATCGACGCGCTGCAGCTTTCCACTGGCAAAGCGCTGGGCATCGACCCAGGTGCATTTGCCGACGCCAGCGACGATCAACAGTTGAGCCAACTGCACGCGGCCATGGTCCGGGTCGGCTTGATGCCGGCACGGTCGCAGCCCGCTGCGCTGCACGGCACCGTGCGCACCTTCGCCACGGCATTGCGCACGGCCTACCGGCCAACGCTGGCCTACAGCGGCGCGGTCGGGCTGGTATTGGTGGACGACCCGGGCCTGGATGCCTTGGGCAATGCGCGCGAGCATGCCGCCATGCAGGCCGGCTGGCAGCAACTGATGCCGAAGCTGGCGCTGTGGCAGGGGCCGGGTGACCACTTCAGCATCCTCAAGGTGCCGGACGTGTTCAGCCTGGCAGCCTGGTGGCACGACGGGCAGGCGCTGCAGCACGGCAAGGTTACCCCGTAATGATCGGCCTCCCCGACCCCGCTGGGGTCGGGTTATGCGAATCCCGAGAGAAAGTGAGTGTTCATGGAAAAGTCCAGATTCCGCAAATTCGGCCTCGGCATCGCCGTGGCCCTGGTGGCCGGCATCACGCTGTATGCCATCCAGGCCCCGGCCAAGCCGCCGCAGTACATCACCGCCACGGTCGAGCGTGGCGATATCGAGAACGCCGTGCTGGCCACCGGCACGTTGGAGGGCATCAAGCAGGTGGACGTCGGTGCCCAGGTTTCGGGCCAGCTCAGGTCGCTGAAGGTCAAGCTGGGCGACAAGGTCAGCGAGGGCCAGTGGCTGGCCGAGATCGACCCGCTGGTGCTGCGCAACACCTTGCGCCAGGCCGAAGTCGACGAGGACAAGCTGCAGGCCGAACGGCGTTCGACCCTGGCCCAGCTCAAGCAGGCCCGGCGGGTGTATGAGCGTTATCGCGAACTGCAGGCCGACGAGTCGGTGTCGCGCCAGGACTTCGAGAATGCCGAGTCGGAGTACGAAGTGCAGCAGGCCGCCGTGCGCTCGCTCGATGCGCAGATTCAAAGTGCCCGGGTCGAAATCGACACCGCCAAGGTCAACCTGGGTTACACCCGTATCAATGCGCCGATCAACGGCCATGTGGTGGGCATCGTCACCCAGGAAGGGCAGACCGTGATCGCCAACCAACTGGCCCCGGTGCTGCTCAAGCTGGCCGACCTCGACACCATGACCGTGAAGGCGCAGGTGTCCGAAGCCGATGTGATCCACATCAGCCCCGGCCAGCAGGTGTACTTCACTATCCTGGGCGAAGACAAACGCTACTACGCCAAGCTGCGCGGCACCGAGCCTGCCCCGCAGAACTACGCGCAAAGCTCCGACAACAGCGATGGCAGCGCCGCCAAACCCAATGGTGCGGTGTTCTACAACGCGCTGTTCGAAGTGCCGAACCCCGAGCATCGCCTGCGCATCTCGATGACGGCCCAGGTGCATATCGTCCTCGACACCGCCCAAGGGGTGCTGACCGTGCCGGTGGCAGCGCTGGGCGCACGCAATGGCGACGGCAGCTTCCCGGTGCGGGTGCTCGATGCCAAGGGCTTTGCCCAGGTGCGCAACGTGCAGGCGGGGATCAACAACAACGTCAAGGTACAGGTGAAGGACGGCCTGGCCGAAGGTGATCGGGTGGTGATTGGTGAGCCGGTGTCCGGCGAAGCAGGGGCGTGAGCATGAACATGAATGTCGAGCTGAGCGCGCCCCTGGCCGTGGCCAACGGCAACGGCGAACCGTTATTGCGCCTGCAGGGCGTCAGCCGCAGCTTCCTGGCAGGCGACCGCGAGTTCCTGGCACTCAAGGGCATCGACCTGCAGATTCACAGTGGCGAGCTGGTGGCGATCATCGGCGCATCAGGCTCGGGCAAGTCGACCTTGATGAACATCCTCGGCTGCCTGGACAACGCCAGCAGCGGCAGCTACCAGGTTGGCGGGCAGGAGACCCGCACGCTGGGCGATGACGCCCTGGCAGCGCTGCGCCGCGACCACTTCGGTTTCATCTTCCAGCGCTACCACCTGCTGCCGCACCTGGATGCCCTGCACAACGTCGAGATCCCTGCGGTGTATGCCGGCACCCCACAAGGGCAGCGCCACACGCGGGCACGTGAGTTGCTCACGCGTCTGGGCCTTGTAGGGCACCTGGGGCACCGCCCCAGCCAGCTTTCCGGGGGGCAGCAGCAGCGGGTAAGTATCTGCCGGGCGCTGATGAACGGCGGCCAGGTGATCCTCGCCGATGAGCCGACCGGTGCGCTGGACACTGCCAGCGGCAAAGAGGTGATGAACATCCTGCTGGAGCTGCATGCGGCCGGGCACACGGTGATCCTGGTCACCCACGACCCCAAGGTCGCCGCCCATGCCGAACGGATCATCGAGGTCAGCGACGGGCAGATTGTCAGCGACCGGCGCACCGGCACGGCGGCCGTGCCCACCCCGGCCGCGGAGCCGCCACGGGCCGTCGAACCTGCCCGGCGCCTGGTGGCCAGCCTGGGGATGTTCCGCGAGGCCTTCAAGATGGCCTGGATCGCCTTGATCTCGCACCGCATGCGCACCTTGCTGACCATGCTCGGGATCGTCATCGGCATCACTTCGGTGGTGTCCATCTCGGCCATCGGCGAGGGCGCCAAGGGCTATGTGCTCAAGGACATCCAGGCGATCGGCAGCAACACCATCGATATTTATTCGGGCAGCAACTTCGGTGATAGCCGGGCCAAGACCATCGAGACCCTGGTGCCGGCCGACGTGACCGCGCTCAACGCGCTGTACTACGTTGACAGTGCCACCCCGGTGATCGGCCAGAGCACCTTGGTGCGCTACCGCAACCTGGACGTCGACGTGCAGCTCAATGGCGTCAGCGAACACTACTTCCAGGTGCGCAACATACCCCTGGCTGCAGGCATCGTGTTCAGTGCCGACGACGCCCGGCGCCAGGCCCAGGTAGTGGTGATCGACCACAACACCCGCAAGCGGCTGTTCGGCCCCCATGTCGACCCGCTCGGGCAGGTGATCCTGGTAGGCAACCTGCCGTGCACGGTGATCGGCGTCACGGCCGAGAACAAGAACCTGTTCGTCGCCAGCAACCAGCTGAACATCTGGGTGCCCTACGAGACCGCCGCTGGCCGCGTACTCGGCCAGCGCCATCTGGACAGCATCAGCGTGCGCATCAAGGACGGCGTGCCGAGCAAGCGGGTGGAGGAGGAGGTGACCAAGCTGATGCTGCAACGGCACGGCACCAAGGACTTCTTTACCAACAACCTCGACAGCATCATGCAGACGGTGCAGAAGACCAGCCGCTCGCTGACCTTGCTGCTGTCGCTGATTGCCGTGATCTCGCTGGTGGTCGGGGGTATCGGGGTGATGAACATCATGCTGGTGTCGGTGACCGAACGCACCCGGGAAATCGGTATTCGCATGGCGGTGGGGGCGCGGCAGTCGGATATCCGCCAGCAGTTTCTGGTAGAGGCGGTGATGGTCTGCCTGTTTGGCGGGGTGGTTGGCATTGGTTTGTCGTACGGGATCGGCTATCTGTTCGAGTTGTTCGTCAAGCAGTGGGAGATGGTGTTCTCGCCAGCCTCGATCGTGATGGCGTTTGCCTGTTCGACCTTGATTGGCGTGTTGTTCGGGTTTGTGCCGGCGCGCAATGCTGCGCGGCTTGATCCGATCGAGGCGTTGGCGCGGGATTGAGTTTTGCCTTGTCACGGCCTCTTCGCGGGGCAAGCCCGCTCCCACAGAGTGGACTGCACTCCTACAGAGACTGTGCTTACTCTGTGGGAGCGGGCTTGCCCCGCGAAGAGGCCGTGACAGGCAACACATGATCAATCGGCGGTATACATCCAGCGCATCAACGAATGCCGCCCGCTGATCCCCAGCTTGATCGCCGCCCGGCGCAAATAGCTCTCGACGGTATTCACCTTCAAGGCCAACCGCTCGGCCTGCTCCGGGGCGGTATGCCCGGCCAGCAGGCCAAGGCACACCTGGCACTCACGTTCTGACAACTTCAGCCCCGATTGCCCCAGGCGGTCGGTAAAGCGCTGCTCCAGGCTCTCCTGGGGGGGGCGCTCTGGGGCGGGTTGCAAGGCATTGATGTGTTTCTCCAGCATCGGCAACAGCAGCGGCGAGATATCGTCCAGGCGGTTGCGTTCGAAGGCCGAAAACCCGTAGGTCGAGTCGGCGCGCAGGACATGGATCTCATAGCGCGAATCGCCTTTGCGGCGGATCATGTGCAAGCGCGAAGGGTCGCTGAAATCCCTGGCCGGCGGCTCGTCCGAGGAAAACACCGTCTCGTCGATCAGGGTGGCGTGGCTGTTATAGCCGGCCGGTGCCATTGGCAACAGGCGTATGTGCGTGGCATCGATGGTCAGGTGGGCCTGGATCAGGTCGTGCAGCATGCGCGGGAACTGGCGGCTGCCGGTGCTGGCAATCACTTTGCCAATTTGCGGGTAGAGCAGGTGCGAATTCATCGTGTCATCCATGAGGTTCGGTGGTGCAAATCCCCGTCTGCCTGCTGGCCCGCATCCTGGGCCGCATTCGGGAGGTGATGGGTATCCTAGTACAACGATTGGGTGACGGTTAAATGAAGTGGCGATAATGTCATAATAGTGGCCATGTTGCTGGGCGGCTGGTGCGGCGCGGCTTGTCGGGTATGATGCTGGCCCCACTATCTTCAAGAGGCCTGCCCCATGTCCCTGAGTGCTGAACAGATCGTCGAATACCGCGCCTTTGCCGAGCAGCTGGCTGATGCCGCCGCGCTGGCGATCAAGCCGTATTTTCGCGCCAGCCTGGACGTCGAGGACAAGGGCGGGCGCTTGTATGACCCGGTGACGGTGGCCGACAAGGCGGCCGAAGACGCCATGCGCGAACTGATCCAGGCCCGCTACCCCGAGCACGGCATTCTGGGTGAAGAGCAGGGCGTGGCGGTGGGGACCAGCCCGTTGACCTGGGTGCTCGACCCCATCGACGGCACCCGCGCCTTCATCACCGGCTTGCCGCTGTGGGGCACGTTGATTGCCCTGAACGACGGTGTACGCCCGGTCGTAGGCGTGATGAACCAGCCCTTCACTGGCGAACGCTTCGTCGGCACCCCGCAAGGTGCCTGGAGCAGCGGCACCCCGCTGAAGACCCGTGCCTGCGCCGACCTGGCCTCGGCCACGCTGATGTGCACCACGCCGGACATGTTCGACACCGCCGAACGCAAGGCGGCCTTCGAGGCGGTTGCCGGCAAGGCCCGGCTGATGCGTTATGGTGGTGACTGCTATGCGTACTGCATGCTGGCTTCGGGCTTTGTCGATGTGATCGTCGAAGCCAGCCTGCAGCCGTATGACGTGCAGGCATTGATGCCGATCATCGAAGGGGCGGGCGGGCTGATCACGGCTTGGGACGGCAGCTCGGCGCAGCATGGCGGCTGTGTGGTGGCGTGTGGTGACCCGGTATTGCATGCGCAGATGGTGGAGATGCTGCGCCACGCCCTGTAAGTGCTGTGTTGTCGATGGCGGCCTCTTCGCGGGGCCAGTCCTGATACCCGGTTACCGCAACCATCGCACTTTTTCCGGTTTGTGCGCTCTATGCTTGGCCAGGCCGCGCTGATCCCCGGTGCCGCCGCCGAATATCGACCCGGTGCCGATGGTTGCAAGCCCTTTCAAAACCTTCCCCGGCCTGCTGCTGGCAGGCGCCTTGACCTGCCTGTGTGCCTGCACCCAGGAGCAGGGCCGTGACATCGTCAGCCAGTTTGGCAACGGCAAGCCCAGCGAGCTGTTCCAGACCAGTGTCGACCGCCTGGCGACGCTGTCCATGCGCGACAACCTGCAAAGCCTGTACCTGCTGATGAACAAGCTGTACCTGCGCAACCCGAACCAGTGGAAGATGTCCGGCTACGTCGATGCCGCCACGGCCGAGCGGCAGATCCGCATCGCCATCGAGCAGCGACAACCCTTGGCGCAGTTGGGCAATCGGCGCGACCTTGCGGCCCTGAGTTACGCCCTGAGCCCGGAGTTTCGTGGCGATCGGGTCGGTGCGTTCATCTACGCCATCGGCAGCATGTTGATCACCGCCCATGGCGGGCGCTCCGAGTTCTACATGACCGACACCATCGACCCGCTGTTCGTCAACAACGCGGCGCGTAATATCGAGAAGGCCACCTGGATGCTCAGCCAGCGCCAGGATGCCAATGGCGTGCTGTTGCTGTTCTCCAACGAGATTTCGGAGGAGGGCAGCAACCTGAGTTTCGCCGTTGAGTTCGGCAAGATCGTCGCGCGCCTGGATTTGCTCGCAGAGCTGCTGGATGAGCGCTATCGGCGGATCGGGCTCAACTATGCGCAAAGCCTGTTGCTGATGAATTTTTTGCCGGTGCAGTGATTGCCCTGCCTTCACAACAACGCCTGAATCGCCCGCCGATACCGTTGCCCTGCCAGGCTCATGCTGTTGTTGTGGGTAGCCCCCGGCACCAGTAACAAGGTCTTCGGCTCTTGCGCTGCGTCGAACAGCTGTCGGCTGAACCGCGAGGGTACAAAGCGATCGTCCAGCCCGTGCACCAGCAGCAACGGCAGGCCTACGTCCTTGATCTTGTCCAGCGAATCGAATTTTTGCGACATCAGCCAACGCACGGGCAGGGTGGTATCGGCAACAGCCGCAGCGACGTCGCCCAGGGAGGTGAAGGTGGATTCGAGTATCAAACCCCGAGCGGGGGGCGGGCTGCCGTCCTTGTGGGCTTGCCGTGCAAGCGCCGTGGCCAGCTCGACCGCGACCGCGCCCCCCAGGGAGTGGCCGAAGATCAACCGCTTGTTGGCATCAGGTTGCAGCTGGGCGAAGCGTGCCCAGGCGATCTGCGCATCTTCGTACACCGTCGCCTCGGAGGGCAGGCCGCCACGGCTCTGGCCAAAGCCGCGGTAATCCACGGCCAGCACCGAATAGCCCATGGCATGCAACTGCTCGATGCGGAACAATTGCCCGGTAAGGTTCCAGCGCACGCCGTGCAGGTACAGGATCGCAGGCGCATCGGCGCGTTTAGCCGGCCACCACCAGGCGTGCAGGCTCTGGTTGTCGGTGAAGCTGTGCGGGCGCAGGTCAAGTTCCTGCACCCCGCTGGGCAGGCCGCGGAACCAGCTGGCCTGGCCCGGCTCGATGCGGAACACCAGCTCGCGCTCTTTGTGTTGCAGAACGGCGCAGCCGGTGGGGAGGCCGATGACCAGCAGGGTGGCGCACAGCCAGGTGAGCCAACGGCGGCGCAGGTGGGTAAGGAAGAAAGTCGGCATGGCGCGGTTGTACCAGATGCATGGGGTTGGATGTCGGGAAAAACGCCGAGCGGTAGCTGCGCCTTTGCGCGACGCAAGGCCGCTCTACAACAGCGGCTGGAACGCTGACAGCAGCCAGTCGCGCAGCCGCCGGCAGCTGGGCTCATGTTCCTTGTCTTCGTTGAAGGCCAGGAAGTGGAAGGTGTCCTTGAGCTCCAACTGCTGCGCCACCGGCCGCACCAGCAACCCTTGGGCAACGAGCGGGGCCACCAGATGGTGCCAGCCCAACGCCACGCCCTGGCTGCCCAAGGCAAGCTGCACCAGCAGGTTGTAGTCATTGGCATTGAAGAAATGCGGCGCCGTGCTGGAGCGGCTTTTCAGGTCGACATCATGGAACGCCAACCAGACGTTCCAGTCCACGTGTTCGGCCACCTGCGAGCGGCCATAAGGGCTGAGGTTGAGCAGCGAGCCATCGCGAATGCCTTCCAGGGTGGCCAGCTGCGGGTGCTGGGCCAGGTAGTGCGGGCTACACACTGGGTAGATCAGGTCATGGTTGAGCGGGTGGCAGCTATAGCCCGCCTGGATCTTGCCCAGTTTGGTGATGTAGATGTCCGGCCGCACCCCAGGCTCCATCGACAGAAAGTTCTGGGTGGTCACCAGGTTGATGTCGATATCCGGGTTCTCGTCGAAGAACTTCGGCATCCGTGGCCCCAGCCACAAGGCGGCAAACGCCGGTGAGCAGCACAGGGTGACCACGTGCTTGGTGTTGGTATTGCTGCGGATTCGCTCGGCCGCCTGGGAGATGTTGACGAACGATAACTGCACCGCATCGAAGAAGATCGACCCGGCCACGGTCAGCTCCACCGCGCGGCCGACCCGGGTGAAGAGTTCGGCACCCAGGTAGGTCTCCAGCTCGCGGATCTGCCGGCTTACCGCCGCTTGGGTCACGCACAGCGCTTCGGCGGCACGGGTGAAGTTCTGGTATTTGGCGGCCGCGACGAACACTTTGACCGCGCGCAGCGAAGGCATCTTGAGCAGGGTCTGATCGGGTTCGGAGTGTCTGACCATGGTGCTGGGGTGGGGTCCTTCGTCTAGCCAAGGCCCTCACTCTAGCCTTTGCGCACCCTACGGTAAATGCACAAGCGCTCTGCCACCGGGGCTGCCGCCCAATTGATAACCTCAGGTAATGGTTAGCGCCCTGCAAATGTCGTTGGACCCGCTCTGGAGCTAGGCATAACGTGAAATACCGGCGCGACATTGAGACATCGATGTCGAATAACTTTTTGAAGCAGGACTTTCTGCGTGCCGGTTTTGACTCACGTTCGATTTTGAACGGACTGCCAAGCGTACTCGCACTGATCTACCCGCCTTATTGAAAGTGCGAAGTTGATAGATTGGTTATAAGCATAATAAAGAGGGTCGTATGAGCCATGCCGATGAGATTCTTTCGGTAAACAACATCTTCAAAGTGTTCGGCCCCAACCCGAACATGGCCATGGAGATGCTCCGCAAGGGCGCCGACAAGAACGAAATCTTCAGCAAGACCGGCCACGTCGTCGGCGTGTTCGATGCAAGCTTTTCCGTCAAGCGTGGCGAAATCTTCGTCATCATGGGCCTGTCAGGCTCGGGCAAGTCGACCATGGTGCGGCTGTTCAACCGCCTGATCGAACCCACCTCTGGCAGCATCCACCTCAACGGCCGTGAAATCACCGGGCTGTCCGATAAAGCCTTGCTTGATGTGCGCCGCAAGGAAATGGGCATGGTGTTCCAGTCCTTTGCCCTGATGCCGCACATGAGCGTGCTGCAGAACACGGCCTTTGGCCTGGAAATCGCCGGCGTCGGCGAAGCCGAGCGCCACAGCCGTGCCCGCGAAGCGCTGAGCCAGGTTGGCCTGGCCGGCCACGAGCACAGCTACCCGCACCAGCTTTCCGGTGGCATGCAACAACGGGTAGGGCTGGCCCGCGCGCTGGCCAACGACCCGACCATCCTGCTGATGGACGAAGCGTTCTCGGCCCTCGACCCGCTGATCCGCAGCGAGATGCAGGGCGAACTGATGCGCCTGCAGGCCGAACAGCAGCGCACCATCATCTTCATTTCCCACGACATCGAGGAGGCTATCCGCATTGGCCACCGCATCGCGATCATGGAGGGCGGCCGGGTGGTGCAGATCGGCACGCCGCAAGCGCTGATCAACCAGCCGGCCAACGACTATGTACGCGCGTTCTTCAAGACCTTCAATAGCCGCTGCCAGTGCGCCAGCCTGGCAAACAGCGCGCCGTTGCAGTCCCTGAGCCGCCACTGAACCTACGCGAGGTTGTCCCATGCCCGAATTCAGCCTGCTCGACCCGTTCCAGGCGGCCACCATCCCCCTGGGTGACTGGGTCACCGCCACCCTCAACTTCCTCGTGCACAACTTCCGCGAGGTGTTCCGCGCCATTCGCTGGCCGATCGACCAGGTGCTCAATGGCATCGAGTTCACCCTGCAGAGCATTCCACCCACCATTGGCATCCTGCTGTCGTCGTTGCTCGGCTGGCAGCTGGCCGGCAAGCGCATGGCGCTGTTGTGCTTCGTCACCCTGACCCTGCTCGGTTTGATTGGCGTCTGGTCGGAGTCGATGACCACTCTGGCGCTGGTGCTCACCTCGGTGTTCTTCTGCGCGGTGATCGGTATTCCGCTGGGCATCGTCTGCGCCCGCAGCAACCGCCTGGAAAGTATCATTCGCCCGCTGCTCGATGCCATGCAGACGCTGCCGGCGTTCGTCTACCTGGTGCCGGTGGTGATGCTGTTCGGTATCGGCAACGTGCCGGGCGTGCTGGTGACCATCGTCTTCGCCTTGCCACCGCTGGTACGCCTGACCAACCTGGGCATCCGCCAGGTGCCGGAAGACAAGATCGAAGCCGCCCGCGCCTTTGGCTGCACGCCGCGGCAGATGTTGACCCGGGTGCAACTGCCGCTGGCCACCTCGACCATCATGGCCGGGCTCAACCAGACCCTGATGCTGTCGCTGTCGATGGTGGTGATCGCCTCGATGATCTCGGTCGGCGGCCTGGGCCAGATGGTGCTGCGCGGCATCGGCCGGCTGGACATGGGCCTGGCCACGGTCGGTGGCGTCGGGCTGGTGCTGCTGGCGATCTTCCTCGACCGCCTGACCCAGGCCATGGGCGCGCGCAGCAGCGCCGACCCGAGCCTGCGCTGGTACCACACCGGGCCGGTGGGCGTGGTGCTGCGCCTGTGCGGTGCAGGGCAAGCTGCAGGGCGGCGCAAGACCGCCTGACACAACCCCATTTCGAACTGCCGCACACGCTATAAAAACCACAAGAAGGTACGCGACGATGTTGGAATCCATGTTTTCCCGCAGCATCCTGCAAGGCGCCAGTGCCTTGGCCCTGGTTGTCGCCTCGCTGTGCGCCAACGCTTCGGCCGACCAGCCGGGCGAAGGCGTGAAGGTGACGCCGATCTTCCCCTCCATTGCCGAGGAGCGCTTCCGTGGCGAGGTGGCCATGGAGGGCCTGCGCGAGCTGGGCTACAAGGTCCAGGAACCCAAGGAAACCGAATACGGCGTAATGATGGTGGCGCTGGCCAACGGCGATGCCGACTTCACCGTGCACCTGTGGGACAAGCTGCACGACAAGTTCTACCAGCAGGCCGGTGGCAATGACGTGATGGTCAAGGCCGGCGACATCATGCCGGGCGTGCTGCAGGGCTACCTGATCGACAAGAAGACCGCTGAGCAGTACCACATCAAGTACATCACCGACCTGAAAAAGCCAGAGATCGCCAAGTTGTTCGACACCGACAGCGATGGCAAGGCCAACCTCACCGGCTGCAACCCCGGCTGGGGCTGCGAGCTGGTCATCGCCCACCACATGAAGGCCTACGACCTGGGCGATAGCGTGCACGTGGACCAGGGCTCGTACTTTGCGCTGATGGCCGACACCATCACCCGCTACAAGGAAGGCAAGCCGATCCTGTACTTCACCTGGGTGCCACAGTGGATTTCCACCGTGCTGGTCGAGGACAAGGATGTGGTCTGGCTGGAAGTGCCGAAGACCGACCTGCCCGATGGCAACAACGCGGTCGACACGATGTACAAGGGCAAGAACCTGGGCTTTGCGGTCGACAAGGTCGAGGCTGTGATGAACAAGGAGTTTGCCGAAGAGAACCCGGCGGCCACCAAGTTCCTGTCACTGATGCAGATCACCACGGCTGACGAGAGCGCGCAGAACCTGAAGATGCAGCAGGGCGAGAAGAAGCCTGCCGACATCACCCGGCATGCCAAGGAGTGGGTGGCGGCGCACCGCCAGCAGTTCGATGAATGGCTGCAGGCGTCGCGCGCAGCGGCGACCCAGGCCAGCAAGTAACCTGGTCCATCGGTGTTGGCTTCATCGCGGGTTCACCTGCGATGAAGGGCACCGCGATTTTCGCAGTAGAGTTGAAACCATGAGCCATTTCGAAAGCACCCTCAAGAACGCCAACCTGGCCCACCTGGACGCGGCTGGCCGCACCGCGCTGTCGATGCCGTGCCAACGCGTCGCCTTCGTGCTGCGCGAGCACTTCTCCATGATGGCCTTCACCGCCGCCATGGACACCTTGGTCACCGCCAACCTGATGAGCGCCACGCCACTGTTTCAGATCCAGGTGGTAGGGGATGGGGCGCAGGTCATGAGCGACCTGGGCATCGCCTTGCCGGTCAACACGCCACTGGCTGAGCTGGATGTGCAGGCCCTGGACAGCCTGTTGGTGTGCGGTGGGTTTCGGGTGCGCCTGGAAAGCGCGCCGCTGCTGCGCGCCAAGTTGCGCCAGGCCGACCTGCATGGCTGCCAGCTCGGCGGTTTGTGGAACGGCGCCTACTTCCTGGCCGAGGCGGGCCTGCTCAATGATCACGACTGCGCCTTCCACCCCGATGGCCGGGCGATGATGAGCGAGCTGTACCCCAAGGTGCGGGTCAGCCGCCAAGCCCATGTACTGGACCGCCGGCGTTTGAGCTGCGCGGGCGCCAGCAGTGCCTTGGACATGATGCTGGCGTTGCTTGAACACAGCGGCGGCCCGGTATTGCGCCGGGCAGTGGAGCAGATGCTGGCGTGCGACCGCGCGCGGGTGATGAGTGATGCGCCGGCCAGCGCAGCGGAAATAGACCCGAGCCTGCCCAAGGGTGTACGTTTGGCCCTTGAGTTGATGCATGCCAATATCGAAGACCCGATCGGCATCGACGAAATTGCCGAGCATGCGGGGTTGTCGCGTCGTCACCTGGAGCGTTTGTTCCGCCGCCATGTGCAGGCGACACCGCCGCGCTATTACCTGGAGCTGCGCCTGACCCATGCACGCCAGCTGCTGCAACACACCAGCAAGTCACTGACCGAGGTGGCGGTAGCCAGTGGGTTTGTGAGTTTTCCGCATTTCTACCGGCGTTTTCGCGAGCTGTTCGCCATCGCCCCGCGCCAGTTCCGGGCGCGCAGCCAAGGTTGGGCGGTGCAGCAGAGCGCATAATTGTGTTCGGTAATCGAACATTGGGCATTGGCGCCTTGTCCGCTATCCGCCCGCCCATTCCAATCGTCGCATTGCCCAACCCCCGCCTTTTTGCTTAAGTGTGGCCATTCACCGGCTGTCGCCTGCCCCAATTCCCTGCGCCCAGCCCGATAGAATGACCGTGAACGACCGCAACCACCGGCCACAAGCCCGTAGGGAGCGGCGCCCAGAACAATAACGAAACCGAGTGCCTTGCCTATGGAAAGCCGCCTGCTGAGCGAGCGCAGTAGCGTGTTTCATCATGCCGACCCCTATGCTGTGTCCGACTATGTGAACCAGCACGTGGGCCAGCATTGCATCGGCTTGTCCCGCACCACCCATCCCCAGGCCAGCCTCAGCCACCGTAAGTTCGCCGAACTCGACCTGTGCCGCATCAGTTACGGCGGTAGCGTGCGCGTCACCTCGCCAGCACTGGAAACCATCTACCACCTGCAGGTGCTGCTCAACGGCAACTGCCTGTGGCGCGGGCACCAGCGCGAGCATCACCTGGTGCCCGGCGAGCTGCTGCTGATCAACCCTGACGACCCGGTTGACCTGACCTACTCGGAAGACTGCGAGAAATTCATCCTCAAGGTGCCGACCCGGTTGCTCGATTCGATCTGTGACGAGCACCGCTGGCAGCGGCCTGATGGCGGCGTGCGGTTCTTGCGCAACCACTACCGGCTGGAGGAGCTGGACGGGTTCGTGAACCTGCTGGCCATGGTCTGCCATGAAGCCGAGGTGAATGAGCCGTTGCCCCGTGTGCAAGGGCACTACAGCCAGATTGTCGCGAGCAAACTGCTGACCTTGATGAGCACCAACATTCGGCGCGAAAGCCTGAATGCGCCGGCGGCGAGCCTGGAGCGGATACTGGATTACATCGAGCGCAACCTGAAGCTTGAACTGTCAGCCGAGGTGCTCGCAGAGCAGGCCTGCATGAGCTTGCGGTCGCTGTATGCGCTGTTTGATCGGCACCTAGGTACCACGCCCAAACATTATGTGCGGCTGCGCAAGCTGGAGCGGGTGCATGCATGCCTGAGCGATGCCAGTTGCAGCGTGAGGAGTGTGACCGAGCTTGCCATGGACTATGGCTTCCTGCACTTGGGACGCTTTTCGGAAACCTACCGCCAGCGCTATGGGGTATTGCCCTCGGTGACGCTGCGCAACCGCGGTTGATGTGCACAAAGCGGATAGCACTCTGCACGAAAAGGATATTGCCACCACGCCTCGATCCCTAACCTGACATGGTCTGAACAATAACAATGGAGACCCTGGCCATGTCCCTGGGATTCGACTACCTCAATGCCATGCTCGAGGACGACCGTGAACAGGGCATCTACCGCTGCAAGCGCGAGATGTTCACCGACCCACGGCTGTTCGACCTGGAGATGAAACACATCTTCGAGGGCAACTGGATCTACCTGGCCCATGAAAGCCAGATCCCCGAAAAGAACGATTTCCTCACCCTGACCATGGGGCGCCAACCGATCTTCATCGCGCGCAACAAGGACGGGGTGCTCAATGCCTTCCTCAATGCCTGCAGCCACCGTGGTGCCATGCTGTGCCGGCACAAACGCGGCAACCGCGCCAGCTACACCTGCCCGTTCCACGGCTGGACCTTCAACAACAGCGGCAAACTGCTCAAGGTCAAAGACCCGAGCAACGCCGGCTACCCCGACAGCTTCAATTGCGATGGCTCCCACGACCTGACCAAGGTCGCGCGTTTCGAATCGTACCGGGGCTTCCTGTTCGGCAGCCTGAAGGCCGATGTCAAACCGCTGGTGGAGCACCTGGGCGAGTCGGCCAAGATCATCGACATGATCGTCGACCAGTCGCCTGAAGGCCTGGAAGTGCTGCGCGGCGCCAGTTCGTACATCTACGAAGGCAACTGGAAGCTCACTGCCGAGAACGGCGCCGACGGCTACCACGTCAGCTCCGTGCACTGGAACTACGCTGCCACCCAGAACCAGCGCAAACAGCGCGAGTCGGGTGACGAGATCAAGACCATGAGCGCCGGTGCCTGGGCCAAGCAAGGCGGGGGCTTCTATTCCTTCGACCACGGCCACCTGCTGCTGTGGACCCGTTGGGCCAACCCCGAGGACCGCCCGGCATTCGAGCGCCGTGATGAGCTGGTTGCCGACTTCGGCCAGGCACGCGCCGACTGGATGATCGAAAACTCGCGCAACCTGTGCCTGTATCCCAACGTGTACCTGATGGACCAGTTCAGTTCGCAGATCCGCATTGCCCGGCCGATTTCGGTGAACAAGACCGAAATCACCATCTACTGCATTGCGCCCAAAGGCGAAAGCACCGATGCCCGCGCCAAGCGCATCCGCCAGTACGAGGACTTCTTCAACGTCAGTGGCATGGCCACCCCGGACGACCTGGAAGAGTTCCGCTCGTGCCAGACCGGCTACGGCGGCGGTACCGGCTGGAACGACATGTCCCGCGGCGCGGCGCACTGGGTCGAAGGCGCCGACGAGGCAGCCCGCGAAATCGAGCTCAAACCGCTGCTGTCGGGTGTGCGCACCGAGGACGAAGGCCTGTTCGTGCTGCAGCACAAGTACTGGCAGGACACCATGATCCAGGCGCTCAAGGATGACCAGCAACTGATCCCCGTGGAGGCCGTGCAATGAGCCTCTACGAAACCGTGCGCGACTTCCTCTACCGCGAAGCGCGCTACCTGGACGATGCCCAGTGGGACCAGTGGCTGGAGATGTATGCCGCCGACGCCAGCTTCTGGATGCCGGCTTGGGACGATGACGACCGCCTCACCACCGACCCGCAAAGCGAGATATCGCTGATCTGGTACGGCAACCGTGGCGGCCTCGAGGACCGGGTGTTCCGCATCAAGACCGAGCGCTCCAGTGCGACCGTGCCGGATACCCGCACCTCGCACAACATCAGCAACATCGAGATCGTCGAGCAAAGCGAGGGCTACTGCCAGGTGCGCTTCAACTGGCACACCCTGAGCTTTCGCTACAAGACCACCGACAGCTACTTCGGCAGCAGCTTCTACACCCTTGACCTGCGCGGCGAGCAACCGCTGATCCAGGCCAAGAAGGTGGTGCTGAAGAACGACTACGTGCGTCAGGTCATCGACATCTACCACATCTGATCCGAGGTAACGCGAGCCGCTCGGTGTGCCGCTTGGCGCGCCGTGGCGACGCTCGCCCGCGAGGTGCTACATGAGCTTCCAGATCGCACTGAATTTCGAAGACGGGGTGACCCGCTTCATCGAGGCCGATGGCCATGAAACCGTGGCCGATGCGGCCTATCGCCAGGGCATCAACATCCCGCTGGACTGCCGCGACGGCGCCTGCGGCACCTGCAAGTGCAAGGCCGAAGCCGGGCGTTACGACCTGGGCGATAACTTCATCGAAGACGCCCTGAACGAGGACGAAATCGCCGAAGGCTATGTGCTGACCTGCCAGATGCGCGCCGAAGCCGACTGCGTGCTACGCATCCCGGCGTCTTCGCAACTGTGCAAGACCGAGCAGGCCAGCTTCGAGGCCGCCATCAGCGATGTGCGCCAGTTGTCGGCAAGCACCATTGCCCTGTCGATCAAGGGCGAGGCGTTGAGCCGGCTGGCGTTTCTGCCGGGGCAGTACGTCAACCTCAAGGTGCCGGGCAGCGAGCAGAGCCGTGCCTACTCGTTCAGCTCGCTGCAAAAGGACGGCGAAGTCAGCTTCCTGATCCGTAACGTACCCGGCGGGCTGATGAGCAGTTTCCTCACCAGCCTGGCCAAGGCCGGCGACAGCATGAGCCTGGCAGGGCCGCTGGGCAGCTTCTACCTGCGGCCGATTCAGCGGCCGCTGTTGCTGCTGGCCGGTGGTACCGGGCTGGCACCGTTCACCGCGATGCTGGAGAAGATCGCCGAGCAGGGCAGCGAACACCCGTTGCACCTGATCTACGGGGTGACCAACGACTTCGACCTGGTCGAACTGGACCGCCTGCAGGCCTTGGCGGCGCGCATCCCCAACTTCACCTTCAGTGCCTGCGTGGCCAACCCTGACAGCCAGCATCCGCAGAAGGGTTACGTCACCCAGCACATCGAGCCGCGCCACCTCAACGACGGCGATGTGGATGTGTACCTGTGCGGGCCGCCGCCGATGGTCGAGGCGGTCAGCCAGTACGTGCGTGAGCAGGGGATTACGCCGGTGAACTTCTACTACGAGAAGTTCGCGGCGGCTGCGGCCTGAGCGTTCGTGGGGGCTGCCGCTCCCACACAGACAGCATCAATATGGAGCGTTTCAGATGACGACAAGATTTCACGATAAAGTCGCCCTGGTCACCGGTGCTGCCCAGGGCATTGGCCGAGGGGTGTGCTGGCGGCTGAAGGCCGAAGGCGCGCAAGTGGTGGCGGTGGACCGTTCCGAGCTGGTGCACGAACTGGCCGGGGAGGGCATGCTGACCCTCACCGCCGACCTCGAGCAGCACAGCGATTGTGCCCGGGTCATGGCCGCTGCAGTCGAGGCCTTCGGGCGCCTCGACATCCTGGTCAACAACGTCGGCGGGACCATTTGGGCCAAGCCCTTCGAACACTATGAAGTGGAACAGATCGAGGCCGAAGTGCGCCGCTCACTGTTCCCGACCTTATGGTGCTGCCACGCCGCGTTGCCCTACATGCTCGAACGTGGGGCAGGGGCCATCGTCAACGTTTCGTCCATCGCCACCCGTGGCGTCAACCGCGTGCCCTACGGCGCGGCCAAAGGCGGCGTGAACGCACTGACGGCCTGCCTGGCCTTCGAAACCGCCGGCCGCGGTATCCGCGTCAATGCCACCGCCCCTGGCGGCACCGAGGCGCCGCCGCGGCGGGTGCCACGCAACAGCGCCGAGCAGAGCGAGCAGGAAAAGGACTGGTACCAGCAAATCGTCGACCAGACCCTCGACAGCAGCCTGATGCACCGCTACGGCAGCATCGACGAGCAGGTTGGCGCCATCCTCTTCCTGGCCTCCGACGAGGCCTCCTACATCACCGGTGTGACCCTGCCGGTAGGGGGCGGCGACCTCGGCTGAGCCACACCCTAAGGCAAAGGTTTTCTTCCACAACAAAAACAATAGAGACAGCTGCCATGCGAACCCTTGACGTACACCCGATCATCGATAACGCGCGCTTCACACCCTTCCACTGGATGGTCATGGCCTGGTGCGGCCTGTTGCTGATCTTCGACGGTTATGACTTGTTCATCTACGGCGTGGTGTTGCCGGTGATCATGAAGGAGTGGGGGCTGACGCCACTGCAGGCCGGCGCCTTGGGCAGCTACGCGTTGTTCGGGATGATGTTCGGTGCCCTGGTATTCGGCAGCCTGGCCGACCGGATCGGGCGCAAGAAGGGCATCGCCCTGTGCTTTGCGCTGTTTTCCACGGCAACCATCCTCAACGGCTTCGCCAGCAGCCCCAGCGAGTTTGGCATCTACCGCTTTATCGCCGGCCTGGGCTGCGGTGGGTTGATGCCCAACGCCGTGGCTCTGATGAACGAATATGCGCCAAAACGCCTGCGCAGCACGCTGGTGGCGATCATGTTCAGTGGCTACTCGTTGGGCGGCATGCTTTCGGCAGGCGTCGGTATCTTCATGCTGCCGCGCTTCGGCTGGGAGTCGATGTTCTTCGCCGCAGCCGTACCGCTGTTGCTGTTGCCGGTGATTCTCTACTACCTGCCGGAATCCATTGGTTTTCTGGTACGCCAAGGGCGCACTGATGAAGCCCGCGCACTGCTCAGGAAGCTCGACCCCGCTTGCGACATACAGCCTGGCGACAGGCTGCAGGCAACGGACCGCAAGGGCGGCGGCAACGCTGTCGTGGAGCTGTTTCGCAACGGCCTGGCCGTGCGCACCCTGGCCCTGTGGCTGGCGTTTTTCTGCTGCCTGCTGATGGTCTACGCACTCAGTTCGTGGCTGCCAAAACTGATGGCCAACGCAGGTTACAGCTTGGGTTCGAGCCTGTCGTTCTTGCTGGTGCTGAACTTCGGCGGCATGGCCGGGGCGATTCTGGGGGGCTGGTTGGGCGACCGCTACAACCTGGTCAAGGTCAAGGTCGGCTTCTTCATCGCCGCAGCACTGTCGATCAGCCTGCTGGGCGTCAACAGCCCGATGCCGGTGCTGTACCTGCTGATCTTCATCGCCGGCGCCACCACCATCGGCACGCAAATACTGCTGTATGCCGGCGCGGCGCAGATGTACGGCCTGTCGGTGCGCTCCACCGGCCTTGGCTGGGCCTCGGGGATCGGCCGCAACGGCGCCATCGTCGGCCCGCTGCTGGGGGGCGCACTGATGGGCATCAACCTGCCGCTGCAACTCAATTTCATCGCGTTCGCCATCCCTGGCGCAATTGCTGCGCTGGCCATGGCCGTGCACCTGGTCAGTGGCCGGCGGCATGGCCTGGCTACGGCTGCGCAGGCCTAGCAAGACCACAGGCCTTGCAAGAGGCCTGATCCACACACCCGCCCCAAGCCTTGCGAGAGGTGCCATGAAAACCCTGTTCAAGGACAGCTCGCTGTCCGCCATCGTCGCCGGTTGCCTGGCGACGATGATTTCCTACGCCGGCCCGCTGGTGATCATCTTCCACGCCGCCGAGGCCGCGCACATGCCTCACGGCCAGCTGTCGTCCTGGGTGTGGGCCGTTTCCATGGGCAGCGGTGTGCTCGGCGCATTGCTGAGCCTGCGCTATCGGGTGCCGGTGGTGATCGCCTGGTCGATCCCGGGTTCGGCCCTGTTGGTGACTGCCTTGCCGGCACTAGGGCTGGAGCAGGCCGTGGGGGCCTACCTGGTGGCGAACCTGATCCTGCTGCTGATTGGCCTCAGCGGGGCCTTCGACCGCATCATCACGCGCCTGCCCGGGTCCATCGCTGCTGGCATGCAGGCGGGCATCCTGTTCAGTTTCGGCACCGAGGTGTTCCGCGCCTTGCCCGTGCAACCGCTGCTGGTACTGGCGATGTTCGTTACCTATGTGCTGATGCGCAGGGTTCAGCCGCGTTATGCGGTGGCCGCCGTATTGTGCATAGGGGCCGTCGTCACCGTGGCCAGCGGCGCGTTCCGCAGTGAGGCCCTGGTGCTGCAACTGGCCTCGCCCCAGTGGGTTACCCCGCAGTTCAGCCTGGCGGCAGTGTTCAGCCTGGCGCTGCCACTGGTGCTGGTGGCCCTGACCGGGCAGTTCATGCCAGGGATGGCGGTGCTGCGTAACGCCGGCTACGCCACACCGGCCAGCCCTTTGATCGGTGCCAGCGCCATCGGCGGCGCCTTGCTGGCACCTTTCGGTTGCCACGGCCTGAACTTGGCAGCCGTCACCGCCAGCCTGTGCACCGGCCATGAGGCCCATGAAAACCCGCGCCGGCGTTATGTCGCGGCCGTCGCCGGCAGCGTGTTGTACCTGCTGTTGGGGGTTGCCGGTGCCACGTTGATGTCGCTGTTTGCTGCCTTCCCTGCGGCATTGATCGCAGCCCTTGCTGGGCTTGCCCTGTACGGGGCGATCAGCGAAGCCCTGGCGCGCAGCCTGGCCGAACCTATGGAGCGCGATGCCGGCCTGTTCACCTTCCTGGTCACCGCCTCGGGGGTGTCTTTCCTTGGCCTGTCGGCGGCGTTCTGGGGGCTGCTGTTCGGCCTGCTGGCGCATGCGCTGCTCAGGCTGCGTCGGCCGCAAGCGAGCGAGGTATTGCGCCGTACCCCATGAGCCCCGTGTTCCCAGCGCTTTATCCATAACAACAAGATCAAGAGAGCTTCGGAATGAACCACACCCCTTGCGTTGCCATCGGCCTGACCTTGCTCAGCCAACCTGCGCTGGCCGCTGATGGCGGCTTCTTCGAGGATTCGAAAGCCAGCCTCAGCGCCCGTAATTACTACTTCAGCCGTGACTTCTCGGACATCGTCGGGGCCAATCAGCAGTCCAAGGCCGAGGAGTGGGCCCAGGGCTTCATTCTCGACTTCAAGTCGGGGTACACCCCCGGCACGGTCGGCTTTGGCGTGGATGCCCTGGGCCTGTTGGGCATCAAGCTCGACAGCAGCCCTGACCGGGTCAATACCGGCCTGCTGCCGGTGCATGGCGATGGCCGTGCCGCAGACGAGTACAGCCGCCTGGCTCCGACGTTCAAGGCCAGGCTGTCGAAGACCGAGCTGCGTGTTGGCGAGCTGCAACCCAACTTGCCGGTGCTGACCTTCAGCGATATCCGCCTGTTACCTCCGACTTACCAGGGGGTGAGCCTGAGCACGTCCGAGCTGCAAGGCCTGACCCTGCAGGGCGGGCATTTGCGGTCAACGCACCTGCGCAACGAAGGCGGCGACGGCAAGATGAACGCCATGCTCGGCCATGTGCCGATGCGCCAGGCACAAAGCGATGCGTTCAACTATGTCGGCGGCGACTACGCGTTCAATGCGAACCAGAGCAGTGTCAGCCTGTGGTACGGGCAACTGGAAGACATCTACGAACAAGGTTTTGTCGGCTTCAAGCACAGCAAACCCGTGGGGGACTGGGTGCTAAGTGCCAACCTGGGGTACTTCACCGCCCGCGAAGACGGCGACGCACTGCTCGGCACCATCGACAACCAGGCCTTCTTCTCGCTGTTCACCGCCCGGCAGGGTGGGCACAGCGTGCATGTGGGGTACCAGGGCATCTACGGCGACAGCCCGTTCCCCCGGGTATTCGCCAACATCTCACCGTTGGGCAACGAGGTCCCTACCTACGAGTTCGCGTATACCGACGAGCGCTCCTATCAGCTGCGCTACGACTACAATTTCGCCGCCATGGGCGTACCCGGGTTGACGGCAGGGGTGCGTTATATCACCGGCAACAATGTCGATACCGGGCTGGGCTACGAGGGCCGTGACCGCGAGCGGGACCTGGATATCGGCTATGCGGTGCAGAGCGGGCTGCTGAAAGGGTTGGGGATCCGGCTGCGCAATGCCATGGCCCGCTCCAACTACCGCAGTGATATCGATGAGAACCGCCTGATCCTGGTGTACACCTGGCAGTTGCTGTGAATACCCATCGCCCGGCTGTTGCCACCTTTTGTCACTGAACCGCATTTGCACCGCAGGGCTTGAGGGGGGTAGTTTTCCTGGGTCATCCACACAGGAACTCCCCCTTGGACTCATTGACCCAAGCCGTACTCGGCGCCGCCCTGCAGGGCACTGTGCTCGGCCGCATCCAGGGCCGCCGTTCGCTGCTGTATGGCGCCGCGCTGGGCACCCTGCCTGACCTGGACGTGATCATCCGCTACGCCGACCCGGTCTCGCAGATGACCTACCACCGGGGCTTCTCCCACTCCCTGTTCGTCCTCACCGCTCTGGCGCTGTTGCTGGCCTGGTGCGTCAACAGGTACTGGCCGGGCAAGGGCTACACATTGCCGCGGCTGTTCCTGGCGTTCTGGCTGGTGCTGGTCACCCACCCGGTGCTCGATGCCTTTACCGTGTATGGCACGCAACTGTTCTGGCCGCTGTCGGTTACCCCGCAAAGCTGGGCGGCGGTATTCATCATCGACCCGGTCTATACCGTGCCGTTGCTGGCCGCAGTGGTCTACACCCTTGCCAAGGGGGTGACGGGCAAGGCCGTGAGGCTGATGACCTTGGCACTGGTCTTCAGTACCGCCTACCTGGGCTTTGGCCTGGCCGGGCGGATGCAGGCGGAGCAGCGTTTTCAGGCAGCCCTGGACCACCAAGGCATCACGGCCAGTGACGTACGCGCCGTGCCTATCGCCTTCAACAGCCTGATCTGGCGCGTGCTGGCCAAGACCCCGGAGGGCGCGTACTACGAAGGTGTCAGCAGTTGGCTCGATCAACATCCGCCGGAAATGCAGCGCCTGCCCCGCAACCTTGAACTGGCTTCGGCGCTTGCCGCTGCGCCACTGCATCAACGCCTGCGCTGGTTCACCGATGACTGGCTGCGTTACGACGAGGTCGACGGCGCGCTGGTGGTGACAGACCTGCGCATGGGGATCCCAGGCAACTACACCTTCCGTTTCAACATGGCCCACCGCGACAGCCAGGGGCACTGGGTTGCCGATACCCCCACGGCATGGCAGGGGGCAGGGGTAGCGTCGATGTTCAACAGCCATGACCTGGCCTTGATCTGGCGGCGCATCGTCGACCAGCAACCGCCCCTGCCGCTGGCTGCCTGGACCTCCCGCTACCTGGCGCCGACGGCGGCACAGCGCGGGCACTAGGGGATGCGCTCGGCAGGGCTGGACCTGGTCAAGTGGGTGGCGATCGTGACCATGGTCGCCGACCACCTGCGCTTCATATGGCCGCGTGCCGAAGGTTTGTTCATCCTTGGCAGGTTGGCCTTCCCGCTGTTTTGCCTGGCTATCGCCGTCAATGTCGGGCGCCGGCACGGAGGGGCGCCGTCAACCGGCGTCAACCTGCGTTACCTGGGCGCGATGCTGGTGTTTTCAGTAGTGTCCGAATGGCCCTACCGTTGGCTGGACAGCGGTTCGCAGACGTTCAGTGTGATGCCGACGCTGGCCCTTGGGCTCCTGGTAGCTTTGGGCGTGCAGCAGCATCAGGTGGCAGCACGGGTACTTGGCCTGGTAGCCCTGGCGGCTGCGGCCCTGTTCAGTGAACGCCTGATGTACGGCCTGGCCGGCGTGCTGTTGCCGGCCGCCTGGCTCATGGCCCGCCGCCTGGGCGCGCTGACGTGGCTGCTGCCGTGCCTGCTGGCAATGGCGGGCAACCTGACCAACGGCTGGTTGCGCGAACATCCGCTCGCGCCGTTCACCCTGCTGACCTTGGCCGCCGCTGCCCTGGCGGTGCCGTTCGGCTGTTTGCTATTACGTCGTGATGAGTGGCGCGTGCCTGCGGTGGGGCGCTGGGGGTACCTGTTCTACCCGGTGCATTTGCTGGTGATCAACGCGCTTATTTGAAGGGGTACACGGGCATTTTGCCGATGAATTCGGGTACAGGATTCAGCTATTTTCGATACTGGTAAAATTGTTAGTAGCTTCTCGCCGACAAAGCGCTCAATATGTGGCTTGCAGGGGCTTGTTGTTTGACATGGCCCTCGTTGTAAATTTCACGGAAAACGCATCAAAACAGCCATCGAGGGCTCAGAGCATGTCCAACAGACAAACCGGTACAGTTAAATGGTTCAACGATGAAAAAGGCTTCGGCTTCATCACCCCACAGGGCGGTGGCGACGATCTCTTCGTTCATTTCAAAGCCATTGAATCGGACGGCTTCAAGTCGCTGAAAGAAGGCCAGACTGTCAGCTTCGTTGCCGAAAAAGGGCAAAAAGGCATGCAGGCCGCCCAAGTGCGTCCTGAGTAAGACACGTACCAGCCGGCTCAACGTTCGAACAGGCACCCGCAACCTTGCGGGTTGACCGAGGTACTTGATCGAACGATGTGAAGCCTGGCAATTGTGTAACGTGTAAAAAAAGCTCCGTATCGAAAGATATGGGGCTTTTTTCGTTTTGGCTGGACAGTAGCAGTGGTCGCCCGATCAACAGAGATTACCTGGTAATAATGCTAGTAGCCGTCTGCTTGCCGATGGGCGATTATTTACAGTGATCGGTGAATAGTTTGCTCCAGGCTGCTGATAACAGTGACCATTCAAACACAACAGGAGGTGCTGTTCATGCCCCAAAAAGCGCAGTCGCTGACCGCAATGTCGTTAGCACAGGTTGATCCCCAGTTTGTAGCACCGGGGGTTGGCGAGGTTGTGTTTCTGATGGGGGACGGCGGCCAAGGTGCCCCGATCATCCGCGAGGGTCAGCACGTCAGTTATGAAATCGAGCAGCGGGAAGATGGGCTGTTCTATGCGGTGAACATCGTCATCGAAGACGAGCCACCCTTGAACTAGATTAACTGCTCGATGGCTGGCCAAGGGGCTTCATAGCCCCTTGCCGATCTGCCTTCAACTGCGCGCCAGTCGCCCGCTGACAAAGTGCGCCACATCATTGAAACCTGGGGTAGATGCATGCCCCGGCGTCACCAGCGAATCGATGAACGCTTCATCCTCTCCCGTGATCTTCACCTCCAGTGCCCCGGCATAGGTGTCCCATTGCGCTTCGGTGCGGGGCCCGACAATCGCCGAACTGACCTGTTGGTTGTTGAGCACCCAGGCAATCGCAAATTCCACGATACCCACGCCCTTGGCCTCGACGTATGCCTGGATCTGGCGAGCGATGGCCAGTGACTCCTGGCGCCACTCCACTTCCATGATGCGCTTGTCTTGGCGCCCGGCACGGCTGCCGGCATCCGGTACCGAGCCAGGTGCGTACTTGCCGCTTAGCACGCCGCGGGCCAAGGGGCTGAACGGCACCACGCCCAGGCCATGGTAGGCCGCTGCGGTCAGTTGCTCGGGTTCTGCCTGGCGGTTGACGATGTTGTACAGCGGCTGGCTCACCACCGGCTTGGCCACGCCCAGGCGCTCGGCCAGGTTGCAGATTTCGGCAATACGCCAGCCGCGGAAGTTGGACACGCCCCAGTAGCGGATCTTGCCCTGGCGCAGCAGGTCGCCGATGGCCTGCACGGTCTCCTCCAGCGGCACCTTGTGGTCCTCGCGGTGCAGGTAGTAGATGTCCAGGTAGTCCAGGTCCATGCGCGTCAACGTGGCATCGATGGCATTGAACACATGTTTACGCGACAACCCGCTGCGGTTGGGCAGGCCGTCGGCGGGGCCAAAACCAACCTTGGAGGCGACGATCCAGTCCTGGCGATGACGTGCCACGGCTTCGCCGACAATTTCTTCCGAGCGCCCAGCGTTGTAGACATCGGCGGTGTCGATGAAGTTGATGCCCTGATCCCAGGCTTTTTCGATGATCCGCAGGGCGTCTTCGGTGCTGGTCTGCTCGCCGAACATCATGCTGCCCAAGGTAAGGGCGGAAACCTGCAGGCCACTTTGGCCGAGGGGACGGTAGATCATGCGGGTAAGTCCTTTGCAGTGGGCTGATGTGCCTGTTTTACACAGAACCAGGCGGCATTGAAAGCCAGCAGCAAGGGCTGACACACCTGTGCCATGGCTGCATCAGCTGTGCCATGGCTGCTGCAGCCACAGCCTGTGGTCAGGCGCTGGCCCTTTGTGCTCAAACCCCTCTGGCATGGCTGTTTCGAAGCTGTTGGGCAGCGCTGGCACAACCGTTGCTCTATCTGTTGCAGGCGCCTGCCATGGCGTCGCCATAACAAGAACGGAGAAGCCACCATGAACCGAACAGGCCCGCACCGCCGGCCCTTCCCGCACGCCTTGGGCTGCCTGGCCCTAGCCTTGGCCTGCTGCGCACCTGCCTATGCCGCCGACGTCGATGGCAAACGCATCATCGCCGCCGACCAGGAACCCGGCAACTGGATGAGCCACGGCCGCACCTATGATGAACAACGCTTCAGCCCCCTCAAAGCCATCAACCAGGACAACGTCAATCAGCTAGGCCTGGCCTGGAGCTACAAACTCGACCTGGACCGTGGCGTGGAGGCCACGCCCATTGTGGTCGATGGGGTGATGTACACCACGGGCCCGTTTTCGGTGGTGTACGCGCTGGATGCCCGCAACGGCAAACTGCTCTGGAAATACGACCCGCAGTCGGATCGCAACCGTGCCGGTGAGGCCTGCTGCGATGCGGTAAACCGAGGCGTGGCGGTGTGGCAGGGCAAGGTTTACGTCGGCGTACTGGACGGGCGCCTGGAGGCGATTGATGCCAAGACCGGCAAGCGGGTCTGGTCGGTGGACACCCGCAGCGACCATAAACGCAGCTACACCATCACCGGCGCGCCGCGGGTGGTCAACGGCAAGGTCATCATCGGCAATGGTGGGGCGGAGTATGGCGTGCGCGGCTATGTAACGGCCTATGACGCCGAAACCGGCAAGCAGGCCTGGCGCTTCTTCACCGTGCCAGGTGACCCCAAGCTGCCGCCGGAAGACAAGGCCATGGAAATCGCCAGCAAGACCTGGCACGGCGATGCCTTCGTCGAGTGGGGCGGTGGCGGCACGGCCTGGGACTCGTTTGCCTACGACCCGGAGTTGAACCTGCTGTACATCGGCGTCGGCAATGGCTCGATGTGGGACCCGAAATGGCGCAGCCAGGCCAAAGGCGACAACCTGTTCCTGTCGTCGATCGTCGCGGTCAATGCCGACACGGGCGAATACGCCTGGCACTACCAGACCACCCCGGGCGATGCCTGGGACTTCACCGCCACCCAGCACATGATCCTTGCCGAGCTGCCGATCAACGGCAAGCAACGCAAGGTGCTGATGCAGGCACCCAAGAATGGCTTTTTCTATGTGCTGGACCGCGCCACTGGCGAGCTGCTGTCGGCCAAGAACATCGTGCCGGTGAACTGGGCCAAGGGCATCGACATGAAGACCGGGCGGCCCATCCTCGACGACGAGGCGGCGGCCTACTGGAAGGACGGCAAGCGCAAGCTGGTGACCCCGGCATTCTGGGGCGCTCATGATTGGCACCCGATGTCGTACAACCCGAACACGGGGCTGGTGTACATCCCGGCGCATATCATGTCGGCCTACTACGAGCACATTCCCGACGCACCCAAGCGCAACCCGTTCAAAAGCGTGTACCAGCTGGGTCTACGCACCGGCATGATGCCCGAGGGTGCCGAAGGCCTGCTGGAGATGGCCAAGACCTGGTCCGGCAAGCTGATCGCCTGGGACCCGGTTAAACAGGCGCCCGCCTGGGAAGTGCCCTACATCACTATCTTCAACGGTGGCACCTTGAGCACCGCCGGCAACCTGGTGTTCGAAGGCAGCGCCGATGGCCGGGTGATCGCCTACGCCGCCGACACCGGCAAGAAACTCTGGGAGTCACCGGCCGCCAGTGGCGTGATGGCGGCACCGATCAGCTATTCGGTCGATGGCGAGCAGTACGTCACCTTCATGGCCGGTTGGGGCGGGGCATTCTCGACGTTTGCCGGGGCACTGTCGCTGCGCGCCGGGGTACAGCCTTTCTCCCAGGTGCTGACCTACAAGCTTGGCGGTAATGCCACGTTGCGTGAGCCGGCACCGCCCGCCAACGCGCCCGAACCGCCACCCCTGACAGCTGATGCCAACGCAGTGGCCGCCGGTGCTGCCCTGTACGACGGCAACTGTTCGCAGTGCCATGGCATTCATGCCGTCAGCGGCGGCGTACTGCCTGACCTGCGCAAGCTCAGCGCGGAAAAACACCAGATGTTCCTCGGCATCCTCTATGGCGGCCGCGTGCCCGATGGCATGCCGTCGTTTGCCGACAACCTCAAGCCCGAGCAGGTGGAACAGGTGCACCAGTACCTCATCAAGCGTGCCCATGACCTCAAGCGCGAGGGCAGTACCTGGCAGCAGTTCAGCGCCAAGCCGGCTGCCCAGTCGCCACTGGCCGACAACCACCCACAGGAGTGAATGACCATGACTGCAACGATCTACCAGAACTACATCGACAATGCCTTCCTGCCCTGCGAGCAACTGATCGAGGTGTACAACCCGGCCAACGCACAGCTGCTGGGGCGTGTCCCGGAGTCGCCGGTGGAGCACGTGGAGCGGGCCATTGCCGCAGCGCGTCAAGCGCAAAAAGGCTGGGCGGCCAAGCCTGCCATCGAGCGCGCCGGGTATCTGCGCCAGATCGCGACAAAGGTACGCGCCAATGCCGAACGCCTGGCGCGCATCATCACCCTGGAAGGCGGCAAGGTGCAGGGGCTGGCGCAGGTCGAGGTCAACTTCACGGCCGACTACCTCGACTACATGGCTGAATGGGCGCGACGCCTGGAAGGCGAGGTGCTGACCAGCGACCGCGCCAATGAGCACATCTTCCTGATGCGCAAACCCTTGGGTGTGGTGGCTGGGATCTTGCCGTGGAACTTCCCGTTCTTTTTGATCGCCCGCAAGATGGCCCCGGCGTTGTTGGCGGGGAACACCATCGTGATCAAACCCAGTGAGGAAACGCCGATCAATTGCTATGAGTTCGCGAAGTTGGTGGCCGAGACCGACCTGCCAGCGGGTGTGTTCAACGTGGTCGGCGGCAAAGGGGCGAGCGTCGGCCATGGGCTGTCCAGCCATGCCGGTATCGACCTTGTAAGCTTTACCGGTAGCGTCGCCACCGGCGCACGGATCATGGCTGCGGCGGCGCCGAACATCACCAAGCTCAACCTTGAACTGGGCGGCAAGGCCCCGGCGATCGTGCTGGCGGACGCCGACTTGGACCTGGCGGTGAATGCCATCGTCGCCTCGCGGGTGATCAATACAGGCCAAGTGTGCAACTGCGCCGAGCGGGTGTACGTGGAGCGCCAGGTGGCCGACGCCTTCGTCGACAAGGTGGCCCATGCCATGGCGGCCACCCGTTATGGCGACCCGTCGAGCCGTGCCGACCTGGACATGGGGCCGCTGATCAACCAGGCCGGGCTCGACAAGGTGGCGCAGATGGTGCGAACGGCTGTCGGGCAGGGCGCCCAACTGGTGACCGGCGGGCAGGTGGCCGACCTGGGTGCCGGGTTCCATTACCAGCCGACTGTGCTTGCGGGCTGTGCGTCGGACATGGAGATCATGCGCAAGGAAATCTTCGGGCCGGTGTTGCCGATCCAGGTGGTCGATGACCTGGACGAGGCGATTGCCTTGGCCAACGACAGCGAATACGGGTTGACTTCTTCGCTTTACACCCGCGACCTGAATGCGGCGCTGAAGGCCTGCCGCGAGATCGACTTTGGCGAGACCTACATCAACCGCGAGAACTTTGAGGCCATGCAGGGCTTCCACGCCGGGGCGCGCAAGTCCGGGGTCGGTGGGGCGGATGGCAAGCACGGCTTGTATGAGTACATGCGCACGCAGGTGGTGTACATCCAAGGGTAGAGGGTGGCTTTGCTGGCCTCTTCGCGGGGCAAGCCCGCTCCCACTGAACAACTGCTAACTCATCGATTTAGCGAGACGCTGTGGGAGCGGGCTTGCCCCGCGAACACCGGCGAAGCCGGTGCCAGGCACCGTGCACGGCCATTCGCGGAACAGGTGTTTTACCTGTGTGCGTGCTTTCCTGCTCAGTAGCAGATTGATCAATGGCGTATGGGGCAGTACCTGCACGCTGCTTGTAGGGTAATTCTGATTTTCGCAGGCCCAGGCTTTTGCATGTTTTTCCAGTGTTAGCTTCCAGCTTTCTACGGCCGGAGGCTATTCATGACGCGCATATCGATACATGGAAAAGGGCAAGCGCTGGATGGCGATATCACCACCACAGGCGCAGTCTGCATTGCCAGCAGTACGAACTACCGGGGGGACAACCGACGTGCGCTGCGCCTGGGCGATGCCACGACCGAGTGCCCGAACTGCAAGAAGGTCGGTGTCATTGTAGAAGGGGTGAATGCTTTCGTCATCGGAGGTAAACCGGCTGTTGTCGATGGGGCGCTGGTCAAGTGTGATTGCCCAAACGGCAGCAACCGGGTCATCGCGCAGTCAGCCATGCACCGGGCTGGCAGCCGTCCTGCTCAGGCTGCATCGCCTGCCTCTGCCGTCAGCCATTCGGCGCCTTCATCAGGGCAGAGTCCTGCTCAAGTGTACAACGCATCTCCCGTCGGCTCATCATCGATACTTGAGCCTGGCTTCCATATTGTGCAACGCAGCATGTCGTTCGAGCAGGTGCTTCAGAGCCTTGGCGCGACGCACAGCCCTTTGCCAGTGGCGTTATTGCAGCGCTTGAATCCTACCTTCCCTGAGGGCTTCAAGGCGGGCGAGATATTTGTGCTGGGCAGCCCAAGCAGTGGGCACGCATGCAGTGCGCTGGAAAATGAACTGATCATGGTGGCCGAAAAGACCAGGGAGTCCCTGTCGATTCTCTCGCGTGAAGAAGCCAACTTCATGATGCAGCACATCGGCGAGATTGCCGGGGTGCTCAATGGCGCCAGCCAGTCGATGGGGGTGGGCAAGGACATGCTTGAGCGTGGACTGGGGCAGGTCAAGGACACGCTGAAGGGCATTGAGACTTTGCACCAACAGCAGTTTGTTTTGCATGGCCACTTGAACAGTGCGGAGTTCTTCGCCAAGCGCAGGGGGCTTTATGAACAACTGAGCGCCCAGTTGCGCGTAGGTTTTCTGAACAAGACATTGAACCTCGGCAGTTACGACACACTCCGCCGCGATCTGGGCATTTCCACCAAAAGCCTGGTGCGTCATTGGACCAAGGCAGGCGTACCGGGCCAGATACCCGGATATGCGACCCACCTGGATGAGGTGGCCAAGATGTCGAATTACTTAAAATATGGTGGGTTTGCGGCGATTGGACTTGGTGCGGGTTCTTCTTATTTGAAAGTTCAGGCGGCGTGTCGGGCGGGAGAAACTGAGGCTTGTAAGAGAGTTAGATTCACCGAGACGGGGAGCTTTTCAGGTGGGTTAACTGGCGGAATAGTTGGCGCAAAGATCGCGGGTGAGGCTGCTCGGCTAGTCTGCTCGTTTGGGGTGTATGGTAAAGTTGCTTGCGGAATCGTTCTCGTTGGTAGTGGGTCCTTTGCTTTTAGTAAGGGTGGCGAAAAGCTTGGGGAGACATCTGGAGAGGCAATCTTCGAGAGACTTTATGACTGATTTAACTACATGGCCTGCAAGCCTGCATATTGCGTTTCTTCTCGCACCATTTCTTATAGGATTGATTGGTCTGGGTATTCATTACCATATTGCCGGCTCACGTCACTTTGAGGTGCTTTGCTCGGCGTTTCAGAACAGCCCTGGTCTTATTGAGGATTTAAGGTACTGGAGCACTATATCGATTCGAACCAGGGCCATGATAGTGGCTGGTGTAACGCTAGCGGCGGTTTGCCCGTCACTGGTGGTACGTCGAGGTTGGTTGAATGCCGAAGATTGCAAAAATTGCCCAGCCTACCTCAAACGTCGGCTGCAGATTTCATTCTGGTGTACTGCAATAGCGGGCTTTTGGATTATGGCTGGGTGGGTACTTATCGAATTCGATAAGCTATAAGAGAAAACCCTCACGGTGGTAGGTCGCCATCACGCCGAGTGATGCGGGGGAGAGATTCGGGAGCGCTATGATTGATTTTTCAAATGTGCCCATGAGCTTGAAAATGGCTTTTGTACTCGCGCCTTTCATTGTTGGGCTCACCGGGGTGGGCATAAGTTATCATATAGCCGCTACTCGGCATTTTGATGTGCTTTGCACGGCATTTAGAAATAGCCAGGGGTTAGTGGATGACTTGAAATATTGGAGTACTATTTCGCTTGGGACAAGAACGAGGATAGTGTATGGCGTGACATTGGCATCGGTATGGCCGAGTTTGGGGGTTCGCCAAGGCTGGTTAGAGGCTGATGATTGTAAAAACTGTCCGCTCTATCTCAAGCGTCGACTGCAGGTCTCGTTTTGGTGTCTATTAATCGGTTGTGCATGGCTTTTTGTGGTTTGGGGCCTAATTGAGTCGGGCAGATTGTAAGTCCGAAAGGGCCTCCCGTCAGCGGGTCGTTTTGCCGATTACTTCATGAATTCTGGCTGCTCATTTGGAGGGCAGCCAAAGCCATGGCTGTACGACATTTCTGAACTTGACTCACCCCATGCCCTCGCGCATGGCCACCAGGGAAGGGGCCGGTTCAGTCAGCCCAACTGGTTGGGCTGGACGATGCCGTATCGCTTCATCTTGCGATACAGCGTTGACCGCGAAACCCCCGCGGCCTCTGCCGCTGCGCTCATGTTCCAGCGCTCTCGCTTCAACACCTCCAGCAAATGCCGCGCCTCGGCAGCCTCGACTTGCTGCTCTAGCACCTTTGGCCGCGCAGGCGCTGCAGGGTCGGCCACTACCTCCGGCAGGTCAGCCACTTCGATCAGCCCACCTTCGGCCAGCGCGACGGCCTGACGCAACGCATTGAGCAACTGCCGCACGTTCCCCGGCCAGGCGTGCCCGAGCAAGCAGCGCCACGCTTCATCGCTCAGGCGCATGCCAGCGCCCCCCGGCAGCCCTACCAACAACCCTTCGATCAATGCGCGCCGGTCACTGCGTTCACGCAGTGCCGGCAACGTCATGCGCATCCCGCACAACCGGTAGTAGAGGTCTTCGCGAAAGCGCCTGTCGCCGATCATTGCCTGCAGGTCCTGGTGGGTTGCCGAAATCACCTGGAGGTCCAGTGCTACCGGCGCTTCGGCACCCAGCGGCACCAGCTCGCGCTCGGCAAGCACCCGCAGCAGGCGCGTTTGCAGGTGCGCCGGCATGTCGCCGATCTCGTCGAGGAACAGCATGCCGCCATTGGCCTGCTCCAGCTTGCCCTTCATGCCTTTGCGATTGGCCCCGGTGAAGCTGCCGGCGCGGTAGCCAAACAGTTCGCTTTCGATCAGTGATTCGGGTATCGCCGCACAGTTGAGCGCCACGAACGGTTTGGCATGGCGCTGGCTAGCCTGGTGCAAGGCACGGGCGAACGCCTCTTTGCCGGTGCCGGTTTCGCCGTTCAGAAGAATCGCGATGTCTCGGTCCAGCACCTTGCGCAGGCGTTTCACGCCTTGTTGCAGCTGTGTGTCCTGGCCTGCCAGTTGCTCGAGCGTGGGGTGTGCAGTGTGGGTGGGCGCGGGCCGCGCAGAAGGCGCTTGGCGGTAACCGGCCGGTACGCGCAGGCCCACATCCAGCAGGTGCGCTTGTTCATGACCGCGCAGTTGAGTGCCACGGGCACCGCCGCGCGTCAGGTCCAGCAACTGGTCGATGGTGGCAGGCAGCAGTTGCTCGATGGCCACGCCCAACAGCTTGCCGGTATGCGCCAGGAACGCTGCCCGATTGGCGCCGATTACCCGGCCGCTTTCGTCCAGTGCCAGCAGTTGCTCTGCGGCCAGGTCGCAGAAGTCGTCGCGTGGTTTGATGGCCAAGGTCAGGCGGTCGCGGTAGCGCTGGCGGAAATGGCTGTTCTCGATCAACCGGGCGTACAGGGTCACCAGCTGCAAGGTCAGGTGCTGGGCTTGCTTGGGGCCGTCGTTGTACAGGCAGGTCGCGTTGAGGCAGCCGAGCAGTTGGTTGTGGGCATCGAAGATCGGTGATACCGAGCAACTGAGCCGCGCATTGGCCGCAAGGAAGTGCTCCTGACGATGGATGGTCAGTGCCTGCTCAGAGGCCAAGGCGGTGCCGATGCCGTTGGTGCCAGCAATCGACTCGTCCCACCGCGCGCCGACGATCAGCCCGGAACGGGTGTAGCGCTGTGGGTCGGCGGGCAGGCGGGCAGCCAGCGTGATGCCTTCGGCGTCACTGAGCAGCACGGCGAAACCGGCGTCCACCACGCGCTTGGCCAGGCCACTGACGCCCTGGCTGGCGATGGCCAGGTAGGCCTCGTGCTGGGCTTGGTGCTGGCGGATTTCAGCGGCGCTGAGGATGTTGTCGACGTGGCGCAGGGCGGGGTCCAGGTGGTGCTGATTGATGCTGCGGTACCAGGATTCAGCGATCACCGGTTCTGGCGTCAGGCCACGTTCGGCAAAGTGGCAGTCGACGAAGGCGGCCAGTTCACTGGCGCGGGGTTTGGCCATGGGCGCTCTACCAAGTTCTTGTTATTTGAGTTGGGGAAACCATAGCTGATTTTGGGTTTGGGAGTTGCTTGTCTTTAGCTTTGCAGGGGGCGGATATCGAGCGCCCCCCGAAGAACCCAAGCAAAAAAGCAGGCGTGTTTCAGCCGATCAGCTTGAGTGCCTCATCCAGACCCAGCGGCCGCTTCATCCGCTGCGACAGCTGCGCCATGGCATCCGAATACCCCTTGCCCACCACCGCTTCAACCTGCTCCCCGACACACTGCAAGGCAATGAAGTCACCTTTCTCCGGCTCGCCGACGAACTCGATTCGGTCCCAGTCCCGAGCATGCCCCAGCACTTCATAGGTGCGCCCATGCTGATAGGTCCAGAAAAACGGCACATCCGCGTAACGACGCTGCTCGCCCAGCATGTTGGCTGCGGCAATTACCCCATGCTGCTGGGCCAGGCGCCAGTGTTCGATGCGCACCGGGCGGCCAGCGAGGGGGAAGGTGGCGATGTCGCCGGCGGCCCATAGGCGGTCGGCGGCATGCAGCTCGGCGTCGACCCGCAACGAACGATCCTCGTCCAGTTCCACGCCCTGCACGAACGCAGTGGCCGGTGCGACGCCGGTACCCAGCAACACCAACGACGTCATCAGCTTCTCGCCATTGGCCAGCAGCACGGCGTCGACCCGTTCTTCACCGAGAAAGCGCTCGACCTCGGTCGGGCCGTGGAACACCACGCCCTTGCGCTCATGCAGCGCGCGTATGCTGCGCCCGATACGCTCCCCTAACTGTTTGCTCAAGGGCACCGCGTGGCGGCTGACCACATGCACCTGCGCGCCATACTTGCGCAAGGCCGAGGCCGCCTCCAGGCCAATGAACCCGTCGCCGACGATCACTACAGGCTGCCCCGGCTCGGCGGCATCCAGCAGGCGTGCTGCATCTTCGCGTGAACGCAGGGTCATGACCCCTGCCAGGTCGACACCGGGCAGTTCGGGGCGCTGCGGTTTGCCGCCCGTGGCCAGCAAGGCGGCGTCATAGTCGATGCGGTGGCCGTCGCTGAGGGTGATTTGGCGCTTTTTCACGTCCAGTGTGCTCACCTTGCCCAAGCACCGCTCCAACTGGCCCGCGCGCAACTGGCCAGCCTCCAGTAGCGCCGGGACTTCATCGGGCGGCATCTCCCCGGCGATGACGAATTTGCTCAGCGCAGTGCGGTCGTAGGCGGGCTGGCGTTCATGGTCAAGCCAGACCAGACGCCCGCCGAAGCCATGGGCCAGCAGCGTGGCCACCGCCGCCGAGCCTGCGGCCCCGGCACCGATGACGACGAAGCAGCGCGCGTCACTGTGGCGTGGTGGCTCGGCCTTTGGCAGCGGCTGGTCATCGACCCAGACTTCACCGTCCTTGACCCACGCCCGATAGCGGCGCAGGTCGGCCAGTGCCGGCGGTTCGCACACCGCGCCTTCGTCCACGGCAAACGCCGCCTTGTGCCACGGGCAGACCAGCAAGCCTGCGCAGATCACGCCTTCTTCCAGTGGGGCGCCGGCATGGGGGCAGTTGGCCTGGTAGGCCTGCACCAGATCGCCCTGGCGGATGAGGATGAGTTCTTCGTTGCCGGCCTGCACACGCAGAGGGCGGTGGGGGTCGAGCTGATCGAGGCGGGCCACGGTATGCTGGGTCATGAGGCTTCTCCAAAGGGGGCCTTTGGAACCATTTGACGCCTGTGCCGTTGAGATGCTGACCTGAGCCGACGACCGGGGCATTATTATTCTGAAGCACCGTGTGGGGCGGGTTTGCCGGCTCCCACACGGGCTGTGGCGCATTGCAGGTGTTTTAGGTGGACTTTACCGTGGCAAGCGCGCCAGCGCGCGTTACCCGCAAGGCCACCAGGCTACCCACCACGATCAATGCCGCCAACGAATACAGCGCGGCATCGGTCGACCCGGTCTGGTCCTTGATGAAACCGACCAGGTACGGGCTGAGGAAGCCCGCCATCTGCCCCACCGAGTTGATCACCGCCAGCCCGGCCACGGCCGCACCGGCGCTGAGCAGCGCAGTGGGCATTGGCCAGAACATTGGCAGGCCGGTGAGCGCGCCCATGGTGGCGATCGACAGGCCGAGGATGGCAATCGGCGGGTTGCCGGCGAAGTTCACGGCGATCAGCAAGCCGATGGCGCCCATCAGCATGGGCACTACAAGGTGCCAGCGGCGCTCGTTACGCAGGTCGGCCGAGCGCCCGCAGACAATCATGAACACCCCGGCCAGCAAGTACGGAATGGCGCTCAGCCAGCCAATCAGCAAGGGGTTGTCGAAGCCCATGCTCTTGATGATCGACGGCAGCCAGAAGTTGATCGCGTACACACCGCTCTGGATACAGAAGTAAACGAAACCGAACGTCCAGATCAGCGGGTTGGTCAGCACTGCGAGCACGCTGTCACCGCTGGTGGCGGGTTTGCTGGCGGCGTCGGCCTTGAGGTCGGCCTCGATCAGTTGGCGCTCGGCCGGGCTCAGCCACGTGGCTTTTTGGTAGCCGTCGCTGAGCAGGCGGATGGCCAGGAAACCCAGGATGACGGTGGGCACGCCCTGGATCAGGAACATCCATTGCCAGCCGGCAAGGCCATGCTGGCCGGCGGCGAAATGTTCGAGGATCCAGCCGGAGAACGGCCCGCCCAGCAGCCCCGACACCGGGATCGCCGACATGAACAGGGCCATGATCCGGCCACGACGGTCGGCCGGGAACCAGCGCGAGAGGTACAGCACCACGCCTGGGAAGAAGCCGGCTTCGGCGGCGCCAGTCAGCAGGCGCAACGTGTAGAACTCGGTGGGTGTGGTGACGAACAGCAGGCAGGTCGAGAGGCTGCCCCAGGCGATCATCATCAACGCGATCCAGCGCCGTGGGCCGAAGCGGTTGAGTGCCAGGTTGCTCGGCAGGCCGCAGAGCACGTAGCCGATGAAAAAGATACCGGCGCCGAGGCCGTAAACGGTTTCGCTGAAGTTCAGGGCGTCGAGCATCTGCAGCTTGGCGAAGCCGACGTTGACGCGGTCCAGGTAGTTGAACAGGTAGCAGATGAAAATGAACGGAATCAGCCGCAGGGTGATGCGCCGGTACAGCGCGTTACGGGTGGTGTCCGTGCCTTGGTCAGGGGCGGGGCTGTGTGCCATGATCGGGTTCTCTGTTGTTATGGTTGTCACCGCGTCGCCTGTTCCGGCGCTCGCCCTGACGAGTCTGGCGGGCCTGCGGTGTGCCTGTCTTTGTGCTTTTGCACAGCGCTTGGCCAGGGCTGCTGTGCCCGCGACCAAAGCCTACCACCCCAAGGACCGTTGAATGTTCGAACTCGACCATGACCTGGCGCAGGATATCGTTGATCGGGCGATGGCCATCCTGCCCTGCAACGTCAATGTCATGGACAGCCAGGGGCTGATCCTTGGCAGTGGCGAGCCGGAGCGTATCAACACCCGCCACGAAGGCGCGCAACTGGTGCTGGCCAACGGCCGCATCGTCGAGCTGGATGTGGACGCGGCAAAGTGCCTGAAGGGCGTGCAGCCAGGGGTGAACCTGCCGCTGATGCTCGATGGGCGGCTGATGGGGGTGCTGGGCCTGACCGGCGACCCACAACAGTTGCGCACCTATGGCGAGCTGGTGCGCATGACCGCCGAGATGCTCCTGGCCCAGCGCCATCTGCAGGTCGAGCAGCAATGGCGGCGGCAGCGTTGTGACGATTTGCTGGCCTTGTTGCTGGGTGGCAGCGGCGATTCACCCAGGTTGCTCGACGAAGCCCGGCAGTTGGGCCTGAAACCCCAGCTGCCCAGGGTGCCCTGCCTGTTCGAGCTGGAGTCGGGGCCACCGGCCGAAGCCTTGTCGGCCTGGCTGACCAGCCGCTACCCGGACAGCTGGTGTGTCAGCCCCGCACGCCAGTCGCTATTGTGGTGCCGCCCGGCAGCCTTGGTGCTGGACGAAGCGCGGCTGCTCGAGCGCCTGCAGCGCCACGGCTGGCAGGTCGAGCGCCTGGCCCTTGGTTGCGTGGCGCAGAGCCTGGAGCAGTTGCGCCGAGGCTATCGCCGGGTGCGCGACCTGCTGGCCTATGGGCAGGAGGTGCTGCCCGCCGAACGCCTGCTCAGCCTTGAGCGCTATCGGTTACCGGCCTTGCTGTGGCGCCATCGCAATGACGATGCCCTGGATGAACTGCTCGAACCGCTGCAACGCATCCGGGCCAAGGACGCGAGTGGTCAGCTGATTGCGACCTTGCGGGCCTGGTGCGCCCATGATGGCCAGAGCCAGGCCTGTGCCGATGCCTTGGGCATTCACCGCAACAGCCTTCGCTACCGGCTGGAACGGGTCGCCGAGCTGGGCGAAGTCGACCCGCTGCGGATGGAAGGCATGCTCAGTTTGTACCTGGGGTTGCAACTGCTGCCGGCCGGTTGAGGGGGGGGCGAAGGCATTTGCCCAAACAACGCCTCTGCTGTCTTGTGCATTTGACCGAGGCCAGCTTGCCAGGCAACTGTCAGCATGCCGCTCATCTGGACAGGAGAATCCCCATGAAGATCGTCATCGCCCCCGACTCGTTCAAGGACAGCCTCGACGCTGCCGGTGTCACCCGCGCCATTGCCCTGGGCCTGGCCGAGGTGTGGCCGGATGCCGAGCTGGTCGAATGCCCCATGGCCGATGGCGGTGAAGGCACCATGGAGGCCATTCTTGCCGCCAGCCAGGGCGAACTTCGCCGCCTGGCCGTGCGTGGGCCTTTGGGGCAAACCGTCGAGGCCGGTTGGGGGTGGCTGGCGCAGAGCCGCACCGCAATCATCGAGATGGCCCAGGCCAGTGGCCTGCAATGGGTGCCGACCGAGCAGCGTGATGCGTGCCGCAGCAGCACCAGGGGTACTGGCGAGCTGATCGCTGCCGCGTTGGCCGCTGGTGCTCGGCGTATCGTCCTGGCAATTGGCGGCAGCGCTACCAATGACGGTGGCAGCGGCATGCTGCGCGCCCTGGGCTTGCGCCTCCTGGATACCGATGGCAAAGCGCTGGAAGAAGGGGGCCTGGCCCTGGCAAGGCTGGCGCACATCGATACCAGCGACCTGGACCCACGGCTGGCCGAAGTGCAGGTCGAGGTGGCTGCTGACGTTGACAACCCGCTGTGTGGGCCCAATGGCGCCTCGGCGATCTTCGGCCCGCAGAAAGGCGCAAGCCCGCAACAGGTGCAGGCGCTGGACCAGGCGCTGGGGCATTTTGCCGATCACTGTGCGCGGTTGCGCGGTGAGGATGTGCGCGACTTCCCTGGCTGTGGCGCCGCAGGCGGCATGGGGTTCGCGGCCAAGGCGTTCATGGGCGCGCAATTCCGCCCTGGGGTGGAGGTGGTGGCTGAGCTGGCCGGGCTCGATGCGCTGGTGCAGGGTGCTGACCTGGTGGTGACCGGCGAAGGACGCTTCGACGCCCAGACCCTGCGTGGCAAGACGCCGTTGGGCGTGGCCCGGGTCGCCAAGCGCCACGGTGTGCCGGTGGTTGTACTGGCCGGCACGCTGGGGGAGGGCTACCAGCAGCTGTATGCCCATGGGATTGACGCCGCTTTTGCCTTGGTCAACGGGCCGATGAGCCTGGAGCAGGCATGCGCCAACGCGCCAACGCTACTGCAGGCGCGCGCGGGTGATATCGCCCGGCTGTGGCGCTGCGCTTCTGCAGCCCCCAAAAAGCATGTGAAATATTAAAAACATCTTAGTCTGATACCTCGCCCAAAACACAAGCCGAATCGGGTGCTTTTGCCAGAAAAGTACTACATACAGCGAGCGTAAAAGCCCCTATTTAGGCCGATTAATACCTGGCAACTCTCACCGTCGCCGAGAAATAAGTATTTTACTAACCCCCTGTCGCTCGCCAATTCTCTGCGCTGCACATTTGAGAGGGCGAGTCGATGTTGGTTCATGGCGATAAGGATTTCGAAGTATTGAAGAACGCCGAGCGCGAACTTCAACAGCATGTCGGGCATCTCCCCGATGCCGCGTTTTATGAACGAAAGTTGCAAGCAGCCTGGAGGCGAGCACAGCACAGCGCCCACTACGCAGAGATAGGCCCCTACCGTTTTTCGGCGTTTCAGCAATTACCGCTGACGGCCAAGGCCTTGCTTAAACGTCAGCCATTGGCGTTCTGTACCGTGGCCCTGGGCGATGCGGCCAAGTACTACGCCACTACCGGCACCACGGGCGAGCCGACCCCGACCCCGCGCCTGAAACAAGACATCATCTGGAATGCTGTCAGCGTCGCCGCCCACTGGCGCTCGGTGCTGCGCCCGGGAGCACGGGTGGCCAACCTGATGCCATCGGACATCGTCCCGGTCGGCGACCTGATCGCCAATGTCTGCGAATACCTGGATATTTCCCATGTGCGGCTGTATCCGTTCACCACCGGCATCACCGACTGGGAGCGGGTGTGCAACACCTTCGACACCTACCGGCCAACGGTGCTGTTCATTGCCCCCGGCGTGCTGGTACAGCTGACCCGCTACCTCAAGCAGCGGGACCTGTTGCACACCTTCGCCCAGTCGGTGAGCTCGATCATGCTGCTGGGCGAGGTCAACACTCAGCCGTTTCGTGAACGTCTGGCCCGTGGCTGGCAGTGCGAGGTGTTCGACGCCAGTTATGGCAGCACCGAAACCGGCACCTTGGCCGCCGTGGGCGAAGACCAGCAGATGCGCCTGGCCACAGCCACCCACTACTTCGAACTGCTGTTGCCCGACGGCAGGCTGGTGACGCCCGCCGAGGGCCTTACCGGGCGCCTCGTGGTCACCCCATTGAACCTGTATGCCCGCCCGTTGCTGCGGCTGGACACCGGCGACAGCGTGACCATCACCGCGCCGTGGCAGCCCGGGCAGCTCAGCCCCAGCCTGCTGATCAATGGTCGCGACAGTGACAGCATCATGGTGGCGGGTGTCAGCCTTGAGATTCGCGCGGTCGAAGAGGTGGTCTACGGCACCTGTGACGCTACCGGCTACGTGATCGAGATCGACCGCCAGAACGACAGCGCCGCCTTGATCCTGGAGCGCGACGTGCACTGGGACAACGCGCAGGAAAGCCAACTGCAAGCGCAACTGCTGGAGCGCTCCCAACAGCTGATGGGCCTGCGCTGGAGCCGCGTGCTGTTCGTCAACAACCTGTCGGCCATCAACAAAAGTGGTGGCTCGCAAAAAAGCTGGAAGAAGACCAACCTGCGCTTCGTGGGGGGCAAGCAATGACCGCACCACGCTTTGCGCAAGGGCGCGGCCTGGGCAATGGCCAGCCTGACCTGTGGTGCACCTACGCCGCCGTGCGCAGCCTGGCCTGGGTCGAGCGCCTCGACAGCGTCGATACGGCCAGCCTGCACACCTACATTCAGTCCCGCCGTAACCGTGACGCAGGCTTCGCCTGGAGCAAAGGCATGCCGTCCGACGCCTGGGCCACGTTCTATTGCTGCGAAACGCTCAAAGACTTGGGCATTGCCATCGAGCAGGGCACCCAGACCGCCGAATGGCTGCATACCCTGTTCGACGGTGATGCCTACGCCATGTGCCCGGGGCAGACCGCAGACGTCTGGGCCACCCACTATGCGGTGCGCACCTTGGTCGAGGTTTGCGATGGCCGCGTGGCCGACCCCGATGCCTTGTATGCCTGGCTTGAAGGGCTGCAGTGCAGCAATGGCGGCCTGAGCTGGTCGGCGGACTTTGCCCGGCGCAACCTGGCCGATACCCGTGCCTGCTTCTATGGCGTGATGGCTGCGCGCGCGCTGGCTCGGCAAGGGCTGCCAGCGCCGGCCTGGGACGTGCCGCGGTTGATCGACTGGTTGCAGGCGCAACAGATGGACGACGGTGGCTTTCGCTTCAGCGAAGCCGCCGAGCGGCCGTGCCTGTGGGCGACCTACCGCGCCACGGCCAGCCTCGCAGCATTACAGGCGCAGCCGCTGGGGCCCGGCCAGTGCGTCGCCTGGATCGAGGCGCTGCGTGGCCCGAGCGGCGCCTTCGTGCGCTGGCAGGGTTATGACGTCGAAGATGTCTGGGCCGCCTTTTGTGCGGTGGGCTCACTCAAGGCGCTCGGTGAGCCGGTGGCACACTTGGCAGATGCCATCGCAAGCTTCATCGCGACCCTGGCGTTGCCGCAGGGTGGTTACACCTATCGGCAGGTCGACGCTGCGGCTGATGTGCTGACCACCGCGGCCGCAGTGATCGGTGGGCAGATGACGGATGCACAGCGGGCGGATGCGCTGCGCTGGATCGAGGGCTGCCAGATGCCGAACGAGCCCGGGATCATGTACATGCCGGGGCGTGGGGCCGAAGTGCGTTGCACCAATTGGGGCCTGGCCGCCGGTGCCTTCGCTGACCGCCCCGACGCACGCAAGGCAGTCGGACACTGGCTGGCCTCGCTGCAGAACCCCGACGGTGGCTTCGGTTTCTGGGAGGGGCGTGGTTCTGACCTGGTGTCCACTGCATCGGCGGTGGCGATTCTGCAGCAACTGGGTAACAACGCCGGTGTCGACCTTGTCGAGCTCGAAGCCTTTGTCGCCAGCTGCTGCCAGCAGGGCCGGCATGCCGCGTACCCGCGTGGGCAGGTCTCTTTGCGCGCCAGCCTGCAGGCATTGATCTGCCTGCGCCATGTTGGCCGGGATGTTCGCGCGCAGGCAAGCGACCTGCTGGCCGCGCACAAGGTGCGCCAGGGCGGCTTCGCCAACCAGGGGCAGCGCATCCCTGATCTGCTCAGCACCTACCAGGCCGTGGCGTTGGCCGCAGCGCTGGGGTTGCCGGTCGACCTGGCGCACCTGCGCTTCTTCCTCGACAAGGTGCGCAGCGGCCCGGGGTATGCCTGGTCGCCGCTCTACCTGCAGGGGCACGACGCGTTGTCGGGCTGCCTGGGGCGCCTGTTGCAGGCGTTTGCCGACGGCAAGTGCCTGCACCTGCCCAACTTGCAGCTGTCGTGAGGAGCAGGCATGCCGACCATCACTGTTACCTGCGCGCCGCTGCAGGCCATTGAACGCAAGCGCCTGGCCCTGGCCTTCACGCGCCAGCTCAAGGCGCTGGGTGCCGAGCCTGCGCACTGCATGGTGTTTTTCAACCCGCTGACGCCTGGCTGCGTGTTCGGCGCGGGCATGCCGTTGCCTACCGTGGACGGTGACGGCGCCGCCTTGCAGTTCTACCTGCGCATCACCTTGTCGGTGGCGCGCGATGCAATAGCCCACGCGGTATTGGCTGAGGGCCTGCACCGCTGCCTAGCCACGCACTACCCGGATGCTTTTGTCTATCTGCAGTTCGACCCGATCCTGCCGGAACAGGTGTTCTACAGCACGGGAGCGGAACTAATCAATGCCGGCAACCCACAAGGAACAACAGGCCCGTGAGCAACTTATCTATTGAGCAGCGTATTCGTCAGGCATTGGCGCAGTTACTGGGCGAGGAGGTCCACGCCATCGATAAACAGGACAGTTTTCGCGACTTCATTGGCGAGCGTTTCGACAGCCTGATGGCCGTCGAAGTCATCACCGCTATTGAAGGCTGTTTTGAAATCGAAGTGGATTACCTGAGTGACGATGTCCGCTACTGGTTTGAAACCTTGGAGAAGATGGAAGCGTTCGTCGCCCAGAAGCTTGAAGATCAATTGACCCTGCAGGCCGCTGAATGAGCAGCGACCATTTGTTCACCACATCGGGCTCTACCGGTGTGCCCCGCCAGTGGCTGCGCAGCCACGCGCAGATGACCCAGGAGGCGGCCTTGATACTCGGCCACTGGGCGGCTGGCGCGACCGAGGTCCTGTCATTTGCGCCGAGCACGCACAGCTACGGCATGATCCTGGGCGAGGTCGGCGCGCAATGGCTGAACGCGCGGCTGCAAGCCTGCTCCCTGGAGCAGCAGGTGTTGCCGCAACTCGATGGCGACGGGCCTTGTGTGATCCTCGCCATTGCCAGTACCTGGCGGCTGTTGCCCACCCTGTTGGCGCGCCTGTCGGCACGGCGTTCGGTGCTGGTGGTGCACAGCGCTTCGCTGCTGCCCCCCGACGCTTTGGCCACCGTGCAGCGCCATGCCGGGCCGCAGGTGCGCTTCATCGAGCTGCTGGGCGCCACCGAAACCGGCGCCATGGCCGTTCGCGAGCTGGATGCGCAAAGCAACGCGGAGCAACCCTGGACGCTGTTGGGTGACGTCACGTTGCTCAGCCCGATCGGCGCGCCGAGCCCGCTGGAAGTCAGCAGCCCGCGTATCGCCCGGGAGCAGGGGGCTGCGGCACCGGCCAGCCGTCACCGTTGCGATGACCTGGTGCTGGCGTTGGACGCCCGACGCTTTCAATGGCTGGGCCGTGCCAGCAGCCTGATCAAGGTCAACGGGGTACGGCTTGACCTGGCACGTGTGGCCAGCGAGCTGAGCCAGCAACTGCACTGCCCGACCCTGGCCTGCGTGGCGGTGCGCGATGCGCTGCGCGCCGAGGCGTTTGAAGTGCTGTTCAGCTCGGCAACGTTGACCGAGCGGGCAGTGCGTGAAGCGTTCACGCACTGGCCAGCGCACCACCCGCGACCGGTCGCCGTGCGCCGGGTCGCCCATCTGCCCCTGTCTGCCACCGGCAAGCCCCAGCCGTGGGCGGCCGCAACTTCTGTCAAGGAATACACCCATGAGCCACGCTGATACCCAGAGCACCATCGCCCATTACCTGAACCACTGCGGTGCGCCGCTGGCCAGTGGCCGCGAGCAGCCCGAATACCTTGGCCTCAGCCTGCGCAAACGCCTCGAACTGCTGCAGCGCAGCCCCGCGCTGGCGGCTGATTGGGCCGCGCAGTACGACGCCTGGCGCGACCATGCCGACAGCCACTATCGGTGCCTGACCAGCACCCGCCCGGCCGAGGCACCGTGGTTTCGGCTGGGGGTCAAGGACACCGTGGATGTCGCCGGCCTGCCGACCCGTCTGGGGCTGCGCAGCTACCGTCACTACCCGCAGCGCAGCGCCAAGGCGCTGACCTGCCTCGATTCGCGCATCGTGCTGACCAGCAAGGTGGCGACCACCGAGTTGAACATTGCGTTCGGCGCAGGCTGCCGCAACCCGCACTTCCCGGGCATCGACCCGTCAGGGTCCAGTACAGGGTCTGCGGTCTCCGTGGCGGCGGGCCTGTGCGATATTTCGTTGGGTACCGATGTACTCGGTTCGGTGCGCTGGCCGGCATCGCACTGCGGCATGGTCGGCTTGCGCATGACCCAGAAGGCCGCCAGCCTAGCCGGCGTATTCCCACTGTCGCCACGCATGGACGCCCTCGGTTGGGTCACCCGCAGTGCCGACGACCTCGACCTGCTAATGCCGTTGCTGGGCCTGGCACCGCTGCTGGGGGATCAGCAACCGCTCAAGCCGCACTACCGGGTTGGCGTGTTGGCGCACGCCCTGGACCCGGCACTGACCAGCGCGCCCATGCTCGACATGCTGGGCCAGGCCCGAACCGCCTTTGCCGACCTGGGCATGGCGCCGCATGAAGTCGCCATGCCTGAACTGTGGGCCTGCCGTGGCGATGCCTGGCAGCTGTGTGCGCGTGACGCCTGGCTGGCCTCGGCCGCCTGGGCACGCCGCTTCGACAGCGAACTGCACTGGTCGACCCTCAGTGCGCTCAAGGTCGGTGAAGGGGTGAGCGACAGCGATTATCAGCGCATTCATGGGCGCATGGACGCCGTGCGCGCGGGCATCGCTGCCTGGTTCGACAGCGCCCAGGTGGACTTCGTGGTCTTTCCGATGGACCCGAACCGGCCATTCGACCGGCGCAACCCGCAACCGGGTGACTCGACCATTCCGTCACCCGACGATCATGATTACTCGCAGAAGATCGGCTTTACCCCACTGGCCAGTTTCAGCGGCCTGCCAGCCATCACCGTGCCGGTTGCCCTCAGTGCCGACGGCAAGGCGCCGTTGGCCATCCAGATCATGGGCCGGCGCGACAGCGAACAGCAGCTGCTGGACATCGCCAAACGGCTGCAGGCGTTGATCGGCCTGCTGCCTACCCGCCGTCTTCAGGTGTAAGGAGCGAGCCATGTGCGGAATTACCGGCTGGGTGGACTACACCCGCGACCTGAGCCAACAGCGCCAGGTGCTCGGCGCCATGACCGACACCCTGGCCCTGCGCGGGCCAGATGCCAGCGGCAGCTGGCAGCACCGGCACGCCTTGCTCGGCCACCGGCGTCTGGCGATCATCGACCTGAGCGGTGGCGTGCAGCCGATGACCTACCGCTTCGCCAGTGGTGAGGAAGTGGCGCTGGTGTACACCGGCGAGGTCTATAACCACAATGCCCTGCGCGAGCGCCTGCGCCAGGCCGGGCACACGTTTCAGACGCGCAGCGACACCGAAGTGGTGCTGCATGCTTACCTGGAGTGGGGCGAGCAGTGCTGCGACTACCTCAATGGCATGTTCGCCTTCGCCGTGTTCGACGCGCGCGATGGCCACTTCCTGCTGGTGCGTGATCGCCTGGGGGTCAAGCCGCTGTACTACGCCCGTCACCAGCAGGGGCTGCTGTTCGGCTCGGAGATCAAGGCGGTGCTGGCGCACCCCGACTTCGCCAGTGCCCTTGACGCGGTCGGCCTGGTGGATGCCCTGAGCCTGAGCCGCGGTACCACCCGCACGGCGTTGCGCGGGGTCAGCGAACTGCCGCCCGGGCATCGGTTGTCCTGGCGGCCCCAGGGGCAGGTCAGCATCAGCCGCTATTGGCAACTGCAACGCCGAGCGCACGAGGACGATCTGGCGACCACCGTCGAGCGCACCCGCGAGCTGCTCGACAACGCGCTGGGCGAGCAGCTGCACGCCGATGTGCCGGTCTGCTCGCTGCTGTCCGGTGGCCTGGACTCGACCCTGCTCACCGCCATGGCGCAACAACGGCTGCAGGCGGAGCAGGGCGGGGCGGTGAACTCGTTCTCGGTGGATTTCGTCGGCCAGGCCGAACAGTTTCAGAGCGACGCGTTTCGCCCGGAGCGCGATCAACCTTACGCCCTGGCTGCCGCGCAGTATATCGGCAGCCAGCACCAGACCATCCTGATCGACAACCGCGAGCTGGTGGCGGACGCGGCGCGCCTGGCGGTGTACCGCGCCAATGACAGCGCGGCAACCTTCGGCGACGTGGATACCTCGCTGTACCTGCTGTTCAAGGCCATCCGCGCGCACTCTACTGTGGCTATATCCGGTGAAGCGGCAGACGAGGTATTTGGCGGCTATGCCTGGTTCCGCGATCCGCAGGCCGTGGCAACAGCGCGCTTCCCTTGGTTGTCGCGCATGCAACTGCTGCAGCCTGGGCTGATCAACCCGGAGTTCAACCGTGTCTGCGACTTTGCCGGCTATCAGGACAGCTGCTATCACCAGGCCCTGGACAGCGTCGAACACCTGCCGGGTGACAGCCCGCTGGAGCGGCGCATGCGCGAGATCTGCCACATGCACCTGCAGCGTTGGCTGCCGATTCTGCTCGACCGCAAGGACCGCCTGAGCATGGCCGCCAGCCTCGAAGTGCGGGTGCCGTTCACGGACCACACTTTGGTGGAGTACGTGTACAACGTGCCGTGGTCGATCAAGGGCAAGGATGGCGAGGAAAAATGGTTGCTCAAGCAAGCCAGCGCCGGCCTGGTGCCGCCTGCGGTGTTGCAGCGGCGCAAGAGCCCGTACCCGACGTCGGCCAACCTGGCCTATGAACGCTTCCTGCGGGGGCGCATCGGGCAGTTGCTGAATGCGCCAGGCCAGCCGGTGTTTCAGGTCATCGACCGTGGCCAGCTGGCCGCCGAGTTGCGCCAGCCCGAGGGCTACTTCAATTCGCAGCTGCGGCGCAACAACCTGGAGACCGCCTTGGCGCTGGATACCTGGCTGCAGGAGTATCGCCTGACGCTGTAGGGCTACAGGATCAAAGGGCTCTGCAGGGTGTCGCTGAAGCGCTTCGGCGCGCCCTGGTCGAGCATGGCGATGAAGCTGCCCAAGGCAGGCGAGGCGTTCTGAGTGTTCCAGTTCATGTACAGGCCCATGGTCGGGGTTGGCTGGTCCTTGATCGGGCGGATCGGCCGGAACTGCACGCGGTCGCGCAGCGTGGAGTAGGCGATCGACTCGGGCACCAGGGCCACGCCGAAACCACAGGCCACCAGGCCGATCAAGGTATGGATCTGCGCCGCTTCCTGGACAACCTTGGGGTAGAAACCGGCCGACTCGCACAGGGCGATCAACTGGCTGTGGTAGCCACTGCCCAGGGCTTGCGGGGTGAACACGAAGTCCTCTTCGGCGAAGTCGCGCAGGTCGACCAGGGGCTGCTGCGCTTTGGCGTGGCTGGCCGGCAGGGCCATGATGATCTGCTCGTTCAGCAACAGCCGCGATGCGATGATGTCGGGCGGCATCGGCAGTTTACGCATGAAGCCGATGTCGGCTTCGCCGGCCAACAAGGCCTTGGCCTGGGAGGCCGAGGGCATCTCCCGGATGGTCAGGCGCACATTCGGGTAGACCTCGCGGAACCTGCGCAAGGTGGTGAGCAGCGACTCGTAGTACGCGATGGAAATGGCCGTGATGGTCAGCTTGCCGCAGATGCCTTCGGAAACATTGCGCGCGTACTCGATGCCTTGCTCCAGTTCCTTGAGCGTGCGGTAGGCGGTTTCCAGGAAGGCCATGCCGGCGGCGGTCAGCTTGACCCCACGCTTGTTGCGCAGGAACAGGCTGAAGCCGAGCTTTTCTTCAAGGCGGTTGATTGCTTGGCTCAGGGGCGGCTGCGCCATGTGCAGGCGGATGGCAGCCTTGTGGAAGTGCAGTTCCTCGGCCACGGCAATGAACTGCCTGAGCAAACGTGTTTCGATCATTCTACGTTCCTTCATCGACATGCAGGGTGCCCGGAAGGCGGCCGGCCCGCCCCTGCAAGGCGGCCATGATAGTGCGTGGCACCCGAGTGACAAAGCCCGGTGATATCCCTGAGATATCAAAGTTGCATGCTTTTAATATTAAGTCATTGATTTTTTTATTGTTATCGTAAAAAAGGAGAATCTGAAGGTGCCCCGCAATGCCCATGACAGACCCTTTCAATAATAAAGTTGCCATCATCACCGGTGCCGCCCAAGGGCTGGGCCTGGCCTATGCCATGGCGCTGGCCGAGCGTGGCGCCCGGGTGGTGATCAGCGACCTGGGGACTGACCGCGCTGGCCAAGGGCAAGACCCGTCAGCACTGGACCAGGCGCTCGCGGCCCTGCAGGCCAAGGGCTGCAACGTGGTCGCCCATGCCGGGCAACTGGAAGACGAACGTGAATGCCAGCAGTTGATCGAGCTGGCCATCGAGCATTTCGGTGCGCTGGACATCCTCATTCACAATGCCGGTTGGGTCGATTACCAGGGGATCGAGGCGCAGGAAGAGGGCTTTCTTCAGCGTGCGCTGGGCATCAGCGTGCACGCCCCGGTGTGGCTGGCCAAGCATGCCTGGAAGTACCTCAAGCACTCGGCGGCGCCGCGTGTGGTGCTGACCACCTCGGACCGCGCCATGTACCAGCGCTATTCGCAGCCCGGCCTGGTGGCCTACTCGGCCGGCAAGATGGCCCAGGTCGGCATCATGAACGCGTTGAGCATGGAAGGGCAGGCGCACGGCATTCTGGTCAATGCCATCTCGCCCGTGGCCAAGACCCGCATGTGGGGCGTGACCGACGCACCGGAAGAGCTCAAGCCCGAATGGGTCACGCCGGGGGTGTTGTACCTGGCCAGTTCACTGTGCCGTGACACGGGGTACATCCTGCGTGCCAGCAACGGGCAGTTCACCGCCACCCGTTTCACCGAGAACAGCGGCGTCAGCTACCCGCGCGACCTGGCGCGGGTGCAGGCGGGCAACCTCAAGGAAGTGGCCGAACGCTGGAGCCGCATCAAGGAATGCCACTATGTGCCGGTCAAGGTCGCCAACACCCGTGCCGACCTGGGCGAAAGCCCGGTCTGGGACGCGCACAGCGGCGCGCTGTACTTCGTCGACATCTCCGGTGGGCGCATCAATCGGCTGAACCCGGATGGTGAGGTCGAGAGCCTGTATGAATCGGCGGCGCGCATTGGTGCCCTGGCGTTGACCGACAAGGGCAACCTGATCTTCACCGAAGACTCCAGCGTCGCCATTCTTGACGTGAACGCGCGCAAGGTGCGGCAGTGTTCCGTGCCGGTCCATCCGCGTTCAACCTACCGCTTCAACGATGGCGCCTGCGACCCCCAGGGGCGTTTTGTCAGCGGCCTGATGGACGAAGCGCCGAGCGGCAATACCGGTGCCTTGTTCCGTTTCGATGCACAGCTGAGCGACGAGGTGATCCACGACGGCATGGCACTGCCCAATGGCCTTGCCTGGTCGGAAGATGGGCACACCGTGTACTTCGTCGACTCGGTCGCCCGTTCCATCTACCGCGCCGAATACCTGCCGGAAGGCCGCCTGGCCGAAGTCGTGCTGTTCGCCGAAACCCCCGCCGAGCTGGGCCGCCCGGATGGCATTGCGCTGGACCGTGAGGGCGGGCTGTGGGTTTGCCAGTTCAATGGCAGTTGCCTGTTGCGTTACGACCGTAACGGCCACCTGACCGACCAGGTGGTGATGCCGGTGCCACGCCCGACCAGTTGCTGCTTTGGCGGCGAAGGCATGGCCACCTTGTACATCACCACGGCGCGTTTCGGCATGAACGCGGTTGAACTGCGGCACTATCCGGATGCCGGCGACCTCTACGCCATTCGCCCGGAAATCGCCGGCATTCACCGCCACGCCTTCAAGGAGTGAGCTGATGCACCCGGCTGGCCGGTAACACGGCCAGTTCGCCAAAGCGCTGCGCTGCATCGATGTAGCGCAGCGCCGACTTGGCGTCTTTCCAGCCTACGTAGCTCATCAACGCCTTCAGCTCCCAACCATTGGCCGTGGCCCAAGTGGCGAAACCGCGGCGCAGAGAGTGGCCGGTGTACAACGCAGCCGGCACCCCGGTACGCTCCAGCATGCGCCTGAGCAGGCCGACCAGGCTGTTGCTGTTGAGCGGCGCGTCGCCGAGATTGCCCCAGCGGTCGAGTTTGCGAAACACCGGGCCATGGGCGATGCCGGCCACTTCCAGCCATTGCAGGTAGGCGGTGACCGGGCACAGCGCCTTGAGTGCCGGGGTGCGGTGCTGCACGCCAAGCGCTTCCCGGTCGCCCTTGCTGCGCGGCAGGAACAGCGTGATGCCGACACCCGCCTCGGCTTGGATATGTTCGATGCGCAGCCGGGCCAGCTCATCACCGCGAAACCCTCGCCAGAACCCCAGCAACAGCAACGCGGCATCGCGACGTGCGCGGCGCAGCGCGGTCAGGTCATGGTTTTCGTGTGCCTGGCGAGCTTCGTCCTCGAAGCACTGCACCGCCGTTTGCAGGTGCTGCAGCAACAGCGGTGCGGCCTGCTTCGGAGGGGTCGGGTGCAGGGTGCGGATACCGCGTAGCACCTGGCGCACCAGCGGTGCCTTGGTCGGGTCGGGGAAGCCCTGGCTGATATGCCATTGGCTAAGGGCCGCAAGGCGTTGGCGCAGGGTGCTCACGGCGTGCTGTCCGGCGTGGTCGGCCAGGTAGCGGGCTACCGCCTCGGCAGTGGCCGGCAGAAAGCCGCCCCAATGGGTTTCGAAATGGTCGATGGCAGCCTGGTAGCTGCGCCGCGTGTTGTCGCGGGTGGCGGCGCGGACGTAGCGCTCGATGTCGGTCATGGTGCGGTAGCCGGTATTCAGTGGTGACACGATAAACCGAATCGGCGGGTATGTCCTGGCACACTTAGCCGCTGTGGCCCATGGCACTGGTTTCGAGTGTATACGCGGGTGAACCCGCTGCCACCAAGTCCTCGATGCCGTTGAAGGGCGGGTAGTCGAGCAGTTGCGCCGGCGACAGCGGGCGGCTGAAGTGATACCCCTGAGCGATGTCGCAACCGGCGAGCTTCAGGCAGACCACTTGCTCGCGGGTTTCCACGCCCTCGGCGACCACCTCCAGGCCCAGGCGCTTGGCCAGGATGATGGTGGAGGAGACGATCGGGCTGTCGTCGTGGCTGTTGGACAGCGGCGCAATCAGCGAGCGGTCGATCTTCAACTTGCTCAACGGCAGCGAATGCAGGTGGGCAAAGCCCGCATAACCGCGCCCGAAATCGTCCAGGCTGATGCCCAGGCCCGCGTCGCGCAGGCGGTGCAAGTGGCCGACTGCAGTGCCCTCGGGGTCGAGGATGGTGGTTTCGGTGATCTCCAGCTCCAGCCGTTGCGCGGCAATTCCGTACCCCTGCAACTGGCTTAACAGCCGCGTGCTGAAGTCTGCCTGGCGCAGTTGCAGCGCCGAGACGTTGACCGCCAGGCGTGCTTCACGGCCCTGGGCGTGCCAGCGCGCCAGTGCTTCGCAGGCCAGGCGCAGCACCTCCCAGCCGAGCTCGATGATGAAGCCGCTGCGTTCGGCCAGGTCGATGAAGCGGTCCGGGTAGAGCAGGCCGAATTCAGGGTGGTCCCAACGCACCAGAGCCTCGTAGCCCAGCACCTGGTGGGTATCGAGGCGGATCTGCGGCTGGTAGTGCAGGACGAACTGGTGCTCGGCCAGGGCTGCGCCAAAGGCCTGTTCGAGGGTGAAGGCATGGATATCGATCAGGTTCAGCGAGGGGTCGAAGAAGCGGTACTGGGCACGCCCGGCCTGCTTGGCCGAGTACATGGCGGCATCGGCGCAGCGGATCAGGCTGTCGATCTCCTGGCCATCGCGTGGGCAGATGCTGACACCGACACTGGGGCTGGTGTTGACCTCCTGGCCATCCAGGGCATAGGTGGCCGAGAGCTTCTGCACCAGTTCGCGTACCCAGGCGTTGATCTGCTCTTCGCTGCGCTGCCCGGCCAGCAGCACCACGAACTCGTCACCGCCAAAGCGCGAGGCCTCGTCGCCGGGCTCCAGCAGGCGCTGAATACGCCCGGCCACGGCTTGCAGCAGCAGGTCGCCGATCTTGTGACCGAGTGAATCGTTGATCGACTTGAAACGGTCCATGTCGATGAACAGGATCGCCATCAGCCGGCGCTGGCCCCGTTGTCGGGTCAGCGCAAACCCCGCCACCTCGACGAACTGGCGGCGGTTGTGCAGGCCGCTGAGGTGATCGGTGGCGGCGGCATGGCTGCTGCGCCGGTGGGCCTCCTCGAGCCGCTCGATCAGTTGCTGGTTGACCTGTTGCGCATGCTCCAGGGCACTGAACGCTTCCTGGCGTTTGCGCAGCAGGCGCAAGGTCCAGGCCAGGCTGGCGAGAATCATCAGGGTCATGCTGAGGTTCAGCCAGAACTGGCGGGCGTAGGCCTGCGTCGAGGGCGCAAGAATCGCTTCGTAGCGCTGGCTGACCACCACGCTGAAGCCGCGTTCGGCAACCCGCCGGTACAGGCTCTGGTAGGCGCCACCGGGTGAGTACTGGGTCAGCGCTCCGGCGTCTGGCCCCGCTTGTGGCAGCCCGGGCTCGAAGTTGTCTGCGGCCATCCGCACGCCACTGGCGTCGATGCGCAGGCGTTCCTGGCCATCGTCCTGCAGCAGGCGCATCAGGCCCGTGCTGCCCAGGTCGATGTGCTGGAACAGAACCGCCAGGTAGCCGATGTCCAGTTGCACCACGAGGATGCTGTCGATTTCACGGCCAGGCAGGTCGGTCAGCGGCATTATGAACGGCAGGCGCCAGCTAGGCATGGCGTTGATGCCGGGTGCTTCGGCGCTGGGCAGGAAGGGTTTGAAACCATAGCGGGCTACGTGCAACTGCAACTGGCGCAGCCAGTCTTCAGGCAGTGTCGCGGCCTCGTCGGCATGGCTGGCCGACACCAGCCGACCCTGCCGGTCATACAGGCTCATGCGTTTGAACACCGGGTCTTCGGCGAGCAGCCGCGCCAGGCTGGCGTTGCCCTGGCGCAGCGCCTTCATGTCGCCCTGGGTGACGCGGCCCACGGCCTGGGCCCGGTCGACCAGCTGGCGCAGGCTCTGCGCGACGATGCTGGCCAGGTTCAGGTGTTCGGCAGCCTTGGCCGACAGTGCATCCTGGCGTGCGGCGGCCTTCTGCGAAACGTGCAGCCCCCACAGAAAGGCCAGGGTGGCTGCACACAGCATCAGGACCAACAGGCGCAGAAGGCTTGCAGAAGAGAGCGAGCGGCGAATCACGGCGGAGGGTCCCGACCCAGGGTGATGCCGGCAAAATACGACAGCAAGATGACAGGCTAATGACTGATGGCCAATTGCCTCTAAGGTTTTGCCGTATCCGCCAAAGGCGTCTGCAGGCGCGTGGTTTCTTCTTCCATATAGGCCATCAACGCGCTGACCTCGGCATCGCCCAGGCGCAGGTTGGGCATCGCCAGGCGGTTGTACTGCTCATACAGCAGCATGGCCAGCGGGTCTTTCTGTGCAAGCATCTGGTCAGGCGCTTTCAGCCAACGGCTCAACCAGCTGGCATCGCGTTGGCGGGTTACCCCCAGCAAGTCGGGGCCGATGCCCTGTTGCATACCGGGCTCGGTGTTGCCCAAGGTGTGGCAGGAGGAGCAGCGGGTACGGAAGATCTGCTCGCCACTGCTGGGCGAGCGCACTTCCGGCGCCTGGGCATAGTCGTTGGCCATGGCGCTGGCTTGTTTCCAGTTGTGCAGGCTGTTGCCCAGGCGGTCGGCGAGGATATAGGGGCTTTCGAAGGGCGAGGCTTTCATCCAGCGGCCGGTGGCCTGGTTGCCGATGATCAGGCTCAGGTTGTGGTCTTTGGAGCGGCCGTTTTCCAGGCCCTCTATGTACAGGCCCAGGCTTCTGCGCAATTGCTCGATGTCGTCGGGCTCGCCGGTGAGCAAGGTCCAGCCGGGGCCGATGGCGAATTTTTCGGCGTAGCGTTTGAGGGTGGCGGGGGTGTCGTTGTAGGGGTCGATGCTGATGGAGTAGAGGAATATATCCTTGCCTACGCGGTCGCCGAGGATCTTCTGCACCTGGCGCAGGCGGGCGGTTTCAACCGGGCAGGAATCGGAGCAGCCGGTGAAGATGAAGTTGATGGCGACGACCTTGTCCTTGATCAGGTCGTCGAAGAAGCGGACCTTTTCGCCATCCTGAGTGAGCAGGGGGGTGTTGGGGAAGTAGTCGGCGCCCCAGGGCGTAGCAGCTTCGTTGGTAGGGGCTTGCTGGGGCTGCACGGGCCAGAACGGGACACTGGCAGCGAACAGCGACAGCACGAGCAGAACACGCCATGAGCCGGTCATGATGCACGCCTCGAGAGGTGAGCCAGTGGGGCTGCGCAGCAGCCCCGTTTCGCCAAGCGATTACTTGTAACTGATCGGCACCGTCACGCTTTGCCCCAGTTTCGATTTCACGGTCGCCGTTGCGGGCGTTGCCGGGCCGTAGCCGGAGGTGGTGACCGACACCCGCCAACGGGCACCGGTGGTGGCTGCGGTCAGCGTGGCCGCGCCCAGGTTCAGCGGGCCGTTGGTGGTTGCCACCGACACGTTGATGCTGTTACCGGTGGCGATCGAGGTAGTCCCTATCAGATCCCAGGTGTAACGGTTGCCGCTGCGCAATTGCACCGAGGCACTGCTGACCTGGATAACGTCGACGGGTGCCGCGGGGCTCACTGCAACGCTGACCGTGGCCGGGACCACCGACTCGGCACCTTTGGTATCACGTGCCGAGTAGGTGAAGCTGGCAGTGAAAGGCGTGGCGACAGTGGCCGGTGGGGTGTAAGTCACCGTGGTGCCATTGGTACTGGTGGTACCCTGGCCAGAGTCCGGCTGGCTCAAGCCAATGATGGTCAAGGGCAGATTGCGCTCGGGGTCGGTGTCGTTGGCCAGCACACTCAGCGTAAGTGCCTTGCCTGCTGTGGTAGCTGCGCTGTCGCTGACCGCGACCGGTGGCTTGTTGACATCGTCATCATCGTCATGGGCAGCCGTGCGGAAGGTCGGCAGGCCAACGGAGGCGACGTATTCTACGCCGTCCCAGCCCGGTAACGGGGTTGGCATCACCTGGAATTGGCCAGGGTGTTCCAGGTCCCACCGCAGCAGCATGGACGAATCCTCATGCTGGGTGTTGTGGCAGTGCTCCATGTAGGTCCCGGCGAACTCACGGAAGCGGATGGCCACATCCAGTTCTTCCGAGGAGTCGGTTTCCGAGCCGATGCGGTAGACGTCCTTGCGTGCCCATTTCTCCCATTCTGGCGGTGCCTTGCCGTCGCGGCTGAGCACGATGCCTTCCTCGAAGTGAACGTGGACTGGGTGGCTCCAACCATTACCGCCATTCTTGATCTTCCAAACCTCAAGGGTGCCATCGCCGCTGAAACCGGCGGGTGTGGCTTGGTTGGCCAACTGAGGGGCGGCATTGATGCGCCGTGGGTCCATGCTGTAGCCGAAGCCACCATCGGTCTTGATGGTCCAGGGCTGAGTGTCAGTACCATCCGAACGGCCAAAAAGGAACTCGCGGTGGCGAGCATCCTTGAGTTTGGCCTGGTCGGCAACGGCGTTGCGGTCGAGGGTCAACGGAACCATTTTCAGGCCTGCAGCCTTGCCCGGCTTGGCCGGTTCATAGGCAACTGGGTCCATACTCAGGTCCTGGCCACTGTAGGGCTGTACCAGCAACTGCAGGAACTTGCCCACCACCGGGTCGCCATTGTCCCATTGCGGGCCCTTGCTGGTCTGCTTGATGACAGCCTTGTATTTCTCCGACAGCACGTCCGCCAGCGCGATGGCCATGTTCGGGCCCTTGCCGGACTGGTGCTCCATCAGGTTGATGAAGTACAGCTTGTCGCCGGCCTTGATGCCGTTCTTGGCGAAGTTGATGATGATGTCGTAACGCTCGGCGATAGCTTGCACCGGCAGGATGCCGTTGTTGTCCTTGAGGTCGCCGTCGCCATTGAGGTCCAGGGTGCCGTCGAACGGCACGGCGTGTTCCATGATGTTGCCGTCGTTGGCGATCATGTGGAACGGCACGCGGGCATACGACAGGTTGGAGCCGGTCGGCCCCTTGAACTCGCCGCTGGTGCCGGCGATTTCACGCACCACAGCGAACTTGAAGTAGCGCGATACCGAGCCGTTGAGCAGGCGGAAACGGTAGCTGCGCGCCCGCACTTTGAGCTTTGGCTGGTACTGCCAGTTGACCAGGATCTGGTCGCCGAGGAAGCCGTCGGTGTTGAACGGGTTGAACCACAACTGGCCGTTGGCATCCCAGGCCTTGTCGGCGATCACCAGGTTGACGTCGTAGTCGCGGTTGCCCCACGGCATGCCCGAACCACTGGGCAAGCGCAGGTTGACGCCGTCCTGCAGGGCCTCGTTGCCGCGGTCCAGGGCGCTGTAATAGTTCATCATCGCGGCGTTGCCTTTGTAGACGTTCTGCGCCGTGAAATCCATCATGTGGTCGTGGAACCAGTGGCTACTCATGGTTTCGCGCCAGTCGCCACGAATCTTGATGCTGCCGTTTTCGCAGGTCTTCAGGCCAGGCGACGCATCATTCACAAACAAGGTTTCGCCAGGTGAGCAAGGGAACGCTGCACGCGGGTCCTGGGCACGGGTATTGATCGTGTCGTAGCCAGCCAACTGGACCGGCCAACGGTAGTCGTAGTACTGGCCGGGGAAAAAGTAGGCATTGGCAAAGCCATCGCTCTCGGCCGGTGAGTGGCCGTTATGCTCGTGGGTCGAGAGGGTGTGCAGGCCAAAGCCACCGTTGGCCGAAGGGTCGATCGGCAGGGCGTTGTAGTGGCGCATCAGGATCGGCTGGCCATACCGCACCATCAGCAGCTTGGGCGGGAAGGTGCCATCGAACGACCACAGCGATTTGTGGTTTTGCAGGGGCATGCTTGGGTGAAAACGGGTGTCGATGCCCTTGGTGGTGCCCAGCGTGGTAGGGATGTCCGAGGTCTGGTAGTACAGCCCGCCCGGCGCGAACTCGCCGGCCGCATAGTTGTGCAATTGCTTGCGGTCGCGCAGCCCGAGGTTGATGCGTGCACCGGCTTGGGCGGTCTTGAATGCAGCCTGGGGGTAGAACTCGTTCCAGCGCTGATGGGACCAGCCTTTTCCTGGTGGCCGGCCCTCAGCCGGCGAACCGACCGGTTGGCGGTTGAGGAACATTTCGATCTGCGCCTTCCAGGGGTTGCGGTCGAGCACGTTGGCGTATTGGGTCGGGAAAGGGTACAGGCCAGGTTGTTTTAGAAACGCCTCCAGCGCCGTGCCACTGGGGCCGCTGCGGGCGACGATGTTGGGGTCTTGCGCAGGCGCGGCGCCGAGGGTCGGCACCGGGAACGTCAGGCTAGGTACCGGGATGCTTGGGTCGAGCTTCTCGGGGCCGAACTCTTCGAACAGCAGCAGTTGCTGGGTGAACGGCTGCGCACCGAACAGCGGGCTCGGTTTACCGTTGGTGGGGTATTTTTCGGAGGTTTGCAGGGCGGGCGGCAGCACGTTGTCCTTGCGCACGGTGGTGCGGTCGCCGTAGCCACCGTCGGTAAGTTCCAGTGAGCCTTCGTTGGCTTCCGGCAGGGTATACAAATTGAGTAACGCCGGGTTCGGGTCGGCCGGCTGATTGGAGTAAGCCGACGGGTCGGTCGGCGGGGGCTGGCTGACGTCATCGAGGGAGGAGGCCATGGCCGGGATCAGCCCGAGGCTGAACATCAATGCAGTGACGGAAGACAATTTGAATGCATGCCTTGTGGGTTGGGTCTTGGCCGATGTTTTCATTGCCTTGTGCCTCGCTCGCGGCTCTATGGCTTGGAGCCATCAATGGCGTTTTGCCTGGTTAATGGACCTGAGCAACGGCTGTGCCAACTGATAATTCAGTAATGCTTTGTTAAACAAAACCTTGCGAGGCCTGAATGAGGTGCGGTAGGGAGGCGTCAAAAAACGGGTGTAAGTACCCACAAACGGGTCATGCTTCACCCACTGTTTGGGTAGTGACAGCACCTTCGTACCTGCTGTATACCTGTGCGCCACCAAGGGGAGCCCCGGCAACGGGCTGAGAAACCGCTGAATGCTTTAGCGCGGTGACCCTTCGAACCTGATCCGGATCATGCCGGCGAAGGGATTGGACTTGCGACCTGCCTTTTTGCCGGCCTCACTGCGAGGCCAGTCCATGCCAGCTGCAATGGTCTCGCTGTCACCCCCTGCAGAGGACAGCATCATGACCGAACGCTTCACGCAAACCCTGCGCCGCCAAAGCGAGCCGTCCTGGTCGGCGGCCGTGGGGCACCGTTTCGTTACCCAACTGTGCGACGGCAGCCTGCCGGACCCGATCATGGTCCGCTACCTGGTGCAGGATCACCGTTTTCTCGACAGCTTCCTGACCCTGCTCGGCGCTGCCATCGCGACCGCCGACACCTTCGAGGCGCGCCTGCGCTTCGGCCAGTTCGCCGGGATGATCTCGAGTGATGAAAACACCTATTTCCTGCGTGCCTTCGAGGCGCTGGACGTAAGCCCGGCACAGCGCGTAGAAGCCGGGGACACTGCCCCAACTGCAGGTTTCAAGGCCATCATGCGCGAAGCAGCGGCCACCCGTTCGTATGCCGCCGCGCTGGCTGTGCTGAACGTTGCCGAAGGCTTGTACCTGGACTGGGCAATCAAAGCCCCCAAGCCCTTGCCCGAGCACTTCGTGCATGCCGAATGGATCACCCTGCACGACAACCCGGCGTTCCAGGCCTTCGTTGCCTTTCTGCAAGCCGAGCTGGACCGCGTGGGGCCGCAGGAGGCTGAGCTGAGCACCGACTTCTACCTGCGTACCGTGGCCCTGGAACTGGCTTTCTTCGATGCTGTGTATGAGGGGGCGGCTTGAGCATGGATATTTTCGATCGCCTCAAAGCCGCCCGCGCCGGCCAGTGGAATCGCTATGTCGATCACGATTTCGTGCGGCAGATGGGCGAAGGCACGCTGAGCGAAGCTGCGTTTCGGACTTACCTGGTGCAGGACTACCTGTTCCTGATCCAGTTCGCCCGCGCCTGGGCGCTGGCCGCCTACAAAAGCCGCCTGCCCGCTGACATTCGTGCCGCCCAGGCAGGCCTGGCGGCGATTCTCGACGAAACCGAACTGCACCTGCGCCTGTGCGCCCGCTGGGGGCTGACCGAGGCCGATATCCAGGCTGCGCCGGAGCATCAGGCCACGGTGGCCTATACCCGCTATGTGCTCGATTGCGGCGCTGCTGGCGATCTGCTTGAGCTGCACGTGGCGTTGGCCCCCTGTGTGATCGGCTATGCCGAAATCGGGCGCACGTTGGCGCAGCGTATTGGCGACCTGAGCCAGCACCCTTACCGTGAGTGGATTGGTGAGTACGCCGGGGAGGGCTATCAGGCCGTGGCGGCCAATGCGCGCAAGCACCTGGATGAACTGGCGGCGCGCAGCATGACCGAGCAACGATTCGTCGAACTGGCAGGCATCTTCGGCCAGGCCTCGAGCCTTGAAGCCGACTTCTGGCAGATGGGGCTCGATGGCGCTGCCTAGCAGACTGCCCCCGTAAGCTGCGTATCCTGTGGGAGCGGGCTTGCCCCGCGAATGGGGCACACGGTGCGTGGCACCGGCTTCGCCGGTGTTCGCGGGGCAAGCCCGCTCCCACACGCCCCCCATTACCTCGATTGGATCAATGCCCCCCCTTCATGCGACGGGCCACCAGGTAAATCCCCAAACCGACCAATGCCGTAGCCGCACCGATGTAACCCGTACTGGTCCAGCCCAGCCCCGCGGTGATGGCCATGCCACCCAACCACGGCCCAAGCGCGTTGGCCAGGTTGAACGCCGCATGGTTCGAAGCCGCCGCCAGGCTTGGCGCTTCATGGGCAATATCCATCAGGCGAATCTGCAACGGCGCGGCCAGGGCAATCATGGTGCCGACCAGGCCGACGCCCAGCAGCAGCGTCCAAAGCGATTGTGCCGCAAAGGTGAAAAACAGCAGCACAGCAATCGACCAGACCAACACCAGGCCCACGGCGCGGAACTGCAGGCGATCGAACAGCTTGCCACCGGCGATGTTGCCAACGATGCCACCCACGCCAAAGGCGGCCAGGCCAAAGGGGATCCAGTGCGGCGACACCTGGGTCACGTGCAGCATGGTCGGTGCCAGGTAGCTGAACACACAGAACATGCCGGCAAACCCGATCGAGGCAATGGCCAGTGCCATCCACACCTGGGGCAGGGCGAACGCCTGCAGTTCCTTGCGCGGGTCGCTGCGCACCTCATCGTGCGGTTGCGGCACGAAGCGCCAGACCAGGGCGATGGTGCACAGGGCAATCAGCCCGACCAACACAAACGCAGAGCGCCAGCCAAAGTACTGCCCCAGGAAGGTCGCAACCGGGTTGCCCAGCAGCATGGCCAACGTCAGGCCCATCATCACCCGCGCGACGGCTCCCGCCCGCTGGTTGTTTGCCACCATGCTCGATGCCACCACCGCCGCAATGCCGAAGTACGCGCCATGGGGCAGGCCGCTGATGAAGCGAAAGGCCACCAGGCCGCCGAAGGAGGGGGCAAATGCCGTGGCCAGGTTGCCCAAGGCATACAGCGCCATCAACAGCAGCAGCATGTGCTTGCGCAGCAGCTTGGCGCCGAGGATCGCCAGCGTCGGGGCACCGACCATCACGCCCAGCGCATAGGCACTGATGGCATGGCCCACCTCAGGCTCGCTCAGTTGCAGGTTGCTGGCGATGTCCGGCATCAACCCCATGATGGCGAATTCGCCGGTGCCGATGGCAAAGCTGCCCAGCGCCATGGCGGCTTCCATCTTGGCGACAGTGCGTTTCGGGAGGGGGAGCGGTGGTGGTTCTTGGACAGACATTTGAATCCTTATTGAAACATGCTGAAACGTTCAAGGCGGAATCATAGTCAATCCGGGAGAGGCACGTCGAGGCTGCAGGGGGCTTGCGATGTGCTTGTCGCAAGTTCTTTGGCGCCTATGAGATCGAGCGCCGCGTGGGCGGCGCTCGATCTCATAGGCGCTGAACCTCCCAAGCCCTACACCAAGGCCTACTTGAACCCGGTAACCGCATGCGGCACATAAGGCGCTTCCAGCCGCATGACCTCTTCATCACTCAACTCAAGCCCCAACGCCGCAATGGCATCGTCAAGGTGCGCAGGCTTCGATGCACCAATAATCGGTGCAGACACGCCGCGTTGCCCGAGCACCCAGGCCAACGCCACCTGCGCCATGGGTACGCCACGTTCAGCGGCAATCTGCTCGACCACATCAATCACCCGCCCATCCTCGGCTTCGGTCCGCTCATAGAACGACTTGCCGGAAACATCGCTCAGCGTGCGCGCCGTTTCCTGCCCCTTGGGCCGGGTCAGCCGTCCGCGTGCCAGCGGGCTCCAGGGCATCAGCCCGACGCCTTGGTCCTGGCACAAGGGGATCATTTCCCGCTCTTCTTCCCGATACACCAGGTTGAGGTAGTTCTGCATCGAGACGAACCGGCTCCAGCCATTGGCCGCGGCAACGTGCTGGGCTTTGGCGAACTGCCAGGCGTACATCGACGAGGCACCGATGTAGCGGGCCTTGCCGGCCTTGACCACATCGTGCAGCGCTTCCATGGTTTCTTCGATGGGGGTGTGATAGTCCCAGCGATGCACTTGGTACAGGTCGACGTAATCCACCCCCAGGCGGCTCAGGCTCGCGTCGATACTGCTGAAGATGGCTTTGCGCGAAAGGCCTTGCTCATTGGGCTTGCTGGCGCCTTCCCACATGTTCGCGGGGTAGAAGACCTTGGTCGCGATCACCGTGTCCTCACGGCGCGTAAACGCCTTGAGCAGTTGGCCCAGGATGACCTCCGAGGTGCCGGCCGAATAGCTGTTGGCCGTGTCGAAGAAGTTGATGCCCTGTTCCACCGCGTGGCGGATGATCGGGCGGCTCTGGTCCACATCCAGGGTCCAGGGATGGGTACCGGCATCGGGGTCACCGAATGTCATGCACCCCAGGCACAGCCGGGAGACATCCAGGCCGGTGTTTCCGAGTTTGACGTACTGCATCTGCGTGCCCTCTCTGGCGGCATTGCCCGGCGCAGGTTGCCGAGCGATGGCACAAGGTTAACGGCGATGCGGCACTGCGCAAATTCCCGGAATGTGCAGGCGATGTTTGCAAAAATTCACAAGCGAAGCAGGGGCTTCACCTGTTCGATCAAAAAGTCGGTCACGGCTTTGATGCGGGGTGTATTGCGCACGTCTCCATGAACCGCCAGCCAGATTTCGATGCTCATCGAACTGTTGTCGTTGGCTGGCTTGAGCCCGTATTCCTCAGCCATGAAGGCGGGCAGGCAGGCAATGCCCACGCCCCCGGCTGCTGCCTGGGCCTGGATGCGCAAGTCGTTGCTTTGCAGGGCGAAAGGGCGGCCTGTGGCGTGCTTGAGCAGCCACAGTTGCTGTGGGGATTTGGCCTGGGATTCGTCGTAGCCGATATACACCTGCGGTTCGCGTTGGCGTAGGTAGGCCGCCGAGGCGTACAGCGTGTATTCCAGATGGCCGAGCAAGCTGGCCACCAAGGTGGGTTCGGTGGGCCTGGCCAAGGCAATGGCCACGTCTGCTTCGCGACGCGCCAACGAGGCGCGCGACTTGCTGCCGACCAGTTTTAACTGCAAATGGGGGTAGCGTTGATACAGTGCCCCCAGCCTGCGTGCCACCATGCTGCCCAGCAGCGCAGGGGGGGCAGCAATCACCACTTCGCCTTCAACGGTATGTTGGTCGGCACTGGCAAAGTGCTCCAGTGCAAACGAAGAGGCCAGCATCTGCTCGGCGAACTCGCCGACCCGCAAGCCTTGTTCGGTGAGGGCGTAGGCCCGTGGCCGGCGGTCCACCAGTTTGAGCTGCAAGGACGCTTCGAGCGAGCTGATGCGCCGGGCCACGGTGGCGTGGTCAACGCCCAGGCGCTTGGCGGCGGCCGAGAGCGAGCCGGCGCTGATGAAAGCAGAAAAGTGACGCAGGTCTTCCCAATCGAACATGACAGGCCTCGGCTGTGAGGCCTGATGATACGCGGATTCAAGCGGTGCCCGTCAGCCGGGTTGTACCGCCATATGCTCAGCCCGTGCCTGCAGGCGCGCCACGCCGGGCACGCACAGCATGGCCAGCAGGGCTACGCCCGCCGCCACATAACCGAGCGACGATACACCGAACGCGGGGATGACCAACCCACCCAGCAGCGCGCCCAGGCCGATCCCGGCATTGGCGGCGGATACGTTGGTAGTGCCGGCCAACGCCTGGGAATGCGACACCGCGTTCATCACCCGGACTTGGCAGATGGGGTACAGCGCCGTGTTGGCGATGCCCCACAGGGCCAGCGCCGCCCAGAGCGTAATCGGTGCCGAAGCCAGCGGGCTGAATGCCGCCATGCCCACCCCTAGCAAAGCCAGGAACAGCGCAGTGGCCTTGATCGGCGATTGCCTGACCGCGCGACCACCCAGCCAGTTGCCCAGCAAACCGATGGCACCGAAGCCCATCAGCCACCAGCCGACATCCGCTGTTGCCACACCTGCGGTGCGCTCAAGCATGTCTGCGAGGTAGGTGTAGGCAATGAACATGGCGGTGAACACCAAGACCGAGAGGGCCACGTTGGCCAGGAAGATAGGTTCACGGAAAATTCGCGCCTGCTGGCTGAAGTCGACTTTAGGCTGGCGGGCAACCGCTGGCATCCAGGCCAGCACGGCAAAGGCCATCAGCGCTGATGCGGCGGCCAATACCCAGAAGGCGCCGCGCCAGCCGATGGCATTGGCCGCCAAGGTACCCAGCGGGATACCGAGCAGCAGGGCCGCTGAAATGCCCAGGTACACCTGCGCGACGGCCTGCCCCTGGCGATCTGCGCTGACCATCCTGGCCGCCGTTTCGCTGGCCGTCCCCCAGAAAACCGGCAGTGCCAGGGCGGGCAAGAATCGCGCTACTGCTAGCACCCAGATGTTCGGCGCAATGGCAGCAAGCGCATTGGCCGCAGCGAACAAGGCCAGGATGGCTGCGAACAGCTTGCGCCTGTCCAGATGGGCAAGTGCTGCTGTCAGCGGCGGGCCGGCGAGCATGACGGTGAAGGCGAACAGCGTGATCAGCTGCCCGGCACTGGAAATCGACACATCAAGGTCTCTTGCCAGCCTCGGCAGCAGGCCAACCATCAAAAACTCGGTGGTTACGATCAGAAAGGCCGAGGTGGCGAGGATCAACGTCCCCAAGGTGGCGCGTCGATTGGTCGCCAAGCCCAGGGGAGGGCGTTCAACAGCAGTCATGCAGGCAGTTCCTGAAATCAAAGGTGCTGCCATTGTATTGATTCAAAAAAAGCTTATCGCTGGCAAAAATTCACTGGCTTGGCGAATATTATTCACTAATCACCGGGCTGCAGAACGTGGCCGTCCATGCGCAGTGATTGCAACAATACGTCCAGTAACGCCCTGACGCGCGGCAGGGCCTCGCGCTTCCTGAGCCATACCACGTTCATCGGCAAGCCCTCTGTTGCCAGGTGCGGCAATACTTCAACCAACTCGCCACAGGCCAGTTGCTGGTTGACCAGCCAGGTAGGCACCTGGGTGATGCCCAAGCCTTGCAGCACGGCCTGTACCACACCTTCGCCATCGCCAATGGCAAGCCGCGCCGGCATGAAGCGCCGTTCCATTTCGCCAGGCTGGGTACCGGTCATGTGCCAAGGGCTGCCCAAACCGTCGGCTTGCCCGTAAACCACACAGTCATGGGCGTGCAGGTCACGCTCATCGACGGGCGTGCCGCGTGCTTGCAAGTAGGCCGGTGACGCGCAAAAGATGACCCGCTGAGCGCCGATGAACTGGTGGCCCAGCTCGTCCGGCCAAACGTCCGGGCCGCCAATACGTACCACGATATCGATGCCCTGTTCGGTCGGGTTGACGAAGCTGTCGGTAAAGGACACGTGTGGCTGCAGCTGATGATGGCGCTTGATGTAGTCGAGGATAACCGGCAATACGTGCAGCCGCCCGTAGGCCGCAGGCAGGTCGATACGCACTCTGCCTCGCGGCTCGAAGTAGTCCTCGTGCAGCGACAGCTCCGATTCTTCGAGGTCGGCCAGCACCCGTGAGCAGGTCTTGTAGAAGGTCTGCCCCGCGTCAGTCAGGGCAAGCCGGCGGGTGGTGCGTTCGAACAGGCGCAGCCCCAGGCGCGCTTCCAGCCGCGCGATACCTTTACTGACCGCCGAACTTGTCAGGTTCAGGCGCTGCGCTGCCGCCGCAAAACTGCCGAGGTCTGCAACGCAGACAAATACATCGATGCCTTTCAGGCGCTCTGATGAGTGCACATCAACCCTTATGTCATGAATAGCCGTCTTGCCACTCTAATTGAACCGAAGCGACAGTGCTTGGGTCGCAGTGTTTAACTCTGGCAAAAAGGATGTTGACGATGAAAGCGATGACACGACTGTTCACGGGTTTGGCACTGGTGGGGGCACTGGGGGCTAATGTTGCCTGGGCGGATCAGCCAGGCGCCGACTGGAAGGTCAACAAAGACCAGGCCGAAGCTGCGTTGAAGAGCGCCGGCTACACCCAGATCACCAAGATCGAGGCCGATGATGGCCATTGGGAGGGCGAGGGCATCAAGGCGGATGGCAAGCAGTACGAATTCCACGTCGATCCGCACACTGGCGCCATTACCAAGGATGAGTTGGACAAGTGACCGGGTGTTGAACGAATGCGACCCGCGCCTGTGCGCGGGTTTTTAATGCCAGCCCGGCTGGCTATTGTGCTTGTTCCGTAGCTTTCCGAATGTCGATCAGGCTTTCCAGGTTCGACAATATCGACAAGGCGTCATAGGGCTTGCGCACCACGGGAACGTGCTTCAAGTGCGCGGGAATGCTGACACTGTCGCCGTAACCCGTGGCAAACAGGAATGGGATGTGCTGGCGCGAGAGCGCTTCGGCAACGGCAATGGAGGTTCCCGTCCCCAGGTTGATGTCCAGCACGGCGACATCAGGCCTGTGGCTGGCCAGCAGTTTCATTGCCTCGGCTTCCGAGCTTGCGGTGATCACATCCTCGACCAGCGCATCGGCCAGAATCTGTTCAAGGCCCACGGCAATCACCAGTTGGTCTTCAAGAATCAGCACGCATGCATTGACCAGGGCCGTGTAGCTTACCGGCGGCGCAGCCGGCGCGACCTGCGGCGCTGGGGTGTCGGCTGTTTCAAGCTGAGTCAGGTGTTTGCCAGGAATTTTGAAATACCCATGCAGGCCTTCTGGTCTGAACTCGAGCGTGCTGCTGCCGCCCAGGTCGAAGGGGATGCTGCGTTCAATCAGTACCGAGCCAAAACCGCTTCGGCTTGGCGGGCGCACCGTCGGCCCACCGCTTTCGCACCAGGCGATGTCGCAAGCGCCACCCGAATCAATCGTCCAGCTGACCGCCAATTTGCCGCCTGCCCGAGACAACGCGCCATACTTCGCGGCGTTGGTCGCCAGCTCGTGAAGCATCAGCGCCATTACCGAGTAGGCGCGGGCATCGAGCAGCAGGTTCGGGCCGCTCAGGGTGATGGCATCGGCTGCAGTGCGGTACGGCGACAGTTCCGCTTCCAGCAGCGTTGCGAAACGGCCGCCGCCATCCCCCCTCACGACCTGATCGTGCGCCAGCGACAATGCCTGGATACGGCCCTTCAGCGTTGCCACGTAGCTGTTGAGGGTCTGGTTTTCAGTGGTGGGGTGGGCCACCAGTGCACCGATCAGTGAAAGAATGTTCTTCACCCGGTGGTTGAGCTCTTCGTTGAGCATCCGCTGGCGCACTTCGGCCTTGGAGCGCTCATCGGCCATCAGCTCACTGTTGTGCAGGGCAACTTCGACGATCGCGGCGCGGATGGCCTCACCGAACTGGCGGTCCTGTTCGGACCAGGGCTGCGAGTGCTGATGTACGGTCTGCTTCCAGACAGCAAAGCTTTTGCGTGGGGTCAGGCGCTCACCGAGCGGGCCGCTTTCGTAGGTCTTGTTGGGGTCACCGGCCCAATCCAGGGTTTCGATCACCTCCTTGCGAAACAGCATGAGGTAGTCCCTCGGTTGCTGCGACATCGGAATCACCAGTACGCCCGAAACGTCGACGGCATAATCCTGGGCGGCAGGGTGCGCCATCGACAGGCAGTTCGACGCCCATGTACGCCCCTCGGCGACCCCCTCGGCAAAGCGCAGCAGGTTCGGTACCGCCGCCTTGGGCGGTGTCAGCGCGTCTGCCGACCAGCGCCCTTGCAGCGACATGGCGATGCCGTCGCAAGGGATGAGCGCCTTGAAGTCTGTCATGCGGGCACGCAGCAGTTCTTCGATATCCGCCGTGCGGTGGGCATCGCGCAGCAGGTTGTCCAACACCTGGCGGGCGTATGCGGCGGCTTCCAGGGTTTGCTTGGCCCGAAGGGTCTGGATATGCAGCGAGAAGAACTCGCCGAACATCTCCGCTGCGACCCGCTGGCCCATGGTCAGCGTGCGGGGTGCGTAATGGTGGCAGGCAATCAGCCCCCACAGCGCGCCGTCGACGATGATCGAAATGGACATGGACGCGCCCACGCCCATGTTGCTCAGGTACTCGCAGTGAATGGGCGAGACGCTGCGCAGGTGCGCGTAGGACAGGTCCAGTGGCTCGCCGGAAAGGTCCAGTACTGGCTCGATCGGCACGGTTTTGAACTGGGCATCGGCAATGATCCGCACCGGGTTGCGCAGGTACAGGGCGCGTGCCTGCTGAGGAATGTCCGAGGCGGGGAAGTACTGCCCCAGAAAGCTTTCGAGGCCGCTGCGCTTGGCCTCGGCAATGACCTTGCCGGCGCCGTCGACGCCAAGTTGGTAGATCATCACCCGGTCATAACCCAGTAGTGCGCGAACACGCCGGGCAGTATCGGGGAACAGCTTGTCGGAGCGGTCGATCTCACGCAACTGGGCGATGACGGTACGCACCAGTTCGATTGGTTCGGCAATGCCCGCACCGGAGGGCTCGAACTCCAGGAGGGCAGTGCCTTTGAAAATATGCGCGGCCACATCGAACACCTGCCCGGACGGCAGACTCACGGCAAAGCTCAGCGCCGGTCGGGACGCCTCTCTGACGCGTGCCAGCGCGTTGCGCAGCGTATGGGCAGCCTCGCTGCCGATGATGGTTTCGAGCCGTTGCCCGTTGATTTCACCCGCCACGCCCAGCATGCCGGCGGTATTGGCGGAGTGCCGCAGCACGACGCTTGCCGACGCGTTGCAGGCCAGCAGGCAACCGTGCGGCTGGATGCTGCCGGGGATCTGGATAGGTTCGCGATCGCAGTTGGTCAAGTTGACGGGAGGTTGCAAAGTCATGGGCGGCCCCTGCCGGTTTACCAGAGGCCGGCTGCCTGCATGACCGCCGAACATTTTCAGGCAAACGAAGTGTTTACAGTCAAATTCAGCATGGGAGTCTAGCTTGCAGGGCACGCTTCGTCATCAAGGGCAACAGGTGGCAAACACAGGGGGTTAGCGTGCCGCCATGGGCGGGAGCGGGTAAACCCGCTCCTGCACGGGTCAGCTCCCTGCGTAACCAACCGACTTCGCCGCCATCCGATTACGTTTCACGAAGTAGGCCGCCACCACCACCAGTGAGGTCACCGTGGTAAACCAGAACTGAAAGCGCGACCCTGGGTCGAAGGCCTGGGTGACAATCACGGCCAGCAGCGCGAACAGCGCAACGATATTGGCGTAAGGGAAGAACCACGCCCGGAACGCCGTGGGGTCGACCGCTTCATGCCGGGTTTTCCAGCGCATGGCAAAGTGGGCGATGATGATGAAGATCCACACGATCATCACGAACGTGCCGCTGCTTTTGGCCAGGGTCATGAACAGGTCGCCGCCGCTGACAAAGTGCACTGTCAGGATCAACAGGCAGATGCTCAGGCTCAGCAGCAGGGCGTTGAGCGGCACCCCTTTGGAGGTGGTGCGGGAGAACAGCTTCGGCGCGTGGCCACGCTGGCTCAACGAGAACAGCATGCGCGAGTTGGAAAACATGAACGAGTTCATCACCGACATGAACGAGATGAACAACACGATCTTCATGGCCACCGCCGCGCCACTGAACCCGGCCAGGCTGAACAATGACACATACGGCGAAGCCAGGTTTTCAGTGTCTGTCCAGGGCAGGCACAGGATCAGAATCGACACCGAACCGACATAGAACAGCATCACCCGCAAAATCACGCTCTTGATTGCCCTGATGACGTTCTGCCGCGGGTTTTCCGATTCGCCGGCCGCAACGGCTGCAATTTCACTGCCGCCCAGCGAGAAGATCACCACCACCACGCCCGCCATCACCGGCGACAGGCCATTGGGCATGAAGCCATCGTGCGCCGTCAGGTTGACCCAGCCAGGGGAGGGGATGTTGCTGTGCAGGCCGAGCAGTATCGAGACACCCAGCACCATGAAGATGAGAATGGTGGCGACCTTCATCGCGGCCAGCCAGTACTCCACTTCAGCGAACGATTTGACCGAGTAGGCGTTGCTGGCCATCAACGTCACCAGCATGATGAAGGCGCCCGCCCAGATCGGTAGCCACGGCAGAAAGTCGTTGAGGATGGCGCCTAGCAGCACCGCCTCCAGGGTGATGGTCAGCATCGATTTGAGCCAGTACAGCCAGCCGACGGCAAAACCCGCCCATTCGCCGAGGTAGGTATTGGCATAGGTCGAGAACGAGCCGGCGTCCGGGTTGCGACAGGCCATCTCGCCGAGCATGAACATCACCAAGGTGACCACGATGCCGCCGATGAAATATGACAGGATCGCGGCCGGCCCCGCCGAGGCAATCAACTTGCCCGACCCCATGAACAGCCCCGCGCCTATCACCCCGCCTAGCGCAATCATGGTGATGTGCCGTTGTTTCAGGCTTTGCTTCAGACTGTTGGATTGCATTTCCTTGTCCTCTCTTATTATCGGGGAGGAATTGGCAACGTTCGTGCAGCGCAAGGCTTGCCACCGCAAAAATAGTCACCCCCCACACACAGGCGTCGTCGTGCGCCTGCGTCCACGCCCTGCAGCCTTTTATTCAGGCAATAGCTGTCAGGCTGGCCACCTTGGGCAATGCGGCCGTCTATCTCAAGCGAATTCTGCGCACAACATCCTGCGTTTTTTTCCTGAGGGCGTGCTTTTTGCTGTGCAATGTTGTCCCTTCAAGGGGACATGTCTGTTTCTCACACCGCTTACAGTCCGCTGCATATCCGAAATGGCTCAGGCCAAAAAAAAGCATAACAATCCGGAGATGCAGTGCGATGCACACACCACTCGCAGAGCCTCGTCGCTCTATCTATTTCGATTACCAGGTTTTCCCTGCCCACACCGCCAGCGTGAATGCCCAGGTGCAGCATCACCCTGTGGTGATCGTCGGTGCTGGGCCGATTGGCCTGACCACGGCCCTGGACCTGGCCCGCTACGGCATCCCCTCGATCGTGCTGGAAGCCGAACGGCAGGTCAGCGAAGGCAGCCGGGCGATCGTGTTCACCCGTCGATCACTGGAGATCCTGCAGCAGGTCGGCATCTCCGAGCGTGTCACCTCAGCGGGCCTGCCCTGGCGCTTTGGCAATTCCTACTACCGCAATCAGCGGGTATTTCGCATGGAGGCCCCGCACGACCCCGATGACCGTTTTGCGCCCATGACCAACTTGCAACAGCCTTGCCTGGAGCAGTTTCTGGTCGATGCCTGCCACGCCAACCCGATGATCGAGCTGCGCTGGGGCAACCAGGTCAAGGCGCTGGCCCAGGCAGAAGACCGCGCGACACTGGAGGTGGATACCCCTGCGGGTGAGTACACCCTGCAAGCCAGCTGGGTGGTTGCCGCAGATGGGGCGCGTTCGGCCATTCGCACACTGCTTGGGCTGCAACTGGAAGGTGCTTCATACGAAGGCCGTTTTGTAATCGCCGACATCAAGATCGACCTAGACCTGCCCACTGAGCGCCTGGCGTATTTCGACCCGCACTGGAACCCGGGCAATACCGTGCTCATGCACCGCGAGCCAGGCAATATCTGGCGCATCGACTATCAACTGGCACGGGGTGAAACGCCCGAACAGGCCTTGTCGGCTGATTCCCTGCGCGAGCGTATCAATGCCCAGTTGGGCATCCTCGGGGTAGCGAACCCGCAGTGGGAGCTGGACTGGTGCTCGGTGTACTCGGCGCGCGCACTGACACTGTCCGATTACCTGCATACTCGGGTGATATTCACCGGCGATGCCGCGCATTTGCTGCCCATTTTTGGCGTGCGCGGTGCCAACACCGGTTTCCAGGACTGTCACGGCCTGGGCTGGAAGCTGGCGCTGACCCTCAAGGGCGTTGCTGGCCCGGGGCTGCTGGCCTCGTATAGCGCGGAGCGGGTAGGGGCCGCGCGCGAGATCATTGCCGAAGCGGGGAAGAGCACCCGTTTCATGACGCCGCCCAGTGCGGGTTATCGCCTGTTGCGCGATGCCGTACTGTCGTTGTCATTGACCCAGGCGTTCGTCCGCCCGCTGTACCACTGGCGCACTTCGCGGCCACATGACTATGTGGACTCTGCACTCAACTGCAAGCATGACGACAATGCACGCTTCAGCTGCGGGCCTCACCAGGGCGCGCCGCTGCTGAACGTGCGGCTCGGCGATGACCAGTTCCTGTTCGACAGGTTAGAGGCGTCGTTCTGCCTGCTGTATTTCACTGATGCCGTTGAAGTGCCGAGCGATATTCAAGCGCAGGCGCAAAGCCTGCGTGACCAAGGCGTGCCGTTGCAGTTGCTGGCTGTCGTGGGTCATCGGCAAGGCGAGGTCCGGGGCGCAGACGGGGTGATCGACGACCCTGGCGGCCACCTGCGCAACAAATATGGTGCGTCGGCGGGCGGTGCTTACCTGATGCGCCCGGACCAGCACGTTTGCGCCCGCTGGCATCACCTCAATGGGCAGGCTTTGCGTGATGCCGTCGAAACCGCTTTGGGCAATGAGTGAGAACCCTATGGAACACAAGCAACTGACCATCAGCGACATTGAGACCCTCTACGACCAGCTAGCGGATGCCCTTGACCACATCGAAGAGGGCAAACGCGAGCTGTTTCTGGTGAAACTGGCGCTGCTCAGCGCTCAGGCGCTTGGCGACGCAGCGCAGTTTCTGGCGCTGACGCGCACGGCGTTGCTGGACCTGTAATCAGCCCCTGGCTTTCGTGCATTTGCCGCCGGTTTATCTGTTCGAGCCGGCGAGCCTTCCTATAACAATAATCAGGAAGTTCCTCATGACGCGCAGTCCTATCGCCAGCGCGACCACCCCGACGGTGGCCGGTGTTGACGACCGCTATCAGCACGTGTGTAAAAAGATCTCGAAAAGGCTGATCGGCTTTTTGTTTGCCTGCTTCGTACTGTCGTTTCTGGACCGCATCAATATCGGTTTTGCCGGCCTGACCATGATGGGCGACCTGGGCCTCACGGGCACTCAGTTTGGCCTGGCCAGTACCTTCTTCTATGTCGCATACATCGCCTGTGGCATACCCAGCAACATGGCCCTGGCACGTATCGGGGCCCGTCGCTGGATCGGCAGCCTGATGATTGCCTGGGGGCTGGCGTCTACCTGCACGCTGTTTGCGACCGATGCCACCTCGCTTTACCTGTTGCGGATTCTGGTGGGTGTGACCGAAGCAGGGTTCTTGCCTGGCGTGTTGCTGTACCTGACCTTCTGGTTTCCTTCGGCTTACCGGGCCCGCGCCAACGCGCTGTTCATGATCGCCATGCCATTTACCGCCGGGTTCAGCGCTGCGCTGTCGGGGCTGATTCTGGGCCTGGATGGCATGTGGGGGCTGAAGGGCTGGCAATGGCTGTTCCTGCTCGAAGGCTTGCCCTCGGTGCTGATGGGCTGCGTGGTGTTCGGTTATCTGGATGACCGCCCGCAACAGGCGAAGTGGTTGGATGGCGAAGAACAGGCGCTGCTGCAGCGCGCACTGCAAGCGGAGCGCGCTGCCTGCCCGGCAACTGCCACACAGCCTGCCCGCAGCGTCGGGCGCGAACTGGCCTCGCCGCGCATCCTGCTGTTCTGCCTGGTCTACTTTTGCCTGGTCAACACCTTGGCAATGATTGCGGTATGGACACCGTTGATCGTCAAAAGCTTCAACAGCGCCAGCAGTAACCAGGCGATCGGCTTTCTGGCGGCCATCCCGCAGATCTGCACCATTGTCCTGATGATCGTCTGGGGCCTGCATTCGGACCGCACCCGCGAGCGCCGCTGGCACTTGGTGCTGCCCATGCTGATGGCTGCGGCTGGCTGGGTGCTCACTGCGCTGTCGAGCTATCCGGTGGTGCAATTGCTGGGGGTGTGCATGGCGGCCAGCGGCTCTTACAGCGCCATGTCGATTTTCTGGACAACGCCCGACCAGGTGCTGAGTTTCAGTGCCCGTGCGGTGGGTATCGCGGTGATCAACGCCATGGGCAATATCGGCTCGGCAGTCAACCCGCTGGTGGTCGGCTGGCTGAAGGACCTGACGTCCAGTTTCAGCGCAGGTTTCGCCTATGCTGCCCTGCTGCTGGTCCTCGGCGCACTGCTGGCCCTGCGCCTGCCCATTGCGCCGCCAGAGCCCGGGCGCTGAAGGGTGATAGAGTGCCGGGTAGCCGTAGTAGGCAATAACCACAGAACCTGCGCCCGACACGTCGAGAGAAACCGCTATGCAGTACTGGCCCTTGCGCCCCGGCAGTAGTGAACACCGCTTCAATATCGCTCACACCGCCAATCTGTTCGCCAGGGTGGGCCAGAACCGCAGCAAGTTCCTCGCAGCGGATTTGCTGCAGGTGATCGGCTCGGGCGTGCCGTTGGCCCAATGCACGATCTTCGCTTATCCGCAGCGGCGCAACGCCGAGGTGTTCTCGTTTGCGGACCGGGCGCGCGAAGTCTCGCTGCCGGCGATCTCCCACAAATATGTGCAACGCTTCTTCGGCCTGGATGGCAACCAGCAGGTGATGAGCCAAAGCCACTGCGTCACCAACACCATCGTGCAACGCCAGTCAGCTGACGACATCACGCACCCCGAGTACCGGCGCATCTGCTATGAGCAGCCACAGATTGCCGAGCGGGTAGCCTTGCTGACCCACTGTGAAAGCAACCGCTGGTTGTCGGTGAACTTCTACCGCGGCCGCGAGCACGGGCGCTTCTCGGCGCAGGAAATGAACTACCTGGAAGCCCTGGCGCCGTTGCTGATCCAGGCCGTGCGCCTGCATTACCATGCGCACCTGCAAGCCAATGAACTGCCCTTGCTGTTGGCCGAGCGGGTAATCAAGCAGCAGCATGTGGCGCTGACCTTGCGTGAACAAACGCTGTTGCGCCTGATGCTGAGCGGCCTTGCAGTGGAAGACATTGCCGAGCATCTGGGGGTTCGCCCCGTCAGCGCCGCGACGTATGTGAAACGGCTATACCGCAAACTGGGTGTCAACGGTTTGCGTGAGCTGTTTGGCTTGACCACGCAGGCCCAGTGGGCGCTATCCTGAATGCCTGAACCCTTGGGGCATCTATCATGCGCAGGTTGATGGTGTTGCTCGCGATCACGGCGATTGCGGGTTGTCAGGCGCCAATGCCGGCTGCCGATCCGCAGATGGCGTGGGTCGACTTCTCGGTCCCGTTTCCCAACGACAGGTTGTTGATGGCTGAACGCCTGGACCAGCAACGCCTACGCGACGGCCGGTTTTTTCAGGTCAGCCCCGGCAGCCATGAGCTGATCGTCAGGTTCGACTACGAAGCAAGCGGGGGTTCGGGCATGAGCATGATGGGGGGCTCCACCGTGCGCGAGTGCTACCTGACGCTCAACTACCCGCATTTCAAAGCCGGCCAGCGCTATGTGCTGGAGGCGCGTTCCATGGCTTTGACGCCTGAGGCGCGGCTGTACGATGCCAAGGGGGCGATCGTTGCCGAGGTCAGCGCGTATTATTGCCTTATGTGAGTGATGTTCAAACAATGAATCGTCCGCTGTTCGTTTCTCTGGATGGGCCCAAGGGCACTGGCAAGACCACACTGCTTGAGGCCATTACAAAAGTACTGAGGGCAGGCAACAACAAGGTGGTCCGGCTTTGCGAGCGCAATAACGACCCCAACAGAGGGGCAACAATGGCCCTGGTCAACCAACTCGTCAGAAACCCCAGCCGGGAGCTGGAAATGGGGGTTTGCGAGCGCCTGGCCGATAGCCGTAGCTGGATTTCACAGCATGTGCTGCCCAGACAGCCCCAGGGCAGCATCATCCTGATCGACCGCTGGTACCCGTCGGATGCTGCGTTTCGCCGGATAGTCCCGTTTGCAGACATTCTGCGCCTGAATATCGAGCGCAATGTGCGCGTGCCAGACCTGCATGTCGGGGTGGTCACCGACCCTGAAATCTCATGGGCCAGGGCAGCGGCGCGGTCGCGCGGGCTGGGCAGTACCGTGATGTTCAACCTGCAAGAGCAGGTTGCCAGTACCCAGGCGTTCGAGCGAGCGGTTGCGGAGCAGGGGTGGGTGTTGTGCCGCAATGAGGGCACGGTCGAGGAGGCGACGATCCAGGTGGTTGCCGAGATATACAGGGTGTTGCGAGGCCAATAGGGGCAGCGCAGGGCAAAGGTCATGCACGTCGAGCAAGTCGAACCAAATGCTGTCTGCCGAGTCAGGATATTTGTCATGCCAACTCTATGGAGCACAGCAAATGCAAACCTTCAACCTCAAGTATGTTTTCCAGGGCCAGCCGCGTACCCATCAGCTTCAGCTCAAGCAGCGTGAGCTTCCCCTTCACGAGGCAGCCATGCACTTGATCGTGTTGCATTATGGAGATGGTGAAAACAGTCTCGTCATGCCTGCTGCGAATGCCACCCCAACCGAGATCCTGCAACAGGCAGATTCGCTTGATATCTCGCAGGTTGAGGTAACCCCAGCCGGCTTGTGAGCAGGCGCATAACAAACGCCCACCTGCAGGGTTACTGCAGACATGATGAAAACCCGCCAATGCAGGCAAGGGAGCTTCTATCGCTATGATTGATCACTTGGATCATCTGGTACTGACCACCACGGATGTCGACGCTTGCAAAGATTTCTACGTCCGTGTTCTGGGGATGCGTTTGCAGACCTTTGGGGCAGGCCGCCTTGCGTTCTGTTTCGGCAATCAAAAGATCAACGTCCATGTTCGCGGGCATGAGTTCGAGCCAAAGGCCCACCTGCCGGTGCCGGGGGCATTGGACGTGTGCTTGATCGCCAGTGTCGGGCTCGAGCAGGTGGTCGCACACCTCGAAGCTCAGAACTGGCCCATTGTCGAAGGGCCTGTTCAGCGGACCGGGGCGACCGGGCCTATCCTCTCGGTCTATGTGCGCGACCCTGATCTCAATCTGATCGAAATTTCCGAACAGCTGTGACTTGGCGCTTCAGGGCTTTCAGTACCGGTGGTGAAACTACCTACTCGAGGCAGGAGGAACGGCTGTTCTTTTAGTGCACCCATGTGAAGGCATCATGTCGTTGGGGTGGGCATCATGTATGTACTGAATAACAGGAGCCAGACATGGCTATTCTCTACATGGCCGAGCCCGGCAGTGCTGCTCAATGGCGTCAGGCTTTTCATGAAAGTGCCCCCGAACTTGAGTTTCGCGAATGGCCCGAGGTGGGCGATGCGCGCGACATCGAGTATCTGATTGCCTGGAAACCGATGCCCAGGCTGATGGCGCAGTTCCCAAACCTCAGCGTGCTGTACTCGGCAGGCGCCGGCGTCGATCAGTTCGACCTGTCTGAGCTACCCGAGCACGTTTCGCTGGTCAGGCTGGTGGATGGCGCCATGGCCGACATCATGGCCGAGTACGTGACCTTTGCCGTACTGGCCTTGCACCGTGACATCCTCACTTACAAGAACAGTCAGCGCGAGCGCCGCTGGGCGCCTTTGCCGATCACCCCAGCGTGCGAGCGGCGTGTGGGTGTGATGGGGCTGGGGAACCTCGGGCAGGTAGCCCTGCAGCGGTTGCAGCCACTGGGCTTCCAGCTGAATGCGTGGAGCCGCTCGCCGAAAGTGGTCGCGGGTGCGCGTTGCTACGTGGGTAATGAGCAATTGCATGCATTTCTAGGCCAATGCGACATCCTGATCAACCTGTTGCCTCTGACACCCGAAACGGCGGGCATATTGAACGCGACCACGCTCGGTGCGCTGCCCACAGGGGCAGGTGTGGTGAACGTGGGGCGGGGTGCTCATGTTGTCGAGCAGGATCTGTTGGCGGCGCTTGATACCGGCAAGGTCGCAGGCGCGGTGCTGGACGTGCTTGATCAGGAGCCTCCCTTGCCCGACCACGCGTTCTGGCGGCACCCGCGGGTATTGCTGACCCCGCATATCGCCAGCAATGTTCAGGTCAGGGGCGCTGTTGATGTCATCGTGCGAAACCTTCACCGCGCGCGCAGCGGCCTGCCCTTGCTGAACACGGTGCATCGCGGCAAGGGCTACTGAGGCGTCGCGATTTGATCCTACCTGAAGAAGCATGAAAAGCCTGTTTCTTCCTATTCCGAGTTGGTAGAGCCTCATCCGCGCTCGGCTTACAGTAGTTAACGCCCACTGCTCTACCCTGGGGAGTCCCCGTAGGGCCGTTGCGTTTCCGTGCTGATGATCGAGACCAGGCTTCTCCTAATGACAAAAAACAACCCTATCCCTTTCGACCTCAACCTCCTGATGACCCTGCGCGCCAAGCTTGAGGCGCAAACCTCGGCGGAGGTTCGATTCGACGCCGCCACCCGCGCCATCTACGCCTCCGAGGCCTCAAACTATCGTCAGCTGCCGATAGGCATTGTCATTCCCAAAACCGTCGACGATATCGTGACCACGGTACGCCTCTGCAAAGAGGCCGGCATGCCGATCTTTCCGCGTGGCGCGGGTACCTCCATGTGCGGCCAGGCGGTGAACGCGGCGGTTGTGATCGATGCCTCCAAATACCTTCATGCTGTTCATGAGATTGACCCTGCAAGGCGCCTGGCCAGGGTGCAGCCGGGTGTGATCTGCGATCAGCTCAAAAGCGAGGCGGCCAAGGTGGGGCTGACCTTCGGCCCGGACCCTGCAACTCATAGCCGCTGCACGCTGGGCGGCATGATCGGCAACAACTCCTGTGGCGCTCACTCGGTGATGGCGGGCAAGACAGTCGAAAACGTCGAGCGCCTGGAAATTCTGACCTATGACGGTGAGCGTTTCTGGGTAGGGCCTACCGACGAGGCCGCCTACCAGCAACACATCAGGGCCGGTGGGCGACGTGCCGAGATCGTGCAGGCATTGAAGGCGCTGGTCGATCGCAACGAGGCGCACATTCGCGAGGGGTTCCCCAAACTCAAACGTCGCGTGTCGGGCTACAACCTCGATCAGTTGTTGCCTGAAAACGGCTTCAACATTGCACGCGCGCTGGTGGGCGTCGAAGGCACCTGCGTCACCGTCCTGCAGGCTGAGACGATTCTGGTGAAGAACCCGACTCACCGCGTGCTGGTGGTGCTGGGCTATGACGAGATCTATTACGCAGCCGACTCCGTACCGCAGTTGCTGCCGCTCAACCCAATCGCAATGGAAGGGTTGGATGATGGCATCATCGATGGGCTCAAAGAACGCGGCATGAAGCTTGCCGATATCGCTGAGCTTCCGGCTGGCAATGCCTGGTTGATGATCGAGTTTGGTGCTCTGTCGACTGAGCAAGCGATTGCCTTCGCCCAGAAGGCCGTGGACATCGCGCCTGAGTTGCCGGGTAGCCCAAGTGTGCGGCTGGTGACCGATGCAGGTTTGATGAATCGAATCTGGACGATCCGCGAGACGGGCGCCTCGGCGACCTCGCTGGGGCTGGACCCGAACGCGCCTGATCCTGTCGTAGGGTGGGAGGACGCAGCGGTCGAGCCCGCGCACCTTGGCCAGTACCTTCGCGAGTTCAAGCGCCTGGTCAGTAGCTACGGCTACAAGACCAACCTCTACGGGCACTTTGGTGATGGCTGTATCCACTCGCGCATTACCTTCGACCTGAAATCCCAGGACGGCCTGGATAACTGGCGAGCATTCCTGGAGGAGGCGGCTCACCTGGTCGTGCGCTACGGCGGTTCGTTGTCGGGCGAGCATGGTGATGGCCAGGCCAAGGGGGAATACCTGCGGATCATGTACTCCACCGAGATCATGAACGCCTTTGCCGAATTCAAAGCGATCTGGGACCCGCTGAACAAGATGAACCCAGGCAAGCTGATCCATGCCATGCCGGTCGATGCCAACCTGCGGTTGGGCCCGGACTATGAGCGCCGCGAAATCCCCAGCCAGTTCACCTACGATGCACGCCTCGGTGACAAGGGCCTGGCGCGTGAGGCCGAGCGCTGCATCGGGATGGGTAAATGCCGCTCGCTCGATGGCGGCACCATGTGCCCAAGCTTCAGGGCGACCCGCGAAGAGAAGTACTCCACCCGCGGCCGTGCACGTTTGTTTTTCGAGCTGTTGAAGGGCGAGGTGATCGAAGGTGCCTGGCAGAACGAGGAGGTCAAGGACTCTCTGGATCTGTGCCTGAGCTGCAAGGGCTGCAAGACGGACTGCCCGACCAATGTGAACATCGCCCGCTACAAGACCGAGTTCCTTAGCCGCTATTACAGCCACAAGCCGCGCCCGGTGATGGACGCCATGATCGGGCGCATCGGCGCATGGCTGCCTCATGCCACCAAGCTGTCACCCGTACTTAACTACGCCATGGGTAACCCGCTGGTGCGTAAGGCGGGTGCTTATTTCGGGCTGGCGCGTGAAGCCAAGTTCCCAAAGGTCGCCTCGCAGAGTTTCCGTAGCAGCGCTACGGCCAGGCGCATCCTGAAAAATGAGCGTGTGCGTGTCGGTACAGAGGTGCTGTTGTGGGTGGACAGCTTCAATAATGGCTTCACGCCCCACGTGCTCGAAGCGGGTGTAACCGTACTCGAGGCGCTTGGGTTTAGCGTAAAACTGATGAAGCGCCATGTGTGCTGCGGCCGACCTTATTACGACGTGGGCATGATCGATCAGGCCAAGTCGAACCTTGAGCAGATCCTTGCCCAGTTGGCGCCAGTGCTCGAAGAGGGGCTTCCAGTCATCGTCCTTGAGCCCAGTTGCTTGTCGGTGTTCCGCGACGAAATGCCGGGCCTGTTCCCGACGGACCCGCGCGCCCAAAAGCTCGAGAAGTCGATCATGACCTTGAGTGAGTTCATCGAGCAGCGTGGTTTGCAGTTGCCTTCGATCAACGAAGACGTGCGCATACATGGGCATTGCCACCAGAAGTCCTGCGGCGGGATGGCTGGGGAGCAGGGCGTTCTTGAAAAGCTGGGCGGCCAGGGCCAGGTGATTGCTGCGGGGTGCTGCGGCGTGGCGGGTGCATACGCTTACCATAGCAAGACGGCTCCGATTGCGAAGATCATCGGTGAGAATGAGTTCAAACCTCACATCGACAAGATCCCGCAGCAGGCGGCGGTCGTTGCCGATGGCTTCAGTTGCCGCGGGCAGATCCGCAACGTGAGTGGCAGAGAAGCCATGCACCTGGCCGAGTACCTTGCGAAAATTCTGGGTTAGTTGCACGCAGCGCAGCATTCTCCAGTATCTGGCTGCTAAGGTCGTTGCAAACCTGGCAGCCATCGAGTGCTGTCGAGTGGTTATTTCTAAGTGGGATTGATAGGTCATGAAGCTCGACACAGCGATAGGTAGCACTGTGCTTCGCGAGGCCACTGTGGTGGCCGGTGAAACAGCCATGGATCGCGAAATCACCTGGGTTCACATCGTCGATCACCCCGAGATCACCAATTGGTTGAAGCCTGGCGAGCTTCTGTTGACCACCGGCTACAACTGGCCAGTAGACGACGAAGAGTGCCGTGTGATGGTGCGCCGGTTGAGTGAAATCGGTTTGGCGGGGGTGGTACTGGCTGTTCCCCATTTTCGCGAGCATTTCACCCAGGCCGCGATTGACGAAGCGAACCGCTGCGACTTGCCACTGCTCGAGTTGCCGTGGGAGATCCAGTTCAGCGAGATCATGCACGATGTACTGGCCCGGATCATCAACATCCAGGCCGAGACCATTCGCCGCTCAGACCATATCCATCGCACGTTGACCGAGGCTGCCTTGGAGGGCAACAACCTGGAAGGCTTGGCCAAGGCGCTGAAATCCGCCCTGGACAAGCATGCAACCGTGGTCTCTGCGGATGGTACTGTTCTGGGGGCCTCCGACCCCGCGGTCGACGCGCTTGCCGAGCGCGCACTGATTAAGAAAATCACCGAACTGGACTCGCTCACGGGCTGTTTCGATGCCACCACGGCAAAAGTCGTGACGCAGGGCGTGCAGCGCCCCAGGCTGGGCGGTGCCATCAGGCTACGTGGAGAAGTGGTGGGCATTGTCTGGCTGCACGGCGAAGAAGGGGCGTTTGAGGAGCTGGAGTCTCGAGCGCTCGAACACGCCTCGGTGATTGCGGCGTTGCACCTTGCCTACCAGCGTCAGTTGTCCGACCAGGAAACCCGCTTAGGTTATGCATTCGTCGCGGGGTTGCTGGAGGGCAAGTTCTCTGCCACACCAAGTGCCATAGAGCGGGCGCAAGTGTCGGGATGGGGCGAAAACAGGGACTACCGGGTTTGTCTGGTGTTGTTGAATGAACCGATCCCGTTGTCGGTGGAAGGCTTCAACCGACGCTCGCGAATTGCCGAGCGTATTGCCCAGTCGATGCAGGGCATGGGCATCGCGCCGCTCATGTCCGTCTCGCTGAACCAGGTCAGCTTCTTGCTCCCGGCAGAAAACGCCCCAGACGCCATCTGGAGGTCGGTACGCACAGAAGGTAGTGCGATGGCCGTCAGCCGCGTGCACAAGGGGGTGACGGGCATGGCTCAAGGGGCAGAGGACGTGCTGGCGCTGCTGCCTCTGCTCAAGCCCGGAAAGCTGCATGACTTCGACGAGGTGCTATTCCCTCGCGCCTTGATGGGGGACTCGGACGCCCGTCGCTTGCTGATGGAAAAGCTGATCGAGCCGCTCGGCAACCCCAAGCGCGGCAATGCCCTGATAGACACCGTACTGACCTTGGCCAGAGAAGGCTTTCAACTACTCAATACGGCCAAGGCACTGGATATTCATATCAGTACGCTGCGGTACCGGGTCGAGCGGATCGAGTCGATGCTGAATATCTCGCTCGACAATCCAGACGATAAGTTCAAATTGCAGGTAGCGGCTCAGATGTACGTGTTGGCAACGGATGATAAGTAAAAGCGTTGAATTGGCTTTTCCTGCTTTAAGCAGGATTAGTTTGCGCGCGCTTCCTACTTCCTGGTTGTAGTTGGAGGGAAGGGCAGTGGTTAGCATTAAAACACTGACACATAAAGGTGAATGCTATGTCCTCTCAACAAAAATTGTCTGTATCGGCGCGTGCCCAGCATGTTTCCAACGGTGTTGCAGTTGCTCACCCCATTACGGTGAGCCGCGCTGCGGGTGCCTACCTATGGGATGATCAAGGTAAGAAATACCTGGATTTCGTGGGTGGCATAGGCGTGTTGAACGTGGGGCACAATCACCCGCGTGTGGTCGAAGCGGTACGCAAGCAGTTGGACACCTTCTCGCATATCTGCTTCCAGGTTGCGGCTTACGACCAATACACCGATCTGGCTGCCAAGCTGAATAACCTGGTTGGCGGCCCAGAGCACTACAAGTCGGTGTTCCTGACCACCGGTGCCGAAGCGGTCGAGAACGCCATCAAGATCGCGCGGGGCTACACCAACCGCCCAGGTGTGATCGCATTCCGCGGCGGTTTCCACGGCCGTACCTTGATGGGCATGACCCTGACCGGCATGAGCCAGCCGTACCGCCAGAACTTCGGCCCTTACGCGCCGGACATCTACCACACCCCGTACCCGAACGAATACCGAGGCATCACCACCGAGAAAGCGCTGGTGGCCCTGCAGGAGGTGTTCGACACGCAGATCGCTGCTGATCGTGTTGCGGCAATCATCATCGAGCCAGTACAGGGTGACGGTGGCTTTATCGCAGCGCCCGTCGAGTTCATGCGTGCACTGCGCAAGAAAACCGAAGAACTGGGCATCGTGCTGATCTGCGATGAAATCCAGACCGGCTTTGGCCGTACCGGCAAAATGTTCGGCTTCGAGCACGCCGGCATCCAGCCTGACCTGGTAACCGTTGCCAAGAGCCTGGCCGGCGGCTTGCCGATCTCGGGCGTTGTCGGCCGTGCCCGAATCATGGATGCCCCGCAGCCAGGCGGCCTGGGCGGCACCTACGGTGGCAACCCACTGGGCTGCGCCGCTGCACTGGAAGTGATCAAGATCTTCGAGTCCGAGAACCTGACCGAGCGTAGCCGCGCTATTGGTGCGCAACTGCTGGAAGGCTTCAAGCAACTTGAGGGCCGTTTCAACAGCATCGGCCACGTACGCGCCATTGGTGCCATGGCAGCGGTCGAGTTCGTTTCCAATCGCGACAGCAAAGAGCCGGATGCGGCGATGGCGCAGCGCGTGATTGACGCTGCCCGTGAAGAGGGCCTGCTGCTCATCAAATGTGGTGTGTACCGCAACGTGGTTCGCTTTATCTGCCCGTTGGTGATCACTGAGCAGGACGTTGCCAAGGCACTTGGCATGTTCGAGCGTGCATTGGTTGCCGCACAAGCCTGAGTCCGACTGCTTGCCGGTGCAGGGATTGAACGGATCATTCTGATCACGTTCACCGACTTGAACTTGCCCCCTCCCTGCAGGGGGCTATCACACCGCAAGTTAATCAAACAGCGTGCCGGGAAGGGGGTTGGCGGTTTCTCGCGCGTCAATGTTTCCCGTCAATTAATAGAGGTGCCTCGATGATGAATACAAGTATAAGTATCGATAAACCGAACACCCATGACAGCCAACTCAAGGCGGGCTTGAAGTCTCGGCATCTGACAATGATGTCGATCGCAGGGGTCATTGGTGGCTCCTTGTTCGTAGGGTCGGGGAGTATCATTCACAGCGCGGGGCCAGCCGCCGTTCTGGCCTTTCTGGTTGGCGGCATTCTGATGATGCTGATCATGCGAATGCTGGGGGAAATGGCAACGTCATCGCCAGACACTGGGTCATTCTCGACCTACGCCGACCGCGCCATTGGTCGCTGGGCCGGTTTTACCATTGGGTGGCTGTACTGGGGTTACTGGGTCAGCCTGATGGCGTGGGAAGCATACGTTGCCGGAAAAATCCTCAACGGCTGGTTTCCATCGATCAGCATCAATGTCTTTGTGCTGGCAACGACCCTGGTTTTGCTCAGTATCAACTTCTTCAATGTGAAGAACTACGGTGAATTCGAGTTCTGGTTCGCCTTGATCAAAGTGGTGGCGATCTTCTGCTTCCTGATTGTGTGCGGCCTGGCCGTGACCAACCTCTGGACGCTGGGGGAGGTGAGCGGCATCAGTAATCTGACCGCGCATGGCTTTATGCCAAACGGCATAGACCCCGTCGTCGGCGCAATGCTCGGGGTGATGTTTGCATTCCTGGGGGCCGAGATTGCGACGATTGCAGCGTCAGAGTCTGCAAACCCCTCGCAGCAGATCATCAAGACGACGAAGTCGGTTGTCTGGCGCGTAGGGCTGTTTTACGTGGGGTCGATTTTCCTGATTGTGTGCCTGGTGCCGTGGAATGACCCCATGCTGGGCGTGTCAGGCTATGGCTCGTACCGCCGGACACTGGAGCTGCTTGGGGTGCCTGGCGCAGAAGTGCTGATGAACTTCGTGGTGCTGACCTCGGTGAGCAGTTGCCTGATTTCTGCGCACTACACCGCCTCGCGCATGCTCTTCTCCTTGGCCACCCGCGGTGACGCACCTGCGTTCTTCAAGTTCACCAAGGCCGGAACGGGCATCCCGGTCTACGCGATTATTGGCTCGTGCCTGGTGGCTGTGATTCTGGCACTGATCAACTTTAGTGAGGCGCTGCGGCCCAAGGATGTACTGGATACGCTGATGAACATGACCGGCACTATTGCACTGCTGGTTTACCTGGTCATCGCCTGCTCTCAACTGAAGATGCGACGCAAACTGGAACTCAAAGGCAGTGACATCCCGTTGAAGATGTGGCTGTTCCCTTGGCTGACCTGGGCGGTGATCGTGTTCATCGTGGTTTGCCTGGGGGTGATGTCGTTCATGCCTGACTACCAGGTGCTGGTGGTGTCTACGGGCAGTGCAGGACTCGCGTTGGTGCTAATCGGAATCGTGCATCAGATTCGATGCAATCGCTTAAAGCGATAGTTACAGGGCACGCGCGGTGTCGCGGCCTGTCGGCTTAGTTGCCAAGACTGCTACTCAAATTGGGGGTTTTATGAGCTTTAAACTGCAGCGCGACGCGTTGATGGTTACCAAGAATTACATTGCGGGTGAGTGGCAGGATGCAGTATCGGGCGCCACCCTGCCGGTCAATAACCCGGCGACTGGGGAGCCTGTTGCCTGGGTTGCAAATAGCGATGAAAAAGATGCGGAAGCTGCCATTGACGCGGCAGCCGCCGCTTTTGAAGCTTGGCGCGCCACGCCCGCCAAACAACGCGCTGTCATTTTGAAACGCTGGAATGACCTGATCATGGCGAACGCCGAGGATCTGGGCAAAATCATTTCCTCTGAGCAAGGCAAACCCCTTGCTGAAGCCATTGGTGAAATCGCTTACGCCGCCAGTTATGTCGAGTGGTTTGCAGAAGAGGCGACCCGCGCGAACGGCGACATCATCCCTCAGGCGGTGCGGGGCCGTAAAATGACAGCCTACTGGGAGCCTGTGGGTATCGTTGCTGCCATCACGCCCTGGAACTTCCCCGCCGCGATGATTGCCCGGAAAATCGCGCCTGCACTGGCTGCCGGTTGTACCGTTGTGTGCAAGCCCGCAGCAGAAACCCCACTCACTGCGTTGGCCTTGGTCAAGCTTGCGCAAGAGGCGGGCGTGCCGGCAGGTGTTCTGAATATCGTCAACACCCTCTCGTCAAAGACAGTTGCCGATGTGTGGCTGGACGATGCCCGTGTTCGTAAAATCACCTTCACCGGCTCGACCCCCGTGGGTAAGCACCTTGCCCACGAATCCTCCCGTACCCTGAAAAAGCTGGCGTTGGAGTTGGGTGGTAACGCTCCGTTCATCGTGTTCGAAGATGCCGATGTCGATGCTGCGGTAGAAGGCTTGATGGTTGCCAAGTTCCGTAACGGCGGCCAAACCTGCGTGTGCCCCAACCGTGTCTACGTTCAGTCGAAGATCTACGGCAGGTTCCTGGAAAAACTGGCAGCCCGCGTAGCAGCCTTGGTCGTCGGCCCGGCGAGCGATCCGGCGTCCCAGATCGGCCCAATGATCAACGCCAAAGCCATCGCCAAAATCGAAGAGCATGTTAACGATGCCGTTGCCCGGGGCGCCCGAGTGCTGACCGGCGGCAAGCGCCTGCTCACCGAACAGCGCGCCGAGTCCACATACTACGCGCCAACCGTTCTGGCCGACGTAGACCGCGCTGCCAAGTGCTTCCATGAGGAAACCTTCGGGCCCGTCGCGCCGATCACTCAATTCGACACCGAGGAGGAAGTCATCAAGATGGCCAACGACTCGCCATTCGGGCTGGCAGCCTACTTCTATACCAACGACATGCGCCGTGTGCACCGCGTTACCGATGCGCTGGAGTGCGGCATTGTCGGAGTGAACGAAGGTGCGCTGGCTGCCGAAGCTGCGCCATTCGGCGGGGTGAAGGATTCGGGTTATGGCCGCGAAGGCTCCGTCCACGGCCTGGCGGAATACATGCACATCAAGTATGTGTGCCAGGGTGGCCTGGATTAATACCTCAAACGTGGCGCGTTAGTGTGTTCTGCATTGGGCCTTCATTGCGAAGGCCTTAACCAGCTTGGTAAGTTGCAGAACTTTCGGTTTAGTGCTTTCGTCAAGTAATTGACCCATGCCGGTTTTCATAACGATCAAATTGAAACCGGCAGGCCTTGCCCCAGCGCACGGGGTTTTCGCCAAGAGATCCACTCCATGGACGCACAAGCAGCGGTCGACGGCATTCGTTCCCTCGGCGAGAAGCGAGTGGTGACCTTTCTGGGTTTTTCCGACGCGGGCTATGAGGATGAAGCTCGAGCCCGGGAGGTATTGCTGGCAGAGCTCGCGACCTTCGACCCTCGGGATACCATCGTGTGCTCGGGTGCCACTGCGCAAGGCATTGGCATAGTCTATCCACTGGCACTGCGTAAAGGGTTTCGCACCGTAGTCTGGGTGACTATTAACGGTAAAGCCGAGCAGCCGATTGGCGATGGAAGTGACGCGATCTTGCGTTGGTGAAGGGTGGGTTCTGCGGAGCCTTACCTTTGTCATCGAACGCCCCTTCAAGCCCTTCTTCGGCGAACAAGGCATCGCCCTGTGACCCTCTGCGGTCCCTTTAGGAGCGGCCTTGCCGGGGCGCCGGACCGGTCGGAAAGGGGCGCGCAGCGGCCCCAGATTGGTGCGTCACCGCTGATAGTGCCGGGGCTGCTTTGCAGCCCTTTCGCGACGCAAGGCCGCTCCTACAACGGGCGTCGTTCGCCAAGGTGCAGAAGGCGCCCAGCTCGCCGGCTTCGAAACAGGACCTCCTGATTACAAGGAATCACTTGCTAGGTGGCTTGTGCCGGGCGTACATCGCGGTACCCCCAGCAGATGCACCACGAGCCTGCAGTTCGAACGTTTGCGGGTATGCCTTGATCAGGTCGCTCAGCTTCTTGAAACCATGGGTACGCGGGTCAAACTCCGGGCGAAGCTTCGAGATGTTCGTACCCAGCACACTTAAATGTGCCCAGCCATCCTCATCAGCAATGTCGTCCAGAATTTTGGTAATGAACCCGATGGGCGCCTTGGGCTTCTTGGGCTTTTCTGCCGCCACCGGTTTTGCATCAGGTGTCACGGAGGATTCGACAGACGCCTCGGCATTGGGCGACTGAGCGGCTTCGTCACGCAGCAATTCGATGTAGATGAACTTGTCGCAAGCGGCCACAAAGGGCTTGGGCGTTTTTTCCTCACCAAACCCGTAAACCGTCAAGCCTTCCTCCCGCAGCCGTGACGCGAGGCGTGTGAAGTCGCTGTCGCTGGACACCAGGCAAAAGCCATTGAAGCGCCGGGTGTAGAGCAAATCCATGGCGTCGATGATGAGCGAGCTGTCGGTGGCGTTCTTGCCCTTGGTATAGGCAAATTGCTGGATGGGTTGGATCGAATGGTCGAGCAGCACTTTTTTCCAGCCACCGAGTTGCGGGCCAGTCCAGTCACCGTAGATCCGCTTGACGCTGGCGACACCGTACTTGGCGATCTCTTCGAAAAGCCCCTCGACGATCGCGGCTGGCGCATTGTCGGCGTCAATCAGTACTGCGAGGTGTTTTTGCGTGGTGGTAGAACTGTGTGTGGCCATGGTCATCCTTGGGGCATGAAAAGAAGCTGTTCTCAGTCATTCTTGCTGCATTTGTCTGTCCCAACCGAAGGCCATGAGGCTGTGCAGGCAAGGCCACTGGATGAGCTTGCGGTAGCGCAATTGCTGGGACTCGACGCGCAGGTCGTCGTTCGGGCGCCATTGCATATTGAAAAGCTTGTCATGGCGCGACAGGTCAACGCACCAACTGCCGCAGCTTAATCGCTTTTCGCGACTCGGTCATACAAAGGCGCGCCGGGCCGTACAGGATGGTTTTTCGGCATTGAGTACCAGCTCCAGTCCCCAGCCATTTTGAATGTGGTTCGCGATCTCAAATTCGCGCCAGTGAGTCATTGCCTGGCCATCGATCATGCGTGGTTCACACTCGATTAGCCAAACCACGGTATTGAGGAACTGACCATGGGAAAACACCAGAATGTCTTCTGCTGGGTGCAAGGCCAGGCGATCCAAGAACGACCGCGCGCGCTCAATAAATGCGAGGAACGACTCTGCGCCTTCTCCGTCGACGTGGGACGGATCAGCTTTAGCCCAATACCGGTCGACCCAAGCTTTTCGTTGAGCAACCGTAGTGTTCACGCAATTCGCAGGCGCGAGGTAGGTGAATTCTTCGATGGGCCAAGTCTCGCAGGTAACGTTGGGGAACATTGAGCTCGTCGCGTCCGCGGTTGCTTGTGCGCGTAAGAAGGGTGACGCAACGATCAATCCAGGCGCCTTGCTGATTGACCTGGCTACGCGCGCTGCTTGATCGCGGCCCTTATCAGTCAGTGGGATGGTCGCGTGATCCAGGGTGGCCGCGCCGGCATTCGCCGCGCTTTCTCCATGACGTATGAGGCGGACGATCTTCATTTTACCAGTGGAGTACAAATGTTCTCCTCCTTGTAGGTGAGTGCTCAAGGTTCAGGGCAGGCTGGGTGTGGTGGCGCCTGATCGTTCCGCACCTAGGCGCAACCCTGCGATGTCGCGCTTTGGCGGCGTGCCGAACTGCCGCCCATACTCGCGGCTGAACTGCGAGGGGCTTTCGTAGCCGACTTTGAAGGCAGCGGTGGCGGCATCCAGATGCTCGTTGAGCATCAACCGTTTCGCCTCGTTCAACCTCAACCATTTCTGGTACTGCAGCGGGCTCATCGCGGTGAGCTGGCGGAAGTGATGATGGAAGGTCGAGAGCCCCATCTGCACCTGGGAGGCCAGCTCGTCTACCCGCAGCGGGGCGGCGTAGTTCAGCTTCATCCAGTCGATGGCCTTGGCGATTCGGTGCCCCTTGCTGCCCACGGAGGCGATGTAGCGCAGGAGAGGGGCCTGGTCGCTGAGTAATAGCCGGTAGTGGATTTCTCGCTGAATGAGCGGCCAGAGCGTAGGGATCGCATCGGGCTCTTCCAGCAACTCGATCAGGCGGGTGAAGCTCTGCAGCAGCTTCGGGCTGAGTTCACCCACTCCCGCGCTGGTATGAAAGGCCTGACCGCTCAAGGGAAGACGACCGTCTTGCGCGATTAATTCCGCCAGCGTGCGCAGGTCGAGCCTGAACACCAGGCCCAGACAGGGGGCTGCCTCGCTGGCCATCGTCACCGCCGAGTTGGCGGGGATATTCAGTGAGGTGACGAGGAAGCGGCTCGTGTCGTAGGGGAACACGTCGCTGCCAATGACCATTTCTTTGGCGCCCTGGGCGACCAGCACGATGCTCGGCTCAACGATGCACGTGATCGGCGGGGCCGGTGCATGACGTCGGTAGACGCCGAGCGCTGCAATGCGCGTCGCGAAATCGCCAGCGGTAGGCGCATGGGCGCCGATGACCCTGCACAGCGTGGCCATTGGGTTAGAGGGAGAGGGCGGTTGTGTGCTGGCGTGCATGGGAAGCATCCGATGATCTCGTGGGAAAACACTACGCGTGCGCTACCCGAGATGTCCATGCCCGGTCAGCACGGGTTGGAGATTTAGGCAAGAAAACTAGCCATTTGCTCTACTGGTAGGCCGGTTTACGCGAGGAAGATGGCAGTTCATTCACTGCGGGAGCCACGGACATGCCCCATGGAGCGAACAATTTGTACAAGCGTGAGCCGGTTTCGCTCGAACGGGACTCACTACCCCTTCAGCATTCAAGCCGCCAGGTCTGGGGTGCTGTGCTGGCGATGTCACTCTGTGCCTTCGCCCTGGTAGCGTCTGAGTTTCTGCCAGTGAGCTTGCTCACCCCCATTGCATCCGATTTGTCGCTGACTGAAGGCCAGGCCGGGCAGGCCATTTCGATCTCGGGCTTCTTTGCCGTGATCACTAGCCTGTTGCTGGCCACCCTGACCCAGGGGATCGATCGCAAGCCTGTGCTACTGGCCACAACCGCGCTGATGCTGATTTCCGGAGGGATGGTGGCATACGCCCCGAACTACCTGACGTTGATGGTGGGGCGAGCAGTGCTCGGGATTGCCATCGGTGGTTACTGGTCGATGTCCACAGCGGTGATGATGCGCATCGCACCCGAAGCGCTCGTTCCCAAGGCCATTGCCGTGATGCAGGGCGGTACCGCATTGGCCACGGCAGTCGCGGCTCCGATCGGGAGTTATTTGGGCGGCATTATTGGCTGGAGAGGGGCATTTTTGTGTGTGGTGCCGTTGGCCGCGTTGGCGTTGATCTGGCAAGCCTTCACGCTGCCGGCAATGCCGAGTGAGCGGAACAAGTTATCGGCCACCGGCTCGCTGCGCTTACTGGGAGACAGCAGGGTCGCGCTCGGCATGGCCGCCGTTGCCTTCCTCTTCATGGGGCAGTTCACACTGTTCACTTATCTGCGGCCCTTCCTGGAAACGGTCACGCAGGTGGATGTGCCTACGCTCTCGCTGCTCCTGCTGATCATTGGCGCCGCAGGATTGGTAGGCACTGTGTTGGTGGGCCCCCTCGTTGCACGTCATCTTAATCGGGTGCTGATGGGGATACCCTTGATCATGACCGCCATTGCATTCGCCGTGATTGCGGTGGGTAGCTGGGTCGTTCCAGTCGCCGTTCTGCTGGGTTTCTGGGGGCTGATCGCTACCTGTGCTCCCGTGGGATGGTTCACCTGGTTGGCCAGGGCACTGCCGCACGATGCAGAAACCGGGGGTGGCCTGATGGTCGCGGTGATTCAGTTGGCTATTACTGCAGGGGCAACGGTAGGCGGCGTGCTGTACGACGGGATGGGCTATCAAGCTACGTTCGTAGCCAGCGGAGTATTTTTGCTTGTTGCAGCTGTGCTGAGCGCTATGACCCGTCGCAAGTAAGCCAGTACTGGCTAAATGCCGGTGAGTTTTTGCGGGCAAAAGAAAGCCCGCTGCTAGGCGGGCAAGGTCTATCACACGTAGGGATAGCTTCAGGTTCTCTCAAACCACGTGAAAATTGAGTGAAAGAAACGTTCTCATGATGTGATGGCCGCATCGTCGAGAGGCCCACTGTGTGGCTGATAGCGGCTCCCCAAGCGTAAAAGCCATCAGGATCCACGTACTCGGTTAAAACGCATAAACCAAAGTAGCCGTGGCGCTGCGCGGGGAGCCATACCAGCCACGTGAGCCAATCGCGGTGTAATAAGTCTTGTCGAACACGTTGTTCAGGTTCAGCGAGACGCTGGTTTGTGGCGTGAACGCGTATTGCGCCATCAGATCGACCACGCTGTAGGGGTCTTGGGTGAACGTTTCGTCGTTTGGACCTGCGCCTTTGTAGTATTCGGTACCTTGCCAACGTACTCCACCGCCGACCTTCAACTGCGGTACGGACTGAAGACGATAGCTGGTGAAGAGTTTCAGGGTGTCTCGCGGCACTTCAGTGTTCAGGCGGTCGCCGTCCGAGTCTTTGCTGACGGCGTAGGTGTAGCTCGCCGAGACCTGCCAATCCGGCAGAATCTCGCCTGCCATTTCCATCTCGAAGCCCCGCGTTTTGGTACCAGACTCGGCACGGTATGCCTGGTTGCCATCCGGGGCCAGGTTGCTACCGTCGGCTACCGCCAGGTTGTCCTGATGCACCTCGAATACGCTAAACGCCGTAGTCAGGCGCTTGTCCCAGAATTCGCTCTTGAGACCGAGCTCGTAGTTCTCGCCCTCCAGCGGATCCAGGTAGGTACCTCCGACATCTTTGTTGCTTTGCGGCTTGAAGATGGAGGTATAGCTGGCATAGGCCGACCAGTTCTCGTTGAGGTCATAAACCAGCCCGATGTAAGGGGTGACGACCCCAGTTTCGCTCCGCGAGGTGCGGCTGGTGTCGCCGGATGACAGGGAGGTGGAAACCTCGTCTCGTCTCCAGTCGATGACCCGGGCCCCGGTGATCAGTGACAGGTCATCCGCCAAGCTCCAACGCACCGAAGCCACCAGTCCATCCTGGGTTTCATCTAGAGCATCTTCGGAGGACTTGGTGTGGATGGCGTCAGGTATCGCCAGCGACCCGTCCCAGGTATGGATATTGTCAATGTTCTGGAACGACCACAGAGGATAACCGTCGTTACGGTAGTAGGCCTTGTAGTGACTGGCGCCTAGGTAAGCTTGGTGCTCGCGGGAGAAAAGCTCAAATGGGCCCGACGCCGAGAGATCGAACGAGGTTTGACGAGGCTCGCCGGCCCAACGGCCAGTCCAAGTATTGATGCCGCTGCCATCAGGGTTGACGGTGCCACTGGCCGCAGTGGCAAAGGCGTCATCGTAGCTGCGGCGGTTGTGCTCGGCATTGAGTTTCAGATGCCAGCCGTTGGCGAGGTCGTGATCCAAGGTGGTGAATACGGTTCTAGTTCGACGCTTGTGATAGCTCCAGTCAGCAGCAGAGTTGAATGAGCGGGAAGGGCTGAAGTGACTACCATCTGAATTGAACATCGGGAAACCATGGTTACCTGCCCCGTCGCTGTCCATCTCTTGATATTCAGCGCCCACTGTCAGCATCGTGCTGTCGGTGACGTCCCATTCCAATACGCCATATGCTGCCTGCTTTTCCAGGGATTGGCGATCAATGTGGCTCTGGCTGTTGGTGTTCGATGCGACGAAGCGACCTCGCACATTGCCACTTTCCGTCAACGTGTCGGACACATCAAACTCCTGACGGTAGTTGTCCCAAGAGCCCGCTTTAAGGGTCAACTTACGTTGTGTTTCTAGCGTCGGCTTCTTGCGAATCAGGTTCACGGTCGCGCCGGGATCGCCGGTGCCGGACATTAGCCCCGTGGCGCCGCGCACTACTTCGACCCGGTCATAACTCACCATGTCGGAAAGGTCGTCCCGGAAGCCATAGGTATTCGGTCGGTTGATGCCGTCGACCTGAATGCTGCCGACCTCGAACCCCCGCACGTAAACGTGGTTGGCGTCGCTGCCAGCCGGCCCCATGCTGTCCACGACCACGCCAGGCGTCTGTTCAAGCACCTGGGCAACCTCGTTCAGGTTCTGATCTTCGATCTGCTGACGGGTCACTACGCTGATAGATTGCGGTGTCTCTCGTGCCGAGAGGCGCAGGCCTGTCGCGGTGCTGGCCGAGCCCGTGGTGTAGCTGCCAGTGCCTTCGGTGGTGGCGCCGAGCCCCACGCTGGAAACGGTGGTGGCTGCAAGCTCCATCGAACCGTCCTGGCGGGGACGAACCAGCGCGTAACGCTTTTCTCCAGCTTGCTGTAACTGCAGGCCTGTACCTTGCAGCAGTAGAGCCAAGCCCTGGTCTACCTCGTAGTTACCTCGCAGCCCTTCACTGTTAAGCCCCGCAACTGCTTCATTGCTGAAGTTGACAACTACTCCGCTGGCCTTCGCGAACTTATCTATGGTGCTAGCGAGGGAGCCCGCCGGGATACTGTAAGCAAAAGGTTCGGCCCAGACAGTGGCGGTGGTTAGCAGCGTGCCAGACAGGCTGACCGCGAGTGCGGCTTGGCGAAGGCTGGTGGCTGAAGCAAAACGAGTGGACATCCATTGACTCCTGTTCGATAGAACGCAGGCCCCCATTACGAAACGTATTGCTAATGGTAATGCTTCGCATAAAGGCGGCGCGCATAATCCTTCGGTTCTCTCGTGGTTGTCAATTGGTGTTCTACGGTTCTGTGACGGCCGAGTCGTCGTGATGTCGCTATGTAGACAGTGTCTATTACATGTTGTGATGGCCAGCTTGTCTGCGGGCAGATCACAGACGCTTGTACTCAAGCTTTTCGACCAATCGCGCGGCGGAGTCTGCAGACTCCGCCTGAACCTGATCGGCCTTGTGCTCCAAGGACGAGGGGCTCAGTCCAGGACAATGTGATGGCCGTGAGGGCAGGCCGGTGTAGCCCTCAGAAGGCTTCCAGGACAATCTTGCCGCGTGCCTTACCACTTTCGAGTACGGCGTGCGCGCGCTTGAGATTATCGGCGTTGATCGTGCCGAAGTGCTCACCCACGGTGGTTTTGAGTACACCGTCATCGATCAGCTTTGAAACACGTTCGAGCAATTGGTGCTGCTTGATCATGTCCTCGGTTTTGTACAACGAACGTGTGAACATCAGCTCCCAGTGCAGTGACAGCGATTTGCGTTTGAGTGGCACTACATCCAGCTGTGCGGGGTCGTCGATCAGCGCCAGTTTGCCTTGTGGACGAAGCACTTCCACCAACTGCGCAAGGTAGGTGTCGGTGTGCGTCAGGCTGATCACATAATCGACGGTATCGAGCCCGAGCGCTTGCAACTGAGGCGCAATCGGCTTGGAGTGGTCGATGACATGATGGGCACCCAGTTCCTTGACCCACGCCTGGGTCTCAGGCCTTGAGGCGGTGCCGATGACGGTCAGCTGCGTGAGCTTGCTGGCCAGCTGAACCAAAATCGAACCCACCCCGCCAGCCGCGCCGATAACTAGAAGGCTTTGGCCTTTACCTGCATTTTCGACAACGCCCAAGCGGTCAAACAGCAGCTCCCACGCGGTAATCGAGGTCAGGGGGAGGGCAGCGGCACTCGCATTATCCAAGCTGCGAGGCTTGTGCCCGACGATGCGTTCATCCACTGCGTGAAGCTCACTGTAGGTGCCCGGGCGGTCGATAGCACCGGCGTAGAAAACCTCATCGCCCGGTTGGAACAACGTCACTTCAGCACCTACCTCACGGACGACGCCGACGGCATCCCAGCCCAGCACCTGTGGTTGCTCACCGCCACGGCTTGCACGGATCTTCGTATCAACCGGGTTGACGGCGATAGCCTTGACCTCGACAAGGAGGTCCCGGGCACCGGGTGTTGGGGTGGGCAGTTGCGTGTCGTACAGCGATTGAGGGTCTTGGATTGGCAAACCGGGTTGGGTGTAGACGACGGCCTTCATTGGTTTGACTCTCTGATTGAATGTGGGTTAAGGCTAGACGTTTCGATTCAGTCAAGAAATAGCCTGAATGGAGTAAGACTTTGTCGCCTGCGGTGAAAATGGAAGGTAGCGCCGTGATGGCTTTTTACAGAGGTTGGGCGTAATTCGACGTGCATGTCGACAGCTCTCTGGCAGAATCTCGAGCAGTCTATTCTTAGTCAGTGGAGGAAGTTCGTGATGACAGTATCGGAACGAATGGTACTGGCGCTGGAAGCGCCTCGGGATCTGATGTGCTGGTCGAGCTTCGTGGCGCAGACCGCATTGTTGGCGCGAAGGGTACGAACAGGCTGCGCAGGCGTTAGTTTCGGAGCTGCTGCCACTGCTTGTTAGCCCTGAAGCAAAGGCGTGATCCGGCGCAATGATCTGCAGTTGCTCATGCTGACAACCTTGCTGGCCGATCTATGGCGTAGGCTGCCTAACCGTGAAATGCGACCCAAATCAATCCTGTAAACTCGCTGCAAGACTGCCGACTAGAGAGGTGCGATGAGTTTGTACGAGAAGCAAGCGCGTTATCGTCGTTTGCAGAGTGAACAGTCCGCCTGGCGCTTGCTGCGTGCAGATTCGGCACCGATCATCCTGGCGTTCATCGACAGCCTGTTTGTTGACGAACAGGAGGTGTTGTTCGCACGGGCTAAAGCCGCCCTTGAGGCGGAATTGCCGACCTGGCAGGAAGCGTATGGCATGCAAGACAACGCCAACTCGCACCTGCGCAACTGGATCCATGCCGGCTGGATGCGTGAGCATGATGACCACCTGACCCGCACTGACGCCTTTCAGCAGGCACTGCGATTTGTCGAGGGTCTTGAGAGCAGGGATACCACGACATCTGCCACCCACCTACGCCGAGTCCAAGACGCTGTAAGAGACCTGGCAGTCGCTCTCAACCCGAGTGCTGAAGAGCGTTTGCTCGTACTGCGTGAACGGTTGGCAGAACTGAATGAAGAAGTCTTGCGGCTGGAAGCAGGCATCGTGTGCGAGCTACCCAGTGCCGAACAGCGTGAGCGAGTACGCGGTGTCTACCAGATGGCCTCCGAGTTAACCGGTGATTTTCGCCGTGTTGAGGATGACATCCGTCAACTTGACCAGAGCATCCGTGTGCAGATGATCGAATCAGAAGGCGGTCGTGGCCTGGTCATCCAGAACCTTCTGGATAATGAAGAGGCACTTTTGCAGACAGACGCTGGTCAGGCGTTTGACGGCTTCTTCAGACTCCTCTGCGACGAGAACCGGAGCGTAGAATTCCGCGAGCAAATCCGATCGATTTTGAATCGTCCGATTGCCAGATCCCACCTGAATACACAAGAAATCCGTTTTCTCACACATCTGGTGCGTGAGCTGAGTCGCGAAAGTCAACGGGTAATTTCGGTACGTCGCCGCACCCAGGAAAGCCTCAGGTCGTTTGTCGAGGCTGGTGCTCAGAGTGAACGCAGGGCAGTCGAGCAGGTGTTACGCCAACTGGAAAAACTGGCCGTCACCTTTAAGGATCAAGACATTGGCCCACGCACCTCACTGAAGGTACATGTCGCCAGCGGGCCATTCTCGGTTAGCTCGCCATCGAGCATTCGACTGATGCAACCGCAAGCCAGCCTGGATACCAGCAAGGTGGTTCCGCAAAGTAACCAGACCACTGTGAGTGACACCATTCTTGAGTGTCTGGAGGCGGTGAATATTCAGGAGGTGGCCGAAGCCATGCGCGAACTGCTCAAAAGCCAAGGGCCGATGAGTCTGGCTCAGATCGCCGAGTTGCACCCTATTCAGGGCGGGCTTGAGGAGTTGGTCGCCCTTGTCCGCATCGCCAAAGCAATTGAAGCGGTTTCCCTTGAGGGCGTCGAGCATCTGGTGGTCGCTGACCGACAAGGCCAGACCATACGGGCCAAAATTCCGGTGCTACTCCTGAGCGCCGACCTGTTCCCGGAGAATTTAGAGAGCCTGCCCCTATGAACCGTGAAGCCCCAAACAACGATGCTTTGGCACCGTCGCTCTTCGACACTTACCGCCAGGTGGCAGTACCGACACTGGCCGCAACAGAACACCCGGAAGATGGACTGGCGGAGCAGGAGCAGCCCGGCGAACTTGACGAAGTGGCCGGCCAACCTGAATCAGAGGTTGTCCAAGGCATTATGCCGGCGGAGGCTCGCCGGGCCCTGAGGCTGCTGTTGAACACGGGTGTTGTGCGGGCGGAAAAGAAACGCCTGGCTTTTGAAGCGCTGTGCCAGCACCAAGCACTCATCACCGCTCATCTGGCCAACATGTTGCTGCGTATGACGTTAGACCAGAAAGCAGGCATTGCTATCCTGCTCGAGCAGGACTTGAGTGAATCCGAGTTCGGGGATCTGACAGACGAGGATGGCTCAAGCCTGGTTGGAAAACGCACCATGCCGCTTTACGACACCTTGGTGTTGCTGGTGTTGCGCAAGTACTACCAAGAGCGGGAAGTCATTGGTGAGAACAAGGTGATGATCGATATCGACACCATCGCCGAACTCATGACCCCTTTCTTGAAGCTGACCAACAGCAGCGCTCTTGAGCGCAAGACCCTCAATGGCTCTATAGCCAAGCTGCGCGATAAGCGCCTGCTGGCGAATGTGCGCGGCGACGGTGACCGATTGGAAATTACCCCGGTCATTCGGTACGTGGTCAATGCCGACTTCCTGAATACCCTCCTAAGCGAGTACCAGCGGCTGGCCGACCAGGGGAGTGTGATGGATCAACAAGAGGTAGAAGACGATGCCTGACATGACCAGTACCAGCTTCGGCGATCTATTCTCTACAGGACAAATCCGCCTAGCGGAGATCTCGGTTTACAACTGGGGTTCCTTCCACGGGTTGCACACGGCAGTGATCGACCCTGAAGGCACCCTGATCACCGGTGATAACGGTGCGGGTAAGTCGACGCTCATCGATGCGCACATGGCGCTGCTCAATCGACCTGGGCAAACGTCATTCAACATCGCAGCCTCGCAAGGTGATCGTTCAGATCGCAACCTAATGTCCTATATTCGCGGTAATTACGGGACAGCACACGACGGTTCCCAGACCCTCAACCTGATGAAGCGCGATGGCGCCACCATGACCGCGTTGCGTGCCCTGTACCGGGCCGACGACGGCTCCTTGATCACGTTGGTGTCCATGTTCTGGATTCGCCAGGCCGGCGCCTCCATGACTGACCTCAAGCGTTTCTACCTGGTGGGTAAGCGGAATGTCAGTTTGGAAGTGCTCCTGCAGCAGTTTGGTTCCAACAACGTGCGCCAGCTCAAGCAGTATGTCGATGACGACCCAATGCTTAAGCACTTTGACAACAGTTTTTCTGCCTACCAAGAGTATTTCACCCGGCTGCTACGCATGGAAAACTCCAATGCGCCGGCGCTGCTGCAGCGTGCATTGGGTCTGAAGAAGATTGATGACCTCACAGCGCTGATCCGTGAACTGGTGCTGGAGCCCAGCAAAGTTCGCGATCTGGCTACTGGGGTTGTCAAGGAATTCGACGATCTGATCGCCGTCCACAATGAGCTGGATACAGCCAAGCAGCAAAAGGAGGTGCTGAGCATCCTGCCAGACCATAACCGGAACTATGAGCGTTCGTTGGAGGAGCAAGGGCAGGTCAATTCAGAGGCCGCTGGGTTGACGGCATTCTTCGGTGAGCAGGGCAACCGACTCTGGGAACTGCGCTGTGAAGATCTGGATCGCTCGCTGGATGACCTGACGTCGGACGGTAAGCGTTTGGCTGTGTCGGCGTCGCAGACTGAGGAGCGTGTAACCTCACTTTTACACGCCTACCAACAGCAGGGCGGTGATCGCCTTGATAGCCTGCGGCGTGAGGTTGCGGATGCGGAGAAGGGCTACCAGACCACGATCAATAAGGCCCATGATTATCAGAAGGACACTCGTGATCTTGCGCTTGCTGAAACGCTTACGGCGAGCGCCGTGCGGGACAACATCGCTTCGGCCAAAGCTGTCCTGGTTGATTTACCCGCTCAGATTGACGACGCGAAAAATGCTTTCGGTGAGTCGCGTGGCATTCTCTCGGGCATTACCCAACAGATAAAGAGCCTGCAGGCCCAGATCAGTGAAATTGAGAAGCGGCCCAACTCCAACATTGACGCCGCCTTTCAGCGCCTGCGGGACGAGATGGTTGAGAGCCTGCAACTCAACAAGGATGGCGTCGTATTCATCGGTGAGCTCCTCGATGTGCGCAGTACCGAAGCCCCGTGGCGCGGGGCAATTGAGCGGGCGCTTGGGGGCCACCGGACAACGTTGCTGGTGCCCGAAGACAAGTTCCGCATGGTGACGGGCTGGGTAAACAGCCGGCACACCGGCCTGCATGTTCGCGTCCAGGTTGTCAGCAAAACCGAGCGTAACCCGGAGTTCCTCGGCGACGGATTCCTGCGCAAACTGGAATGGAAAGAACACCCGTATCGTGAATGGCTAAAGCGCCATCTGGCGCGTGTCGACCTGCACTGTGTGGATTCAGCAGAAGTGCTCAATGATACTCCTTACTCAATGACCCGCGAGGGCCTGGTACAGATGGAGAAGGGGCGTTTTGAGAAGAAGGACGGGACACGCGTCGACGATAAAAAGAACTGGTACCTCGGATTCAACAACCTCAGCCGGCTGGCAGCATTGCAGGAAGAGGGGGAGCGCCTGCGGAATGGGCTCGATTCCGCCCGATCCGACGAAGCTGTGAAACGTCAGGAAATGGACAACTTGGTGGCCTCTGAGGCCATCTGGAAGCGTGTGGCTCAAACCCTGTGGGATCAAATCGACGTTACTTTGGCCGAGCAACACCTGGACACCCTCAAGAACGACCTTGCGGCCCTCAATGCTCCAGACAGCGATCTGAGTAAGGCCAAAGCGCTGCTTGAACAGGCTAAAAAAGAGCTCCAGGAAATCCGCACTGCGCAAAACCAAAATGCCAGAGAGGTAGGCGGGCTCGAGTTGGAAATTCAGCAGGCCAACAAAAGTCGGCAAGTTGCAGCCCAGGCTGCCAGTGCAGGTTTGGTAGATACGGTGCGCAGCTCACTGGCCCTGCGTGTTGGCATTCTTACCCTGGAACATCTGGATAAACTCCATCAACTGGAGAAAACCCAGCGAGAGTTCCTGAGTGATGCATTGAACTCGATTGGCAAACGAGCGACTCACTACAACGGTCGCATGATCGCGATTATCAACAGCTTCAAGACAAAGTGGCCGTTGGTTGCCAATGACTGGTTGACGACTATCGAGGGTCGCCAGGATTACATCGACTACCTCGACAAGCTTAATAACGAGGGCCTGCCGGACCTGGTTGAACGCTTCCAGCAGCGGTTAAACAACAATACCACCCAGTCCCTGGGCCGCATGCAACGGGCCATTGATGACGAGCGTGAGGACATTCAAGATCGTATCGCCACCATTAACGAAGTGCTGGAGCGTACTGAGTTCAACCACGGCACGTTTCTGCTGCTGAAACATGAGGATGAGCATTACGCGCATGTCAAAGAATTCACAGCCCTGTTGGGCTCGGTGCTTAAACATGCCTCAAGCGTTGATCACGAGGCTCGGTTCCTAGAGCTTTGCAGTCTGATCAGCAAGCTAGAAAAGGCGACCAATTCAGCCACCGCCATTAATCTGGAAAGTCAACGCCTCCTCGATTCGCGCTACCGCATGACGTTCTATGCCAACGAAATCGTGAAGGAAACCGGCGCCGTGCGTGATGTACTTCGCTCATCGTCAGGCAAGTCCGGTGGGGAGAAGGAATCGTTTGCCGGCATCATCGTGGCGGCAAGCTTGGCCTATGTGTTGACCCCGGATGGTGCTCCGCACCCGATGTACTGTACCGTTTTCCTGGATGAAGCCTTCTCCAACACTGCCGATAAGGTGAGTCGCCGCGTGCTGCGGGTGTTCCGTGAGCTTAAAATTCACGTCAACTTGATTACACCCTACAAGAACCTGAACCTGGCTCGTGATTCAGCCCGATCTCTGATCATTGCCGAGCGTAAGATCGATGGCCATGAAAGTCGCCTGAGCCAGATCACTTGGGAGCAACTCGACCAGCAAAGCGCTGAACGCCGGGAAGCCAAGCAAACTCAATTGGCCGGGGTCGCTGAAGGCCTGGGCATTCAGATGGAGCAACGCTAATGCGCAGTTGGGGGCGTTTGCCAACCGAGGTCATGCGCGAGGTCGAGCGCCTTGAGTGGAATAACGCAACCAATCTACGGGGGCGCCTGCAGGGCATGCGGCGCTTTCCGATCAGCTTGCCGCTTAAGCCACCAGCGGCTGGCGATGCATTGATGGACATTGACCACTTCCACAACTGGGTCAATGCCTGGCGGCAATGGAGCAAGCCAAGTCAGGTTAAGTGGGTAACCCGCAGGTATCGAGTGGTGGGAGATGTCGAGGTACCGGAGCGGCTTGATCTTTCGAATGTTAAAGAGTTGATTGAAGCCATCGGGCCGGCAGCCGTCCAGCGTTCTCAAATCTGGGCGGCACTCATGGAGCCCCTTCTGGCAGTGGATCGAAATCTGTATGACACCCTCATTCGCCAGATTCTTGTAGTCGAGCAAATGAGTCATCGGGCTGCCCAGCAGATGGCGAATGTTCTGCCACAGTTGCGTCAGGGTATGGGGGATGGGTGTTACCTGCGGGGGGTGCCTGTACAAGGGGTTGATACCAAATTTCTGGAAACGCACACACCTCTGCTGACCACCTTGCTTGATGTCATACACAAAGGGGCACTGTGTGAAGCCGGTGGGCTGGAGGCCTGGCTCGGCTGCCTGCAAACCCCGAGCAACTGGCTCTATATTCGACCCTTGTGTCCAGAACTTAGGCAGCAAATGGGTGGCTTCTCAGTATTCCAGATTCCCCTCGAAGAGTTTTTGGCGCGACCATTACCTGGTCGCAGGGTGTTGGTCGTGGAGAACACCAAGCCTGGCTACGCCTTGCCCGAACTTCCAGACACTGTCGCCATCTTTGGCGGTGGCCGGAACACCCAATGGCGTATGGCTCCATGGCTCGCCGAGCGGGATGTAGCGTATTGGGGAGACATCGACAGCTGGGGGCTGACTATTCTTGCTCACGCCAGGCAGGCACTGCCAGGGATTACGGCCTTGATGATGGATCACGAGACCTTAATGGCGCACATGGATTTTTCCGTGGAGGAGCCGCGCTCAACGAGCCTTCCTGCTGTGGGTTTACTGTCGGAGGAGCGCCTGCTGTTTGAGTCGCTTATCAAATCTGCGCAAAGCATTATCCGTTTGGAGCAAGAGTACCTTGCCCAGGATTATGTTTTGTCCAAGCTATACAGCTGGGCGAAATAGGTGAGGAGGGTGGTCAACTCCGTAAATTCGTCGAGACCATCGGGGTGGGTCTGGTAGAAATGTGTGCCAATCACCCGGTAGCTATTTTGGCCCGAGGGTTCGGCCACGGCCAAGGCCCTGGATTACGGCCTTAAACGCTGGGTAGCGCTGACGCGCTACCTGGAAGATGGTGCTGTGCCCATCGACAATAACCAGATCGAGAATTTGATCCGGCCCTGGGCGCTTGGGCGCTCGAACTGGTTATTTGCCGGGTCGCTGCGAAGTGCAAAAAGGGCGGCGGCAATCATGAGCCTGATCCAGTCGGCGCGTATGAATGGGCACGATCCACAGCGGGCGAGCGAAATCACGCGATTACTCCCGCAGCATTGGATGCTTGCCTGAGACAGACTAAGTGGACTTCGCCAAATAGTCAGCTCAGAGGCTGATTGGCATCAACAATTCGGAAACGACTTTTCTCAGCATGTAGGTTTCGCGCAGAATTGATTGCCCCATCGAAGACTCGTGACGCTGCATAACGGCTTCATTGTGCGTGATGGCTTCATGAAGGTTGATCCAGACAGGCCGCATACCATTAGCGATTTCGTGGCTTTCCATTCTCACGGGCTCTAGCTGGGGCGCTACTTCGCATTGATAAAAATGCGAGGTCATGTGCATCAGATCGTACTGTGGCTTCCAGTAGGGCCGGTACTCCTCGATGTAACCGTAGTGCTGGAGCACCTGTATTTCACGAGCACCAGTCTCTTCCTCAAGCTCACGCTTCAGGCCTGTGACAATGTCCTCGTCACCATCAAGGCCGCCTCCAGGAAAGCTGAAGTCGTTATAGCGCTCGGTGAACAGCAACAGGATCTGTTCACCCCGCATCACGATGCCGCGTGCTGCATGTCGACGGAATACTCTGCCCTGCTTGGATTTCAGCTCGGGGTGAACAATTTCAGTTATGAGTCGCATGTGGTCTCGTTACGGCAAGATCAGTTAGTCATCGTCCAAGGTGGGCACGGCATTTCCGCAGTTCTGGAAATACTGTGGCCAGTGGAACTGGCTCAGCGAAGCAGCAATACGGGTACAGTGGATGTACGCAGCATCGTCGTGGTCGTGCTGCCTATCAGAAACTGCCTGATGCGTGAGTGCCCGTACGCCCCCATGACCAAGAGGTCAATGCCGTGCTCTGCCTGATATGCATGCAGTGTCGACTCTACTTCGCCTGGGCGGATCTCGGTATGCACCAGCGAGCCAGAAGAGGCAAGCGTGGTTCGTGCCTTCTCCAGCGCGTTCTGGTTGTCTTCAGAATCCGTTCCAACCATGACGACATGAATTGGCAGGCCTTCGCATAGCGGGCTTGAAGCAAGCATCTGTACGGTCTTGTGGCCTGTAGCGCTGCCGTCAAATGCCACCATGACCGTTTCAGGTTTCCTGAAATGGCTGGTTGTAATCAGGATGGGGCGCTGGATAGTTCGGACTACCGCTTCAATCTGGCTGCCAAGACTTTGGGCACTGCGCGTGCTGTCCTCACCGACTCGTCCAATTACCACTAACCGAATATCGTCTTGGAGATCGCTCAGGCTCTCGACGAGATGGCCATGGCGCTGCTTCATATCAGGTAACATGGTGCCAGAGTGGACTGTTCGCTCGCGAGCTTTTTCAAGCATGTGCTGCCCATGCTCCAAGGCCAGTTTTGCCCGCTGCGCATCCAGCATGGCCAACTCTTCCAGTAGATGTTCTCTGCTACCGAGGCCGATATTGCCGCTGAGGTCAGCGGATGCAGGATATTTCTCCTTATCCAGCACATGAAGCAAGGTCAGGGGAGCGCTGAGTCGTTGCGAGGCCCATGCTGCGTAATCGCAGACCGCCAATGAGGATTGTGAGTTATCAATGCATGCCATTACGCGGGTCATTGTCGTTCTCCTTAGTGGCTCATGAGCTTGTCGACGGCACCGGGTTTGTCATGCACGCCGAAGCGGTCAACAATTGTTGCGCTGGCTTCATTAAGACCGAGCACTTCAACCTCCGCGCCTTCACGGCGGAACTTGATCACGACCTTATCCAGCGCTGCGACGGCGGTGATATCCCAGAAATGCGCCTGTGTGAGATCGATGGTGACCTTGTTGAGCGCTTCCTTGAAGTCAAAAACCTCAGTGAACTTATCCGCAGAGCTAAAGAACACCTGGCCCACGACGTGGTAAGTCCGATGCGATTCCGTCTCTTCCAGTGTGCTCTTGATATCCAGGTAGTGCCCAACCTTATTGGCAAAGAACAGCGAAGCCAGCAGCACACCTACCAGTACGCCGTAGGCTAGGTTGTGAGTGGCCACGACGACCACGACGGTCGCCACCATGACGAGGTTGGTCGACAGCGGATGCTCTTTCAGATTACGCAAAGAATCCCAGCTAAAGGTGCCGATGGACACCATGATCATCACAGCCACGAGTGCCGCCATAGGGATTCTGGAGAGCCATTCGCCAAGAAATACCACCATCAGCAGCAGGAAAACGCCGGCACACAATGTCGAGAGACGGGTGCGGCCACCAGACTTCACGTTGATGATCGACTGGCCGATCATGGCGCAACCTGCCATGCCGCCAAGCATGCCGGCAGCGATGTTGGCCACACCCTGGCCTTTGCACTCGCGGTTTTTGTTGCTGGTGGTGTCGGTAAGGTCGTCGACGATGGTCGCGGTCATCATTGATTCGAGTAGACCCACTACTGCCAACGCAGCCGAGTACGGGAAAATGATGCGCAGGGTTTCAAAATTCAGCGGAACTTCAGGCCAGAGGAAGATCGGGAGCGTATCAGGCAGTTGGCCCATGTCACCGACGGTGCGGATATCCAAACCGAGGTAAATGGCGATGGCAGTCAGCGTCAGAATGCACACCAATGGAGAGGGGATCAGCTTGCCGATTTTCGGTACATACGGAAACAGGTAGATGATTCCCAGGCCCGCAGTGGTCATGGCATAGACATGCCAGGTGACATTGGTCAGCTCAGGCAATTGCGCCATAAAAATCAGGATCGCCAATGCGTTTACGAAGCCTGTGACTACCGAGCGTGAAACAAAGCGCATCAACGAGCCAAGCTTCAGGTAGCCGGCAAGGATTTGAAGTACGCCACATAGTAGAGTCGCCGCCAGCAGGTACTGGAGTCCATGCTCTTTTACCAGCGTAACCATCAACAGTGCCATGGCGCCTGTCGCCGCCGAGATCATTCCGGGGCGTCCGCCGACAAAGGCGATGACAGCACAGATACAGAAGGAGGCGTAGAGACCGACTTTGGGATCTACCCCGGCGATGATGGAAAAGGCGATGGCTTCCGGGATCAGCGCGAGTGCGACCACCAGCCCCGCGAGCACGTCCGCACGGACGTTGGAAAACCACGTTTTCCTAAGTTTTTGCAGCATAGAAATATCCAAGGCAAAGCATCGCGCACGCCAAGGGAATGGCGAGCGAATCGATACACATTCAAATTTTGAGGATTTTTTGCTGTGTGCTTAAGGTGTAAAACCAGGCGTACAGCAGTGCGCACCCGCGAGCGAGGCTAGCGGAAGCAGGTTGTTGCGAGGGGGCGTAGCGCTAAGGCGGCGTAGGCTGCCAGTAGATCGTTTGGAGTACAGTCATGCTGATTTTCCTGTAGCTCAAGGGGTATGCGGAGCAGAAGTATACAATGAAGCCATCGTCTATTGCGACCCGCTGCCAAGCTCCGCATGAGCTACGTCAGATACAGGCTTATTCAATGGGTATACCTGCGGGCAAGGCTTTGTTTTCCACTCGTTATTGTCTGAGCTGGTCTGTGTACTGAGAGGTGAGTTGGCCAGACGGTTACCAACATCGTGGTCACCATGGTCATCGGCCTTGTGGTCATGAAGACCATAGGCATGCACTCGAACCCAGTTTTCGCCGGGATGGCGACGCAAACACCAGTCGAGCACCTGCTCTTCTTTCTCAAGACGCTGCCGCAGCTATTGGGCGAGGAGGTGCTGACGATTTTGCCATTCCTCGCAATGATGACGTTCCTCATCACGCGGCTGCACTGGTCACGCAAGAGGGCGATCGTCGGTGCCTGGCTCTTGTCGGCCCTGCTCTTTGGCGCTGCGCACTTGCCGACCTATGATTGGAATGTGGTGCAGGCGTTCGTTGTCATCGGCAGCGCGCGGCTGATTCTGCTGCTTCCCTACATCATGACGAAGAACATCTGGGTATCCACGGGCACTCATATACTCAATGACTGTACGTTCTTCATTATCGCCCTGTTGGGTGCGATTCAGAGATTGCCTTCAGATCCGGTATAACTTGCACCTTGGACTTTGCCACTGGCATCGGACAGGCACGACCAAGGAGCGTCCGCGTCAGGTACGTTGATCGTCACGCCAATTCCCGCTTCGGCGGTCATGACGTCGGTCACCGAAAGTTTGCTGACGGCCACGCCGGTCATCTTCGCCACCTCGGCCAGGCAGGCTTTCTCCGCCTTTCTGGTGGTAGATGTGCCATTGGCGCTACTGGCACTCGCCGCACCCGGTGTCGCTGGCTTGCAAAACCCGTTGGCCCCGCCTTTACCGGTATAGGATAAGTCCCATGATTCATCTGGATTCCGCGTGAGGGAAATCACCACGCCAGAGCCCTTAGCTTCATAGGCGTTGTCATTAAATTTCTTCAGTTTGGCCTCCTTGCCATTGATGAACACCGGCCCGCCCTGATCCGCATGCACGGCGATATTAGTCGGGCAGTCGTAGTTGAGCTGCGGAATATCAGCACTGGCCACGGTGGCAAACAGTAACGTGATAGCTCCCAGCAAGAACTTGTTCATATTCATGCGACATTCTCCTTCCGTTTGAGAGTGGTTGCACGTACTGCACAAGCGCCATGGTCATACGACAGCGGGCGCAGGCCTGAGGCGGGGCGAAACGACTTGTCGCCACGTCGCCGACAGTGCTTCGGCAGTATAGGTGGTAGTGGCCAGTTTGAACGGCCAAACGCCCACGGTCGGATCTGATTGTCGGGTAGTCAGACGGTTGCTCTTTGCTACCCCGAGGCGGGGCACTGCTGATCAACTTGATGGGGGGCGCCGGCATGACGACTGCCAGTGGTCGCGTGGTTGCCGGGCTCGTTGGTCATCGCCTTTGCCGTCTTGTGGGTGTACACCCGGAAGCGGCGGATATCGACCGGACTTGCTCGAGGCGCCGCACTGAGGGGCGCTTCAGCAACTTCCATTTGATCAGTCGCGCTCGAGCCCGGCGAAGCGGCAAGACAACCAGGCATGCAACTGCCTCACCGCAGGCGACAACTGCTTGCGGTGCGGGCACACCAGGCTCAGCGGCATGGTCGGCCCGGGGTGATCCTGCAACAGTACGACGAGTCGTCCCGCCAGCACGTCGTCGCTCACATCCAGCCAGGATTTGTAGGTGATACCTTCGCCGGCTACCGCCCAGCGCCGGGCGATATCAGCGTCATCGCAGAGCAGGGCGCCACGCACTTGGACGGTTTGCGCTCCCAGCTGCCATTTGTCGTAGACCCGGCCCTGCTGCATGTACAGCAAGCACTGGTGTTCGGGCAGGTCTTCGGGGGCTTGCACGGTGCCTTGCTGCGCCAGGTATTCGGGCGAGGCCACCAGCACCTTACGGTTCCAAGGCGCCAGTGGTAGGGCTATATAGTTGGCGTCGGCGTTCAGGCCGTAGCGGATCGCGACATCCACCGGATCGCGGAACAGATCGGCGATCTGGTCGGAGAGAAAGAAGCGCAGGTTCAATTGTGGATGCTCTCGGCGAAACGCCGTGAGCCAGGGCAACAGCACGTTGCGCCCCAGATCGGAGGGGGCGGCCACCTGCAACGTTCCGCTGAGCTGTGCGCTTTCCTGACGCAGGTTGTCGCGCCCGTGCCTGAGGGCTTCCAGGGCGACCAGGGCCGAGGGCAGGTACTGCTCGCCTTCGGCTGTCAGGCGCAAACTGCGCGTGGTACGGGCAAACAACCGCACATCCAGCTCACGCTCCAGGCGCTTGACTGCCTCGGCCGCCTGGCCGGGCAGCAGGTCGGCCTCGTGGGCCGCCGCGGTAAAGCTGCCCAGCGCGGCGCTGCGAACGAAGATGCTCAGGTCGTCGAGACGGATCATTATCACTCCTGCAATGAAAGTGTTCACGAGTAGGGCCCGTTTCTCCCAAGGGCCGGACACGCCAGACTGGGTTCACGAATCAAACCATATCCAGTAGCGAGTGCCTATGAAAGCGATCAGTTTCATCCACAACGGCTTGCCTATTGAGCACCCAGCGTCTCTTCAAGACATCTTCATGCCCAAACCCAGCCCTGGGCCCAGGGACCTTCTGGTCGAGGTCAAAGCCGTGTCGGTAAACCCCGTTGACACCAAGGTGCGCGCCGGCACTTTCATGCGTGAGCCAAAAATACTTGGCTGGGACGCGGCCGGTATCGTCCGTGAGGTCGGGCGGCAGGTGACCCTGTTCAAGCCAGGTGACCAGGTTTACTACGCAGGTTCCATCGCCAGGCCCGGCAGCTATAGCGAATATCACCTGGTTGACGAACGTATCGTCGGGCATCAACCACGTAGCCTGGGTGCAGCACAGGCAGCCGCGCTTCCGCTGACGGCCATCACCGCCTGGGAACTGCTGTTCGATCGCTTGGGCATCATGGAAGGCGGCGGGGAGGGCGATGCCCTGCTGATCGTTGGCGCTGCCGGCGGCGTCGGTTCGATGCTGGTGCAGTTGGCCCGGCAACTGACCCGCCTGACAGTTATCGGCACGGCCTCCCGCGCCGAGACCGGCAACTGGGTGCGCGAACTGGGCGCCCATCACGTCATCGATCACCGTGCGCCGCTGCAAGGGCAACTGCAGGCCTTGGGGATCGAGTCAGTCAGCCATGTCGCCAGCCTCACCCATACTGATCAGCACTTTGCGCAACTGGTTGAAGTGCTGCGACCACAAGGTCGCCTGGGCGTGATCGACGACCCGCAGACCCTGGACGTCATGCCGCTCAAGCGCAAGTCGCTGTCGCTGCATTGGGAGTTGATGTTCACCCGCTCGCTTTACGAAACCGACGACATGGTGCGCCAGCACGAACTGCTCGAGCGCGTCGCCGGGCTGATCGACCAAGGCATCCTGCGCACCACCCTGGGCCAGCATTTCGGCGCCATCAATGCCGCCAACATGCGCCGTGCCCATGCGCTGATCGAGAGTGGCAAGGCGTGCGGCAAGATCGTTTTGGAAGGCTTCTGAGGCCTATTTGACAGACAACGGCGGACCGGCCGATCCGTTCCGCCAGGAGCAAGCATGCTTAAACAAACCGTGTTTCTCTGCGCAGCATTGACGGCAGGTATGTCCTCTGCGCAGGTTATCGATGCCGACGCGCTTTCTCCGCATGCGCCTGCAGAGCGGGCATTCGGTACGCTCGAACAGGTCCATGCATTCTATGACGCCATGCCGACAGGCGTTACCGTCACCGAGACCGGGCGCATCTTCGTCAACTATCCGCGATGGGGCGACAAGGTGCCATTCACCGTCGGCGAGCTTCGGGACGGCGAGATCCGGCCATTTCCGGACCTGTCGGTGAATCAAGAGGACCCGAAGGACCCCGGAAAGGGGCTGATAAGCGTGCAGAGCGTGGTGGCCGACGGCCGGGGCCGCGTCTGGCTGCTGGACACTGCGGCACCGGGGTTCAAGTCGCCGCGCCCAGGAGGCGCGAAGCTGATCGCCGTCGATCTGGCAAACAACCGGATCGTCAAGCGGTTGGTGTTCCCGGAAAACGTGATGCTGCCAAGTACCTACGTCAATGACATGCGCTTCGACTTTCGCCACGGTGCCGAAGGAACGGTCTATGTGACTGACTCTTCGCTCCGCGGTCCAGGTGCCATTATCGTGATGGACATCGCCAGCGGACGCGCCACGCGGCGCCTCAGTGGCGCCACCTCGACCTCCGTGGCACCGGACTTCATCCCAGTGGTCGAGGGAACGCCAGTGATGGCTGGCCAGCCAGATGGCACCTCGAAACCGTTGTCGGTGGCGTCCGATGGCATCGCCTTGTCGGCCGATGGCCAGACGCTCTACTTCACACCGCTGTCGAGCCGGCACTTGTATGCCATTTCCACCGCCTTGTTGCGCGATCCTGCCATCAGCGAGATACAACTCGCCGCAGCCGTGAAGGACCTCGGTGAAAAGGGCGCCTCCGACGGAATGGAGGCCGACGCCGAGGGCGCTGTCTATGCCGGCGATTACGAGCATAACGCCATCCGCAAGCGCTGGCCGGACGGGCGCTGGCAGACTTTGGTACATGATCCGCGACTGCTCTGGCCCGACACCCTGTCGATCGGGCCGGACGGCTACCTGTATTTCATTGCCAACCAACTTCACCGGCAGGCGTTATTCCAGGGTGGGCGGGACCTGCGGCAGAAACCCTATGCCTTGATGCGTCTGAAGATTGATGCGGCGCCGGCACCGACCCATTGAGCACTTGCAGGAGTACGATATGAACCGACAGGATCAACCCCTATTTTCCCTTGCCATCCTCAAGGCCAGGCAAGGCCAGGCACCGGCACTGAAAGCGGCCTTGCTGGCCTTGATTGAGCCAACCCGAGCGGAGCCCGGCAACCGCGACTACATGCTGTTCGAACGCAGCGACGAGCCCGGGACGTTCTACATGCGCGAAGCGTTCGACCACCAGCAGGCCCTGGACACGCACTTGGCCACCGCACACTTCCAGCGTTTTGCCGAGCAGGCCGACCAGCTGTTGGCGGAGCCCTTGCAATTGATCTTCCTTGACCCGGTTTCGTCTGCCGTTGCGCCCCATCCCTGAGGGGGACAGGCAATGCGACCGGTCAAGCGCAGACAATTCATCCAGGCCCGTGCCTCCAAGCTAGTTGAGGTGTGGGGCGCAAAGGCAGAGCTGCTGTTGTTAGCAAGGCAAGGCTGCCTGTAGCTCTTGATGCGTTACGGCACAGAGGTGCTCTTGAGTACGGCTGACGGTGTCCTGAATGACGTCGGTCTCGACTGATCCCATACAGAGCCGTTCATGAGGTGTAGCGGCTTTTGCGGTGCGCGGACTGGCTACCTGAGTTGTGGTGACGCGGGATAGTCTAACCGGAGTCGGTCAGAGAACAGGTGCGTTTGTTATGCTGTTCTGGGCGTCGTCAGCGTCGCCCTCTAGCGAAGATTGAGCTGTGAATAGCTGGGTGGCACGACTACTTAGCAACGATCCTGCCTGTAAGTAGCCCATCACCGTACTGACACTGCGATGTTCGGTCATGGCCATGATTTCACCGAGTGGCACACCCTGACGGCCGGCTTCGGTGACGAAACCCGAGCGCAGAGTGTGCGCGGCCCAACTCGAGCACGAGGGCAGAAAAATCTGACCTCGTTCAACAACGATCGATCAGGATTATTGAGACGACAGAAGGTTCGCCTCAGTTCGCGAGACCTGCTTTTTCCAGGACTTTGTCGAGCCACGACTGGTCCAGCGCACCGGTGGCGATCTCTGCCTTGACCGCTTCTTCGTGAGCCTCGTGCTCGCGTGCTTTGCCCAGCACCTGTTCGGCGAGTTCCTGAGGGAACGCAACGATGCCGTCTTCATCCGCCACGATGATATCACCGGGCGAAACGATCATGCCGCCAACCGAAACCGGCACGTTGATTTCGCCCGGACCGCTCTTGTACGGGCCGCAGTGAACCACCGCCCGGGCATAGCAAGGGGTGGACTTGAAGCTGTCGACATCGCGAATCGCCCCGTCGACGATGAAACCCACGCAGCCGCGCTGCTCTGCATAGAGCTTGATCAATTCGCCGATGACAGCGTTGTTGGTGTCACCCTGGGCGTCGATGACCAGTACGTGACCCGGCTCAATCAGCGTCAGCGCCTTGTAGATGAACAGGTTGTCGCCCGGGCGGGTCTTCACGGTCAGTGCGGTACCAACAATTTTGCCCGATGTGTTGTAACGGGTAAGCCCACGCGCGCCAATGTGTCGCCCGAGGTTGTCGCTGATGTGCGGGGTTACGACCGATTGGAACGATTCGACCATGTGCGCAGGGGCGAGGGTTGGCGACGGCAGGATACGAGACCCGGGTAACAGCATGACAATCTCCTGAATGACTTGAACCAGCGTGGTAGACGCCGATGGTAGGAGAGAACTGCGGTTACTTTTAGCGATATTTATTGATAAAAAACAATCGCCTTAAGTAATGATAAGGCGAGTGAAATCGCAGGCGCCTTGCGCCAGACGCGCGACTTCACCGCTGAGGCCCTGGTAGCGGTCAGCCCGATGCACGCAGACATAGCTGATTGGCGGCAGCGGCAAATCTGTTTGAATGACCTTCAAGCGGCCCTGCTCGATCAACGTACTCATGCAGTGCCTGGGCAGGTAGCTGAGCCCTACGCCGGAAATCGCCAACCCAACCTGGGCGACCAGGTAGTTGCTGGTGAGGGTCTTGGTCAACCGAACATCGTGTTCGGCCAGCCAACGCTCGTAGGTTTGTCCGGTGCCTGAACTGCCACCTTGGGTGAGGACGGTAAACGACGACAGCGACTGCAGGCTCATTGGCGCGTTACCTGGGTAAAGGGAGGGTGAGCACATCCATGAGTTTTCGACAGCGCCCAGTGGGGTGCTGATGAAACGGGGGTCGCGGACAATGTCGGGCACGATGATCAGGTCGAGTTCGTCGGCCTCCAGCCGGCGCAACAGGTGGGTGCTCAACTCGATCGAGGGCTCCAGATCGACCTTGGGATAGGTCTGGTGGATCTGCTCGACCAGGGTAGGTAGCCAGGTGAGCGCCGTGAGCTCGGTGACGCCGAGCCTGAAACGTCGGACCAGCGTTTCCTTCGAGCTGACGCGCTCCAGCAGGGTATCCCGCTGGCGCAACATCTCGACTGCGCAGCCATGCAGCTCCAGGCCTTTCTGGGTGAGGCGGGCGCTGCGCTTGGAGCGATCGAAAATCGAGACGCCAAAGGCGTCCTCCAGCTCTTGCACGCGCTTGGAGATCGCCGATTGGGACATGTTCAGTTTGGCCGCCGCCGCTTCAAAGCTGCCCAACTCGACAATCCAGTAGATAGCCTCGATTTGCTTCAAAGTGATCATAGCTTGCCTTTTGGTCAAGAAGCCCCCCATTAGAGCGGCTTGGCCAGACTCACAAGGCGCTAGGGGTGAGGCGATTGTCCACTAAAAGCGATGATAAGTGGTGAGTATTTGTCGCTTTTTTTCTACCTTTGCCGCGCCTAGATTACCGCCGAAATACAAAAACAAAGGTATGAAGTATGTCGACCGTTGAAGTTGCACAGGCCAAAGGGCGCAGCACTTACCGGTGGATAGTGGCTGGCATGATCTTTTCGATCTATACCATCGCTGCCGCCGACCGGGCCAATCTCGGCGTTGCACTGCCGTTCATCCGTAAAGAGTTCGAGATGAGCAACGCAGAAGCGGGTGGGCTGATGAGCCTGTTCCTGCTCGCCTATGCGTTGGCGCAAATCCCGGCGGGCTTGGCCTTCAGCCGACTGGGCGTGAGCCGGATCCTGCCGACCGCCATGGTCATGACGTCGGTACTCACCGGTTTGGTGGGTACTGCAGGCTCACTGCTTGCGTTGAAAGTCTATCGGTTTGGCCTGGGCCTGGCCGAAGGGCCGCTGCCGATCAGCATGACTACCACTATCAACAACTGGTTCCCGCCGAGGGAAAAGGGCATTGCTTCAGGCATCTTCCTGTCTGCGGTAAAGTTCGGCCCGGTCATCGTGCCGCCGCTGTGCGCCGTGATCATCGCGGTCTGGGGCTGGCGCGAGGTGTTCTACTTCTTTGCGATACCCGGCATCCTGTTGTCGATCGCCTGGTATTTCATGATTGCCGATCACCCGTCGAAAAGCCGCTTCGTGAATCAAGCCGAGCTTGACTACATTACCGACGAAACGCCGCTCGACAAGGTCGCCAGCTCTAAACCCGCCGAGCACAAGACTTCAGGACTGGGCCTCAAGCGCCTGGACTTCATTATCCGTCGGCGCGAAGTGTCTGCGTTGGAGACCAAGCGCCAGGTGTTCGGCTCTTGGCTGATCTGGGGAAGCGCGCTGGCGTACTGCTTCCAGTTGGGCGTCTCGAGCGTGCTGTTATCCTGGATTCCCACCTACCTGATCAGCGTCAAAGGCTTCTCGCTGATGAACATGGGCCTGGTCTCGGCAGCGCCTTGGGTAGGGGCGGTGCTGGGCAATCTGTTGGGCGGCTACTGTTCGGACCGTTGGTTGGGCGGCCGGCGCAAGCCGGGGATGCTGCTTTCGGCGCTGGGTACGTCGGTGATGATGTACCTGTTGATCCATTCGCCTGCGGACCCGCTCTCTTACGGTCTGTTGCTGATGGCGACGGGCGTAGTGCTGAGCTTCGGGTTCTCGTCATACATGGTCTACCCAATGGCATTGGCGACCAAGAAAACCTTCCCTGTGGCCAACGCGATCGTCAACATGGTCGGCCAGCTAGGGGCCGCCGCGACGCCGTTCCTGACCGGTCTATTGCTTGACAGCTACGGCTGGAACTATGTGTTCACCTACCTTGCAATTGGTTCGTTCGCCAGCTTCGTGCTGTTGCTGACGATTCTGGAGCCGGTGCCGAAGGCCAACAAGGCGTGACCGCAGGGTGTATGGCGTCACCCGTTGTGATCAATCAGTCTGTTTGAAAGGAGTTAACGATGCACGCAGAAGATAAAGCGCTGGTCGCACTGTTCGAAGGCCTGGACACCCCCGGCGTTTCGGATGCCCTGGACAAGCTCGGCCTGCCTGGCCACTGTTTTGGCGTCATGCCGCTGGACAACTACAAACAGGTCGTCGTGGGGCCTGCTTTCACCGTGAAGTACGTGTCGGCCAGCGTGCCGCCGGGCACGGTTGGCGATTTCATCGAAGACGTCGCCGAGGGCGATATCGTGGTCATCGATAACGATGGCCGCACCGATTGCACCGTGTGGGGCGACATCATGACCCAGTACGCGAGCACTCGGAACATCGCCGGCACGGTAATCGACGGTGTCTGCCGCGATGTCAACAAGGCCCTGGGCGATGCGTATCCGCTGTTCACCCAAGGGCGTTTCATGCGCACCGGCAAGGACCGCGTCCAGGTCGAATCGGTCAACCAGCCGGTGTCCATCGGCCAGGCCCGCGTGTGCCCGCGTGACATCATCGTCGCCGACGCCAATGGGGTCGTCGTGGTGCCGCGTGCTCGGGCGCAGGAAGTTGCCCAGGTGGCGCGTCAGATCGAAGCGATCGAAGCGGATATCCGAGCATTGATCAGCCAGGGCCGCACCCTCAAGCAAGCGCGTGAAGAGCTGGGTTATCACACCTTGCAACGCAAGTCCTGAGCGTCGGTCTACTGACCCACGGTAAGCAAAAAGCGGCAAGTGAAGCGTTCAGCGAAATGAACGCAGTACTTGCCGCTTTTTTGCGTCCACACCAGCGTCAATGTGCTAAGCCTCCCTGCGCAGGAGGTATAGCTGTTATGCCCACATTGTTTAGCAGCCATGCACAAGCCCCTTTATTATAGGCGCGCGCGTCCTACGCGCCTTTCCCTCCACACACCCTGTCGGCGGTCAATGCGGCTAAGGTTTCCCTCGCTGGCCATTCCTGCGAATCGATCTATATCTTGAAGGTTTACCGTGCACGCTGAAGTTCGTCTTCCCGGGGCCCGCAGCATTTTTTGCCTGGGCATGCTACAGATTCTGGTCTGGGGCGGTTCGTTCTTTCTCCTGGCGGTCATGGGCGAGCCGATCATGCGCGACACGGGCTGGGGCAGCCAGTGGGTCTATGGCGCATTGTCGTTGAGCCTGATGATCTCGGCGCTGCTGGCCCCCATCTCGAGCCGTATGGTGGCTCGTTATGGCGGCCGCGTGCAATTGGCCTGCAGTGGCCTGATCGTCGCGCTGGGGTTGTTGATCGTTGCCGCCAGCGAAACCCTGCCGGTGTTCCTGCTGGCCTGGGCCGTGATAGGTATCGGCATGGCGGCGGGGCTCTATGAAGCTCTGTTTTCCACACTTGGCGCGTTGTACGCGGAGCGCGCTGGCAAAGCCATCACCGGCATTACCTTGATCTCAGGCTTCGCCACGACCCTGGCCTGGCCGCTGGTTGCATTCGCCATCGAGCACGTGGGCTGGCGTGCCACCTGCGTGGGTTATGCGCTGCTGCTGGTGCTGGCGACCCCGCTCTATCTGAAGGTCTTGCCAAGCGGTGGCAAACTGCGCCAGGTCAAAGGCAGCACCGAGCAAAGCAGCCCGCCGGTTGACCGGCGTCTGTACCTGCTGTTGATCTGGATCTTCGCGCTAGGCGCGATCATCATGACGGCAATCTCGGTACAACTGGTGGCAGTGCTCCAGGGTCTGGGTTACTCGCTGGCGGCGGCGATCGCGCTGTCGTCGCTGCTCGGCCCTAGCCAGGTGGCCTCACGGGTTCTGCAAATGATCGCGGGCAAGCGTCATCCGATCTGGACGGCGCTGGTGTCGGCGGTGCTGGTCTCCGTCGGGGTGCTGCTGGTGGCCTTCGCGCCAGGCGCCACGGCAGTCGGCTTGCTGCTGTACGGCCTTGGCAACGGTTTACGGGCGATCGTCCGTGGGTTGCTGCCGCTGGTGTTGATGCCGGCCTCGCAGTATGTGGCGCTGATGGGCAGGATGTCGCGCCCATCGCTGATCGGCCAGGCCCTGACACCCCTGGCCAGTGGCTATTTGATGCAGCACTTCGGGGCACTCGGCGTACTCATCACGTTGTGCAGCCTGGCCGTGATCAACGTGGTGCTGGTTGGCCTGGTATTAACGTCGTTGCAACGGTCTCCCGCTCAGCCGGCCTGAGCAGCAGTAGAGGAACATCAGCATGAGCGATGAAAAACGAAGCGAGCGTCTGATAGAGGGGCCAGCAGGCCAGATTGAACTGATCATCGATGAACCGAGCGGCCCACCTAGAGGCGTGGTGGTCGTGAGCCACCCTCAGCCACTACTGGGCGGTAGCCCGCATCACCTGGTGCCACTGACGCTGGCACGCAAGCTTTGCGCAGAAGGCTGGCGGGTGGTCCGCCCGAGCTTTCGTGGCGTGGGTAAATCGACCGGTGTGCATGACGGAGGCATCGGTGAAAGCGAAGACAGCATCATCGTCCTCAAGCACCTTCAGCGCTCGTACCCGGACCTGCCGATCGCCCTGGTCGGGTTCTCCTTTGGCGCACATGTGTTTGGTCGGGTCGTGTGCGCGCTCGAGGACACCCTGCACGCGGTGGCACTCCTGGGGCTGCCGGTGGGCTTAGTGCCCGGAGGACGCTTGTACGAGCCACTGGCATTGCCTGTCGAGTGCCTGCTGCTGCATGGCGAGCACGACGAAATGGCGCCCTTGGCAAACCTGCTCGACTGGGCGCGGCCAGAGCGTCGGCCGGTGGTGGTGTACCCTGCTAGTAATCACTTCTTCAAGGGCTGCCTGGCGCAGGTCGCGCAGCACGTGGCACGGCACTTGAACCACGCTAGCTGATCAACCCATGCGCCGCTTCGACGGCGCACCAGCCATACCCAGCGAGCATATCTGTTAGGCCGTAAGGCTGCCTGCCGCCGCCTCTGATGTTATGCAACGCTAGTACCGCAACTGTTAAAAAAATAACAACAAAAGGTACTGACATGCATGCACAAAGCCCTACGGCTCAGCCGTTGACTCGCAAAGAGCGCACTACCGCCATCGTCGGTGTCTGTTCAGGCAACCTGGTGGAATGGTTCGACTTCTTCATCTACGCCTACACCTCCATCTACTTCGCATCGCTGTTCTTCCCCAAGGGCGATCAGACCAGCCAGCTGCTGGCCACCGCCGGTATCTTCGCCGTCGGCTTCTTCATGCGCCCCTTGGGCGGCTGGATCTTTGGCTACATTGCCGACACGCGCGGTCGCAAGATCTCGATGATCATCTCGGTGTTCATGATGTGCGGCGGCTCGCTGATGATCGCTGTCATGCCGACCTATGAAATGGTCGGCGTCGCGGCACCGATCCTGCTGGTGATCGCACGCTTGATGCAGGGCTTGTCGGTAGGGGCCGAATATGGCACCGGCGCTACCTACATCAGTGAAGTCTCACGCGCTGGGCGCCGCTCTTTCTACGGCTCGTTCCAGTACCTGACGATCATCGCCGGGCAACTGCTGGCGCTGCTCACCGTTGCGGTTCTGCAGCAAGTACTCTCCGAACAGGATTTGAAGGCCTGGGGCTGGAGGATTCCGTTCTTCATCGGTGCGCTGGCATCGGTGGTAGTGGTTTACCTGCGCCGCACCATGCGTGAAACCGCAACCGAGCAAGACATGAAACGCAAGGAATCCGGGTCGATCAAGGCGCTGATGCAGCACAAGCGCGCGGTGCTCCTGACCTTCACGCTGACCATCGGCTGCTCGCTGTATTTCTACACGTTCACCGCTTACATGCAGAAGTTTCTGGTGGTCAGTGTCGGTATCCCCGCGCCAACCGTGAGCCTACTGATGGCTGCCGCGCTGGTGATCTTCATGATCGCGCAGCCGCTGTTCGGCTTGCTCGCCGACCGCATCGGCGTGCGCACCAACATGATCATTTTCGGCACGCTGGCGACCTTCCTGGTCATCCCCTTGCTCACGGCCATCAAGTCGACGCAGGACCCTTATGTGGCGTTCTCACTGGTAGTCGCCGGGTTGCTGATCGCCGCGTTCTACACACCGGTGACCGGCGTGCTCAAGGCCGACCTGTATCCAGGTACGGTGCGCGCACTCGGGGTAGGGCTGCCCTATGCGGTAGGCGCGGCCATGTTTGGTGGTTCAGCAGAGTATGTCGCCTTGACGTTCCGCGCGTCGGGCATTGAAGAGTATTTCTACGTCTACGTTTCTGTGATCGGGGCGATAACCCTGATTTCAGCCCTGTTGATGCCTGACCTGGGCAAGCATGGCTACCTGGACGGTGACGGCAAGGTCGAGGAAAACACCGGCCTGCGCAAAATGCTCAATCGCCGGGCACAGTCCCTCAATTCCAATTCCTGAAGGCCAGAGAGCGATGACGTCTGTGCAAATCAAAAGGGTATTTCGCTTCGACGTGTGGTACCACCCGGTCATGGCCCAAGTGTTCACCGAGACGCCTGGATTCGAGCTGAACACGATAGCTCGCGCTGCTCCCAGAGCGCACATCCTGCAGGCGCTACGGGCCAGCCATGTCTATCAGATTCCGTCAGCTCGAGACGAATTGCCCGCGGGCTGGCGGGCGGATGCCGAGTTGCTGGCGCAGTTGCCGCAGCTGTTGTGCATCTCCACCAATGGCGCTGGATATGACACGGTCGACCTCGAAGCCTGCAACAGGGCAGGGGTGCTGGTACTCAACCAGTCCGGCGCCAATGCTCAATCTGTGGCAGAGGCGGCGATCGGCCTGATGATCGACTGTTCGCGGCGTATCAGTGAGTCCGACCGCCGGCTGCGCCAGTCGCGAGGGTATTCGCGCGAAGACCTGATGGGCTCAGAGCTCTACGAAAAGACCTTGGGGCTGGTCGGTATTGGCGAGATTGGTGGCCGGGTGGCGCGAGTGGCTCAGGCGCTGGGTATGCGGGTAGTGGCATTTGACCCCGGGCTTACGGGTGAGCAGGTACGTGACAAAGGGGCTGTGGCGGTTGACCTGACTACGCTGCTGGCCGAGAGCGATGTGGTTTCGCTGCACTGCCCGCGCTTGGCAGAAACGCTGAATCTGATGAACACCACCACCTTCGCGCAGATGCGCCAAGGCGCTATTTTCATCAACACCGCGCGCGGAGGCTTGCACGATGAAATGGCCTTGCACCAGGCGTTGGCCAGCGGGCATCTGGGCGGCGCGGGTATCGATGTATGGGATCAGGAACCGCCACCGCTTGAGCATCCCTTGCTAGCCTTGGAAACGGTGGTTGCGCTCTACCACACGGCGGGTGTCACCCGTGAAGCCAGGCAGCGCATGGGGCAGTGGGCGGCGCAGCAGATCATCGAGGTGATGGCCGGCCACCCGGGGCAACGGATGGTCAATCCGCAGGTGTTTCCGCGCTTCCTTGAGCGACTGCAGGCTGGGGATCATAGCGTCTATTGAAGTAGATCCCTAAAGGCCTCGAACCGGCGTCCATGTTGCCATAAGGCAATTGGGGCGCCGGCTCGAGGCCTTTTTTACAGCTCGTGCCGGTCAGCAGAAGTGGGGCATGACAACAGCGCGGTACTCATCCGCGTAATCCAGGCCTCTATCCAGGCTTCATCGACCGGGATTGGCCGGTTGCGCATGCCATCGGCAGTCTCAATCAGGGCAAAGATTGCCGCGATTGCGCTGGGTATGTCCTGCACGATGAACTGCCCGCAGCGCTGCCCGTGTTCTATTGCCTGAAGCAACGGCGCCTGCAGCCTGTCGAGCGCCTGCGCTAGCCAGACTCGCTGGCTTGCTTTGACATGCCGCGACTCGTGGCGCAGCAGCAGCTCTTCACAGGGGTGCGAGCGCTGGCGGGCCAGGAGAAAGCCCAGGTAACCCTGCAGATCGCGGGTGTACGGGCCACGTTGCCAAGCTTCCAGCCGCTGCGCGAGGATGTTCAACAGGACATCGAGGAGCAAGTCCTGTTTACTCGCGATATGGTGGTAAAGGCTGCCGGGTTGCAGCCCAACGCGGGCGGCCAGCTGGCGCATGCTCATGGCGCCATAGCCGTGCTCGGCGATCAGTTCACGCGCCGCAGTCAACAGAAAATCCGGGCAGTCGTGCGTGTTCGCGGCGTCAGGCATAGGCTGGCAATCTGGAAAGGGCACGCAGGAGCCGACAGACAGCGCGGCGGCAGCGGTTACGTGAAGGGCTGTTGTTCATTTGTTTTACCTCCAGGCAAAAAAACCAGGCAGGCAACCGAGTCCGTCAGAACCGCGGAAGTAGCCTGCCTGGGGTAAACAGCTTTGCTCAGTCGTCTTGGGCGATGCGCTCGAGCGTGGCACGCGCACGCAGTATTACTGGCGCATCTACCATTTGCCCGTCGAGGGTGAACACCCCGGCGCCGCTTTCGGCGCCCGCCACCACTCGGCGCGCCCAGTCCACCTCGGCCTCTGATGGTTGCAACGCCTGATGAATGACCTTGACCTGGCTGGGATGAATACACAACGCGCCGCCAAAGCCCATGTCACGCACGAACTCGGTATGCCGGCGCAGGCCCTCGGTGTCCTGGATGGACGGGTACACACCGTCCAACGGTGCGGCAAGATTCGCCACTCGGCTGTGCAGCAAGATGGCGTAACGCGCGTGCGCCAGGACTTGCTCGGCGGCCTCGCTGCCGCTGCGCAGGTTCAGGTCCAGCCCAAGGTCAAGGCTGCCGAAAGACAGCCGTTCGACGCCGACGCTCGCCGCCAGTTGAGGCAATGCGACCAGCCCGCGTGCGCTTTCGATGATCGGCCAGACGGGCTTGCCGGTCGCGTGTGCCAAACGGATTTGTTCGACGGTCTCGGCCTTGGGCAAGAGCATGCCGCGCACCCCCGCATGACGTTGGCACAGGGCCAGGTCTGCCTCATGCGACCAGTGCTCGGGGGCGTTGACCCGGACCAGTACCTGGGCCTGAGGATGCGCTAGCAAAAACGCCTCGAGGTTGTCCCGGGCCTGCTCCTTGGCGGCCTCTTCGACGGCGTCCTCGAGGTCGACGATCACCCGATCGGCACCACTGGCCAACGCTTTGAGGATGCGTTCCGGCCGGCTCGCCGGGACGAACAGGGCACTGCGTACGACTGCCTGGCTCATTGTGCGGCTCCTGTGCTGAACGCCACTTCGCCGGATTGCGCCATACCGGCCGCGGCGGTCGCCCACACCTGCGCCTTGCCGGTTTCCAGCAGACGTCCACCGACTTCGAACGCGTCAGGCGAAATCAGTGGGCGCAAGCCGCGGAAGTTGAAGCGATGTACGCGTGCATCCGGGTTGGCCTGCTGGAAGGCCCGCAGGCTGAGGGTAGCGATCAGCGGGCCATGCACCACCAACCCCGGATAACCTTCTGTCTCGGTGACATAAGGCCAGTCGTAATGGATGCGGTGGCCATTGAAGGTGACCGCCGAATAGCGGAACAGCAACGTCGCATTGGGCTCGACAGTCTCCTGCCAGGCGCCTTCAGGGGCTGCCTCGGTGCCGCCGAGTTTGGGCGGGGAGGGCTCGCGGTAAACGATATCCTGCTCTTCCACCAACACATTACGGCCGTCCTGAACAAACTCGTGCTTGACCGTGACGAACAGCAACGAACCGGTCCTGCCGTGTTTCTCTTGTACGTTGAGAATGGTCGAGCGGCGCGACACTTCGGCCTCCACGAGCAACGGCGAAATGAACTCCAGCCGGCTGCCCGCCCACATGCGGTTGCGGTTGTCTGCGGGTGGCAGGAAGCCGCCGCGGGCAGGGTGGCCATCACTGCCCAGGCCCACAGCGTCGACGGTGTCCTGGAAGAACGCCCAGTGCCAGAGCAAGGGCAGGGCGTCGCCTGGCCCAGGTGCCGGCTCGCTCAGGGTCGCGGCGATGCGCTTGACCAGGTTGTGGGTTATACGGTCGTGGCTGGTTTCGGTGCGGCCGATCCAGGCGCTGAGGTCTTGTGTGGTCATTGTGCGTGTCCTCGTCTGATCAAAGATGGCTGGCAAGTTCCGGCACGGCGCCGAACAGATCCGCCACCAGGCCGTAATCGGCCACCTGGAAGATCGGCGCCTCTTCATCCTTGTTGATCGCAACGATCACTTTGGAGTCTTTCATGCCGGCCAGGTGCTGGATCGCACCGGAGATGCCGACCGCGATGTACAGCTGCGGTGCGACGATCTTGCCGGTCTGGCCAACCTGCATGTCGTTCGGCACGAAGCCTGCGTCGACCGCGGCGCGCGAGGCACCGACAGCGGCGCCGAGCTTGTCGGCCAGGGCGTACAGGTGCTTGAAGTTGTCACCGTTGCCCATGCCGCGGCCGCCGGAAACGACAATCTTGGCAGCGGTCAGCTCAGGACGATCGGACTTGGCCAGTTCTTCGCCGACGAACTTCGATTTACCTGCGTCGTGGGCCGCGCCAACGGCTTCAACCGAGGCCGAACCGCCTTCAGCAGCAACCGGGTCGAAACCGGTGGTACGCACGGTGATGACCTTGACCGCAGCGCTCGATTGCACGGTGGCAATGGCGTTACCGGCGTAGATCGGGCGCTTGAAGGTGTCGGCCGACTCGACCGCGATGATCTCGGAGATCTGGTCGACATCGAGCAGCGCGGCAACGCGCGGCAGGATGTTCTTGCCATTGGTGGAGGCCGGGGCCAGCACGTGGCTATAACCCGCAGCCAGCTCGACGATCAGCGGCGCGACGTTTTCCGGTAGAGCGTTTGCATAGGCTGCGTTATCGGCAACCAGCACCTTGGCAACGCCAGCGATCTTGGCAGCGGATTCGGCAACGCCACTGACGTTCTGGCCAGCGACCAGCACGTGTACATCACCACCGATCTTGGCGGCAGCGGCGACAGTGTTCAGGGTGGACGGGGCTACGGCACCGTTCTCAGGACCTTGTAGGAGGTCAGCGACAACCAGGATAGTCATTTAGATTACCTTCGCTTCGTTCTTCAGCTTCTCGACCAGTTCGGCCACCGACTTGACCTTGATACCCGCGCTGCGGGCAGCCGGCGCTTCGACCTTGAGGGTCTTGTTGGTGGAGGCCAGGGAAACGCCCAGCGCGTCTGGCGTGACGGTTTCCAGCGGCTTTTTCTTGGCCTTCATGATGTTCGGCAGCGACGCGTAGCGCGGCTCGTTCAGGCGCAGGTCGGTGGTGACGATCGCCGGCAGGTTGAGCGCAACGGTCTGCAGGCCACCATCGATTTCGCGGGTGACGTTGAGCGTATCGCCAGCCACTTCAACCTTGGAAGCGAAGGTGCCTTGGGCGAAGCCAGTCAGCGCGGCCAGCATCTGGCCGGTCTGGTTGTTGTCACTGTCGATGGCCTGCTTGCCGAGGATGACCAGCTGCGGCTGCTCCTTGTCGACAACGGCCTTCAGCGCCTTGGCCACGGCCAGGGAGTTCAGTTCGTCAGCAGCTTCGACCAGGATCGCACGATCGGCGCCCAGGGCCAGGGCAGTACGCAACTGCTCCTGGGCAGTGGTCGGGCCGACGGAAACGACGACGATCTCGGTCGCAACACCTTTTTCCTTCAGGCGTACGGCTTCTTCCACGGCGATTTCGCAGAAGGGGTTCATGGACATCTTGACGTTTGCAAGGTCGACGCCGGAGTTGTCCGCCTTGACGCGAACCTTGACGTTGTAGTCGACCACACGCTTGATTGCGACGAGCACTTTCATGGGCAGTATGACTCTCTGATTATTGTTCTAAGACTGCAAAAAAGAGGGGTCAGATGACCCCACAAGTGCGCAGTTCCTCAATACGTTCAGCAGACAGGCCGAGCTGGGCGAGAATGCTCGCGCTGTGCTCGCCCAGGCCAGGCACCGCATCCATGCGCGGGCTGAAGGCGTTGCTGCTGGCGGGGGGGAGCAGGCTTGGAATGCTGCCATTAGGCGTCGCTACTTGTCGCCAGCGCTCGCGGGCCTGAAGTTGTGGATGCTGCCAGACCCCCTGCATGTCGTTGACACGGGCATTGGCGATGCTGGCGGCGTCCAGGCGGTTGATGACGGTGTTGAAGTCGAGCGCGGCGAAGGCCTGAATAATCAGTTCGCGCAAAGCGTCGCGGTTTTCCACGCGCTTGAAATTGGCCGAAAACCGCTCATCGTCGGCAAGCGCAGGCTGCAGCAGGACCTGCTCGCAGAACAGCCGCCATTCACGCTCGTTCTGTAGCCCGAGCATGATGGTATTGCCATCTCCGGTAGGGAACGGCCCATACGGATAGATGGTGGCATGTGCAGCGCCGGCACGCGGTGGCGGGGTCGCACCCTGGTAGGCGTAGTACAGCGGGTAGTTCATCCATTCCACCAGGCTCTCGAGCATCGAGACGTCGACATGGCTGCCTTCGCCAGTCTTGTCACGCAAGAGCAGAGCCGATAGCACACCGGTGTAGGCGTACATGCCGGCGGCGATGTCGGCAATTGAATTGCCCGCTTTGGCCATCTGATCGTCACCAGGGCCGCCGGTCACCGAGAGAAACCCGCCTTCGCTCTGGATCAGCAGGTCATACGCTTTCTTTTGCTCGTAGGGACCACCTGCGCCGTACCCGGAGATATCGCAGACGACCAGTTTCGGAAAGCGTGCATGCAGGGCTTCAAAGGACAGGCCGAGCCGCGCTGCCGCGCCTGGCGCCAGGTTCTGCACCAGCACGTCAGCCTGTTCCAGGAGCTGATCGAGGATGTCGCCGGCGATATCCTGCTTGAGGTCCAGCGCCAGGCTTTCTTTGGAGCGGTTGGTCCAGACGAAGTGCGAAGCCAGGCCATTAACCCGCTGATCGTAACCGCGCGCGAAATCGCCCACGCCCGGTCGCTCGACCTTGATTACCCGGGCGCCAAGATCGGCCAGTTGACGGGTACAGAAGGGCGCGGCAATGGCGTGTTCGAGGCTGATGACGGTGATCCCGTCGAGTGGGCGAATACCTGTAGGCTGGCTCATGATTGTTATCTCTCTTGTCATGGCAGGCCCCCGCCGCCTTGGCGGCCAGGGGGCGACTTCGGTCAGAACGAGCGGGGCAACTCCAGCAGGTGCTCGGCGACATACGACAGGATCAGGTTGGTCGAGATGGGGGCCACCTGGTATAGACGGGTCTCGCGGAACTTGCGCTCGACGTCGTATTCGTTGGCAAAGCCAAAGCCACCGTGAGTCTGCAGGCAGGCGTTGGCGGCTTCCCAACTGGCCTTGGCTGCCAGGTACTTGGCCATGTTGGCGGCGGCACCGGCATTCTTGCCGCTGTCATACTCTTCACAGGCGCGCCAGCGCATCAGGTCGGCGGCTTCTATTTCGATATGCGCCTCGGCAATCGGGAACTGCACCCCCTGGTTCTGACCGATCGGGCGGCCAAATACCACGCGGTCACGCGCATATTGGCTGGACTTCTCGATGAACCAGCGGCCATCGCCGATGCACTCGGCGGCGATCAGGGTACGTTCGGCATTGAGGCCGTCGAGGATATAGCGGAAACCTTTGCCTTCCTCACCAATCAGGCTGCTGGCGGGGATCTCCAGATTGTCGAAGAATAGTTCATTGGTCTCATGATTGACCATGTTGGCGATCGGCTGCACGGTCAGGCCATTGCCGATGGCTTCGCGCAGGTCGACCAGGAAAATCGACATGCCTTCGGATTTTTTCTTCACCTCGGCCAGCGGGGTGGTGCGCGCCAGGAGGATCATCAGGTCGGAGTGCTGGATCCGCGAGATCCACACCTTCTGCCCGTTGATCACGTACTTGTCGCCCTTGCGCACGGCGGTGGTCTTGATTTTGGTGGTGTCGGTGCCGGTGGTAGGCTCGGTCACCCCCATCGACTGCAAGCGCAGTTCGCCACTGGCGAGTTTGGGCAGGTAGTAGCTTTTCTGTTCGTCGCTGCCATTACGCAGCAGGGTGAACATGTTGTACATCTGGCCATGAATGGTCCCGGAGTTACCGCCGCAACGGTTGACCTCTTCAAGGATCACCGACGCTTCGGCCAGGCCCAGACCTGATCCGCCGTATTCTTCGGGGATCATCGCTGAAAGCCAGCCGGCTTCGGTCATGGCTTTGACGAAGGCCTCCGGGAAGCCCTTTTCTTCATCGAGCTTGCGCCAGTACTCGGCAGGGAAGTCACCACACAGGGCGCGTACGCCCTCACGGATGGCATTGAGTTCTTCGTTGTCGTAGTCGCTCATTATTGTTCTCCAGGCGAGGCAGGCTTGCAGCGTCGTCGTGGTTCGGCTGCAAACCTGCCTCTAACGCGGTCAGAGAGGCTGGAAGCCGAGGGCAGCGCGGAAACGGTTCTTGATGTAGTGACCGTCACGCGGCGGCAAGACCCGCGGCGGGTTCTCAGCCTTGATCTTGACGGTGGCGAGCTTCACGCCTTCACGGCTGGCAAAGCGTTCGCGCAGGTCATGCACGCCCTCCATTTCGCGAATTTCGCGGGTCCAACTAAAGCCGCAAGTCTGCGCGACCTGATCGAGCTTGATGCCGAAACCGGCATGGCTGACCTGCATCCCCGTCTCTCCGAAGTGGCCGTTGTCCAGCACGACGATGGTCAGGTTGGCCGGTTTTTGCAGAGACACCGTAGCCAGTGCGCCGAAGCCCATCAGCAGCTCGCCGTCGCCGGTAATGACCACGACCGATTTGTCCGGTTGGGCATTGGCCAGGCCAAGGCCAACGGTGATGGCGCTGCCCATCGCGGCCCAGAGGTAGTAGTTGCCGTCGTGGTCACCTGCAGCCATCACATCGTAGGACGCAGAGCCCAGGCCGGTAACGACCAGCACGTCCTTGCGATCGGCGAGCAGGGTGCGTACCACTTCACGGCGGCACAGGGTGTGGTTAGCGCTTACTTGACCCATTTCTTTTCTCCGATCAGGCGCTGACCGAGCAGCAGGGCGGTGGCAGAATCACCGTTGAAGGCCATGGTAGCGGCGCCATGCAGCAGCGGCGCGACGTCCTCGGGCACATCGGCGCGCCAGGTCATCACCTTCATCAGCTGCAGAGAGGCCTCGGTGGCTTGCCCCATCGGGTTCTGCCAGGCGTTGAACTCGGCCCAGTCGCCGCGCATGGTGACCACCATCAGCAGTGGGAAGCCGGCGCAGTTCTGCAGGGCCAGGGTGTTGATGCAGTTACCCACACCACTCGACTGCATCAATAGCGCACCACGCTCGCCGCCGAGCCAGGCGCCGGCCAGGTAGCCAATGCCTTCTTCTTCGGTGGTGAGGACGACTGCCTTGATATCAGGATCCTGATAGGACATGCGGATGGCGGCTGAGTGGCCGGCGTCCGGGACGAAGACGACATGCTTGACGTCGTGAGCCTTGAGGACGCGGAAAACGTCTTCTTGCCAGCTTTGTTCAGCTTCTTGCGATGACATGGTTGTCTCCAGTGCTGCTCTTGTTTTGCCTCATCATGAAGTGAAAGCAAGCCACCGACGACTACCATTTTTCTCTTTGAGATATGCCCGTTCGGCATACCTTTCTCACCCCGGAAGCGGCACCTTGTTATCGCACGAAGGCATAGCTGATAGGCCGAAACTGACCTTATCCAACGCCGTGGATTTGGTTACGGTTTGAGGTCGGCGTCCCTGCGGGCGCCGTGCTTGACCCACAAAAATAAAATCCGAGGGTACTTCCATGTTCGAACGCTTCCTGCGCTGGCTCACCCCTGCACAACTGTCCGCGATATCGCAGTCTTCCTCGGCATGTCCTACGAGGCATCTTGCTACTGCCTACCTCATTCCGTAATGCACCGCACCTGCGGTGAAACGTTCATTACTTGATAACAGGTGGTCCATGAAATACCGTCTCCCGCTCGCAGGCTGGATCCTGCTGGCCATGCTCACCGGTGTGCTGATCGGCTACACCATCTTCCTTAATGCCGCTGATAAAGCCAGCGCAACCGAGATTGCCGGGTACATCTCGATTATCTCGGATGTGTTCTTGCGCCTGATCAAGATGCTGATTGGGCCGCTGGTGTTCTCTACGCTTGTGGTCGGCATCGCTCACATGGGCGATGCAGGTGCTGTTGGCCGTGTGTTCAGCAAGGCCATGCTGTGGTTCCTGACGGCTTCGCTGCTGTCGCTGGCAGTGGGCTTGATGATGGCCAACATCCTCCAGCCGGGTCAGCACCTGGCGTTGCCGCTGCCTGATGTCAATGCAACGACGTCATTGCAGACTTCGGCGTTCACGCTGAAAGGCTTCGTGACTCATCTGGTGCCTAGGTCGTTCGCGGAAGCGCTGGCCACCAACGAAATCCTGCAGATCGTGGTGTTTTCGTTGTTCTTCGGCGTGGCGCTGGCCGCGCTGGGCGAGAAGGCCAAGGGGCTGGTTCGCCTCACCGACGAACTCGCGCAGGCCATGCTGACAATTACCGGTTATGTGATGAAGCTTGCACCCTTGGCGGTCATGGCGGCGATGGCGTCCACCGTAGCAATCAACGGGTTGTCGATTCTCGCAACCTTTGCGGTGTTCATGCGTGACTTCTACATTGGCTTATCGCTGCTATGGGGCTTGTTGATCCTGGCGGGGGCGATGTTCCTTGGGCGGAGGGTGTTCAGCCTGCTGCGGCTGATCAAGGAGGCGTTCCTGCTGGCGTTCGCGACAGCGAGTTCCGAGTCGGCGTATCCGAAGCTGTTGGCCGCGCTCGACCGTTTCGGCGTTTCGCGCAAGATTTCCAGCTTCGTGATGCCCATGGGATACTCGTTCAACCTCGACGGCTCGATGATGTACTGCACCTTCGCCGTGTTGTTCATCGCCCAGGCTTACGGCATCGAGATGACGCTGGGCACGCAGATTCTCATGCTGCTGACCTTGATGTTGACGTCCAAGGGGTTAGCCGGTGTGCCGCGCGCCTCCTTGGTGGTGATTGCGGCGACCCTTGTGCAGTTCGACATTCCAGAAGCGGGGCTGCTGCTGATACTGGGTATCGACACCTTCCTCGACATGGGCCGCTCGGCGACCAACGCGGTCGGCAATTCGATCGCCACGGCGGTGGTGGCGAAGTGGGAAGGGGAGTTGCTGGACGAGCCTGAGGCTGAGGTAGTGGCGCAAGCTCGCCAGGCCGATAACTCCGTGGCTGGCTGATAGGGAGGGTGCTGCGCGGGGAGCTGAACTCAGCCAAACCTGAGTACGCCCGCTACGATGAAGCTGCGCACTTTTGCAGTGCGTAGCCGATCGCGGGTTAGAGCAGGCTCAATGGCTTGGGGCTACGAAATCCTTCAGGACGGGGGCCCAGCGCTCCACACGACAGCGCGGGTTGCACCAGTCCTTCTGCGGCCAACATTATGCCAAACCCGCACAAGGCGGCGCTGAGCTGCCTTGACGCGTCGTTCACACGCAGCCGGCTGCCGACGTGTACCGGATAGACCACACCGTCGCGTGTGAAGCTCCACTGCTTACTCATCTCCCGTCCCAGAAACCATAGCCCAGACAGGCTTGCAACTGATGTTCGGCATATTCTTCGGTTACGCCGATCCGCAGTCACCGGCCAACTTCGTCGAGGTAGGCAGAGCAGCGCTCGATGAAAGTGTGGTCAGGCACTTCTGATAAAAAGCGGGGGCTGAAAAGGGCTCAGGCTCGCACCCGTGTTTGGCGCGAACCTGAGCCTTTGAGACGCTACAGACCAGTCTAGTGCGAGGGCAGGCGCTCAAGGCTGCGCCGTTTCCATCCGACTCACTGGCATGCCGGTATTCTCCTCCACCTTGCCATCCCCACTGATGTAGCCATGACGGGTCAGGTTAGGCATCAGCATCGAGGCAATGAGGGTCACACAGAGCACCGCGGCGACGTAGAAGAAGAAATAGTCCTCGGCGCCTTCTGCCCGGAATGACAGCGCCACATACTCTGCCGTGCCGCCAAACGCCGCATTGCCGACGGCGTACGGAAAGCCTACGCCCAAGGCCCTCACCGCCGGTGGGAACAACTCGGCTTTGACGATGCCCGCGATTGGCGTGTACAGCGAGGCGATAACCAACCCGCCAAACACCAGCGCAAACGCCACGAAAGGACTTTGCGTGCCCTTGATCGCCAACAGCACCGGGATCACCAGCAGCACCCCCAGCCCCGAAAACATGAGCATGTGAATCTTGATCCCGAGGCGGTCAGCCATCAGCCCGAACAGTGGCTGGCACAACATGAAGCCGATCAGTGCCGAGGTCATGATGAAACTCACAGTTTCTGCGTCGAAGCCGGCTGAGATCACCAGGAACTTCTGCATGTAAGTGGTGAAGGTGTAGAAGTACAGCGAGCCGCCAATGGTGAAGGCAAACACCAATGCCACGGCGCGTTTGTGTTTGAACATGCCGCGCAACGAGCCGGCACCCTCACGGTTCATGTCTTTTCTCGACGCGGTTTCGTGCATCGAACGACGCAGGTAGACCACCACTACGGCGCTGACGGCACCGATGAAGAACGGGATCCGCCAGCCCCATTCGCGCAGCTGTTCGTCCGTCAGGGTCTGCTGCAGGATCACCACGGTGAACAGCGCGAGCAGTTGCCCGGCGATGATCGTGAAGTATTGGAACGAGCCGTAGAAACAGCGGCGTCCCGGTGTGGCGATTTCACTGATGTAGGTGGCGCCGGTACCGTATTCTGCGCCTACCGATAGGCCCTGGATCAGCCGTGCGACCACCAGCATGATCGGTGCCGCGATGCCCACCGTTTCATAGGTCGGCATGACCGCGATGAGCAATGAGCCGCCGCACATCATGAACACCGAGATGATCATCGAGACCTTGCGACCTCGTGTATCAGCGATCCAGCCGAAGATCCACCCGCCCAGTGGACGCATGAAGAAACCGACGGCAAATACGCCAGCAGTGGCCAGCAGCTGGGTGGTGGTATCGCCTTTGGGAAAGAACGACGCCGCAAAATACATAGCGGTGTAGGCGTAGATGAAAAAATCATACCACTCGACGAGATTGCCCGAGCAGGCACCCATGATCGCGCGGACACGATTGGGTTGGCGGGCAGGCGCATCATCGAGATCGGTATTGATCGGCAGGGGAATGGACATGGTAGGGAACCTCTGGCAAAGCACGAGACATCACAAAGCGACAGCAAGCGCTTCATGCATGGCTTGGGGGCATTTCTGCGGGTCAGTGCGGGCGGTGCGTTCGCAAACAGAACGGCTGCAGTGCACGCGGTTCTGCCAGAGGAGGGGAGGTGATGAAAAGCATGATCAAGTCCTCTAGTCTTATTCTTGTGAGGCATCGCGTATCGAGGCGCGACTTGCTTGCAAGCTACTCCACAGCGCTCAGCTGAATAAGGGGACCAGGTGACTATCTGATATGCTGAAATTCTATAGCTGGTAGCAGGCGGGCTGTTTAGACTGCGACCCCACCCCATTTTCCCGCGTTGGTCAGCCCATGGACGTCGTTCAGCTCAAAACACTTATTCATGTCGCCGAGCTAGGCAGTCTCAGCAAGGCTTCTGATCGACTGCATATAGCTCAACCGGCGCTGAGTCGGCAAATACGTCAGCTGGAAAAAGAACTGGGGGTCTATCTTTTTGAGCGCCACGGTCGCGGCATGATCATCACCGAGGCCGGTAGTGAGGTGCTGCAGCATGCCACGCGCATCATGGATGAACTGGAGGCAATTCGCAGTTCGGTCGCGGGGGGGCAGGGGGCCTTCCGTGGCGCCGTGGCAATAGGCACCACACCGACCATCGCTGAAATCATGACGGTGCGCCTGGTTAAGCGCATTCGTGAAGAAAACCCGGATTTATCGATCCGTTTCTCCTCCGCCTTCAGCGGTTACTTGCTGGACTGGATCCAACGCGGCGAATTGGAACTGGCAATCTCCTATGACCTGGAGCCTTTGCACACGCTGCGCATCGTACCGGTGATGATGGAGAATCTGGTTCTGGTAGGACCACCCAGTGCCGGCCTGACATTGGATCGGGCCGTCAACTTTGCAAGCCTGGCCCACGAACAGTTGGTCCTGCCCAGCCCGCGACATGGCCTGCGCAAGATCATGGACCGTTGCGCTGCAGATGTCGGTTTCAAGATCGTAGCCAGTGTCGAGGCGGATTCATTTGGCGCCATGATCGATCTGGTCCGCAATGGTTTCGGTCTGACCGCTTTGCCACTGGCGTCGATCTATGCACATCTGCAAAACGGCACGCTTTGCGCAGCGCCACTGGTAGAGCCGACGCCGATGCGCAAACTGGTCATAGTGTCACCTGCCGACAGGCGAGTAAGCCCAGCGACTCGCTACGTCGGCGAGACGTTCGTAGCATTGGCGTCGGAATTGGTGGAACAAGGGATCTGGGCCGGTCACATGCTCTGAGCGCATTCAAAAAGATCATTGAAGTCAGCGGGTTGCCTGAGTGGGCGCCATTCCATTCATTAAGTGACGGTCACAATTACCGACGCTGGTGACACCTGTAAAGCGCACCTCCAGACACACCATTTAACATAATATGCATTATGCGCACCTTCGTATGGAGCTGCCGGGGCGTGTGTTGGCCAGATTGGAAGCCAGATCGCAGTACAATTTTCGCGGACGCGAAAAAATCCGACCTGTTCGGCCGGCACCAGGTATTGCTAGTAGCAACACCCGCCGTACCTGTTAACGGCTATGTCATGTCCCGTTTAGCCTAAGCGGCTTTCTCGGCCAGATGCTACTCGTACTGGTACTCCAGCTCGTGCTCCCGATCAAGGTCGCTGTCGGTGATGCTGTCAACGACCTCAAACGGAGTCTCTTCATCGAAAGACCAACTGTCGAAACGACGGATGATGTTGAACCTGGCCCAGCTTTCCTAGAGCCTGAATCGTAATTAGCGCTGGTGATTTTCAAGGAGGTCACTCGAAAGTCGGACGCATTCATGTCGGCCCGGGCTTCTGAGGTAGCGTCCTCCAACAAATCGTCAAGCTGAGACGTTAGATCATCTTCCCGAATGGCGTCCTTGAGGTCGTTGACGCCAAAGGCGGCACGACCAAGCCGAGGATCGTCAGGATCACGCGTGGCTACAGTGGTAAGGTCATGAAAATTGTAGAATTTCGCTCTCTGAGCGAATAGCTCTTGAGCTGAGGACAGCGAAATTCCTTCCGATTTGGAAAGAACTTTGGCCTGCTGCTTGATAAGACTGAAGATAGCGTAGGACATGGCACTTCTCCTTCTGACGACGCGCGCTCAGGGAAAACTGCTTGCGCATCTACCCGGTGGAACCAAGGAAAAATGCGATAGATAAAGGGTGTGGGTTGGAGCAATGCGTAGGCCCAGTGACGCGACCTCGGCATGGACTACCCTGCCCCTTTATATGCCTGAAATGAATAACTATGCTAAATATTCATTTAGTTTAGTTATATATGGCTGCGGCAAATGATCCCGACGCTGCCCCTCAAACACAGCTATAGCCACCCCTTCGCTCTCCGAGAGCAAATCACGCAAAGGCGGCACCTAGCGGGCCTTACCCTCCACTTCCGCCATCAGAACAACATCGCGGGCGGGCCCAGGCGCATCGTTCAGGCTACCACTGGCTGGTGAGCGTTACCGGTACGCGCAGCGGCGCAATGGGGCCGTCACGTTGCCCGCACATCTCATCATGCACCACCTGCTGTACCAGCATGCAGGGCACGGGTGGCAGGTCGGCCAACAGCTGCCGCAGCTCGGTAGTGGAGCGCACGCGAACGGGCTGCCCATGGGCATCGCTCAATGTCACGGGGCCGGCGTCGGTCAAGGCGCGCAGGAGGTAGAAACCACCCTCCAGCGACAGCAGTTCAAGTTCCTTTGCTTCGCCGGTCGAGACCAGCTGGGTAAGCGCGATCAGGTTCATGGTGTGCCCTCTGGCAGGCGGCGGAAGAACAGGGTGATCTGGGCGATCTCAACGCCCAGCTTGCTCATGCTTGAACGGTTGATCAGGGTGTCGTCATCCATGAGGTACATCCAGTCGTCCAGGTCTACCTGCCAGTGCCGCCCGTCAACTGGCAGGTCCAGCTGGTAACGCCTAGGAAACCAGCAACAGCACTTTGTACATGTTCCTCAGTCGTTGCCAGCCAGCCCAAGCAGGCGCTGGCGCAGTTGTGTATCCCGGGCTCCGGGGTCGAGCCAGATGGCAAAGAACGCCCTGGCAAAGACCGGGTCGGCGATATCGCGGCTGAATTTACCGTCGACGTAAAAGCGGCACCCCTGCCCCGGCAGGTACAAGCCAGTAATGCGCATGCCGGGGCGCACATCCACGAATGCCTCTTCAATCCCATGGGTCCACGCCGTGCGTTGTTGCGGCGTTATGCTGCCACCGTTGAGGCGGCGCATTTCCTCAAGGCTGGCCTGTACCAAGGTGTCCCTGGACAACGAACGGTGGTAGAGGAGCTCAAGGGCGAAAGGCTGGCTCCAGTCATGAACTGGCCCTGCTGTCCATAATTGTGCTGTGTAAAGACGCAGTCCAAACCAGGTGAACTCACCACTCCCCAGCCGTTGCGCCCCAGGCAGCTCCGCTCGCCAGCCCGCCACCGCCGAAAAGGCCGCCAGTAGCAGACAAAGGCAAGTCCAACGAGCACGGTGCGCCATACTGACCTCAAGCACGCGTAAATACTGTACAACAATAGCATCTTGTACAGATATTGTGCTCACAATGCATAGATTTTAATGCACAGCGCAAGACCTCGGTCACGCCACTAGCGATATGATCAGGTCCGCAATATTAAGAGGTACGAATGCCACGGTCAGCAGCGTATAGGCCTTGCGCGAGCTGGCTGCAAACACACACAGCGGGATCATGATCATGACCACGTCAAAGGCGCCCCAAAGCGCCATGGGCGAAACGCCGAACAACAGAATGTTGACGATGAACCCAAGCAGGTAATAGCCCGACAGGAACAGCAGCGCGTAGCGGCCATCCTGCTCGAAGTACACACGAAGCCCTTCACGCTCGTCCTCGCTGCGGCTAGGCAACATCAGCGCCGAGGAAACGAACAGCGCAAGAGCCAGCAGCACTAACAGCAAGAACTCCTGGAACGAGAAGGTCGCCCTGACTTGCGGCAGCGAATTGACCGCCCACCAGAAATCCATCTGGGTGGTGAAGAGCATGACCGCCCAGACCAGAGCCACCCAGTCTGGAGCAGCGGTGCGACGGATACGGAAGACGGTCAGCGCCCCCAGAAGCAGGCGCGTGACAGAAAGGCCCAAGACCATAGACAGGACGGTAGCAACGATAGGGAAATTGCTCATGGTGCCTCCTGCTGACCAAGACTCTGGACAGCGTAGGCGGCGAACAGCAAACTTTGCACAAATGAGTACGGATTATGGGGCTTGTCGCAGGATTTTAGTGCCGGTGAAACCGAGCGCCGCGGGGCGGCGCTGGGGCTACGCGCCAAAGCAACCTTCAAGGCTGGCTGTTCCCCACCAAAAACTGCAGCGTCACTTACCCAAGGAGCCTGTCTTGTCAGAACGCACTCACTGCGGCGTGAAGCCCAGCGACTCTGCCTGGTCGGTGTTTCTGGTGTTCTTGCGCCTGGGGCTGACGTCTTTCGGTGGCCCCATTGCGCACCTGGGTTACTTTCGTGAAGCATTTGTAGCGCGCCGCCAATGGCTCAGTGAACGCAGTTATGCCGAGCTGGTCGCCCTGTGCCAACTGCTTCCCGGCCCCGCCAGCAGCCAGGTGGGCATCGCGCTGGGCCTTTCACGGGCGGGGTACCCGGGCGCTGTCGCTGCGTGGGCTGGGTTCACATTGCCATCGGCCCTCCTGCTGACGCTGTGTGCTCAGGGCCTGGGGGCATGGGGAGGTGGCGCCCCAAGTGGCCTGTTGCACGGCCTGAAAATCGTCGCAGTCGCCGTGGTGGCCCAGGCCGTATGGGGCATGGCACGTAGCCTCTGCACCGATTTCGCGCGGGTAGCCATCGCCCTGTTCGCTGCCTGTACCGCGCTGCTGTGGCCCAACGCAGTCGGGCAGATAGCCGTGATCACAGGCTCGGCCATCACAGGCTTGATCCTGCTCAAGCCTCCGGGCTCCCCGGCAGGGGAAGAGCTGCCGTTTTCACTCAGCCGAAAGGCCGGGCTGGCTGCGCTGGTAATGTTCTTTGCCTTGTTGGTGGGCTTGCCGCTATTGACCCGCATCTGGCCCTCGCAAGCACTGGCAATGATCAACGCCTTTTATAGCGCAGGCTCGCTGGTATTCGGCGGTGGGCATGTCGTTCTACCGTTGCTGGAGTCGGCCACAGTGGCCAATGGCTGGGTCGCGAATGACACCTTTCTCGCAGGTTATGGCCTGACGCAGGCCATACCGGGCCCACTGTTCACGTTTGCAGCCTTCCTGGGTGCATCCATGAGCGTGCAGCCGTCCGGCTGGGTGGGCGCGACCGTTGGCATTCTCGCCATTTTTACCCCCTCCTTCCTATTGGTGGTCGGTGTAGTTCCCTTCTGGGAAACACTGCGGCGCAGCGCCCGCAGCCAGTCAGCGCTTGCCGGTGTAAACGCCGGCGTGGTCGGGCTTCTGCTGGCAGCCTTGTACCAACCGGTGTGGACGAGCGCCATAGCCAAGCCAGCAGACTTGGCATGGGCGCTGATCGCCTTGATGGCCCTGATGCTCTGGAAGTGGCCTGCGTGGTTGGTTGTCCTGGGCTGCGGCGTATTCGGTTGGCTGCTGAGCAGCACCTTTTAGGCTCTGTACGAAAAGTGCAGATCGCGGGGCAAGTCGGATCGCCGCACCGCCGCTCCCACAACGATGAATGACCCTACTTTTCGTACAGAACCTAATGTGGTGTTTCAGAAATACCACTGAAAATCATTTGCCCAGCGCTCGCGCCGCGCGAGCGACTGAGGCAAGGATGTCCTCGGCCTTCTTGTGCCAACGAAATGGCTTCGGGT
>NZ_JABWRU010000101.1:0-202 GCF_014269165.1 Pseudomonas sp. SWRI68 | reverse complement strand
CTGACCGCCAATCCTTCGGTTACCGAAGGCGGCGTGATCACCTACACCGTGACCCTGAGCAACCCTGCCCAGACTCCGGTTACGGTGACCTTGTCGAACGGCCAAACCATCACTGTTGAAGCCGGCAAGACCCAAGGCAGCGTTGACTTCCAGACCCCGGACAACGACGTCTACAACAACGGCTCGACTGTCAGCACCACCA
>NZ_JABWRU010000100.1:0-203 GCF_014269165.1 Pseudomonas sp. SWRI68 | reverse complement strand
CAAACACTTGACTCGCTGCGATCTCTCGTAGCGGGAGGCGAATCATACAGCGTTTAGAAGCGCTGTCAACCACCATCTTAACCGCTGACGATCTTTCGATCGGAGCACTTCCACCACTACCTGGCTCGATCAACTCATTGAAACTCAAGGAGTTTTTCGTTCCGACTACGCTGGAAGTGGGGCGCATTATAAGGGGATTCGAA
>NZ_JABWRU010000010.1:0-216939 GCF_014269165.1 Pseudomonas sp. SWRI68 | reverse complement strand
CGCTACCATCTAGGTAGGCTGAGATGGCTGTGAGTTTGAACTGCTCTGTGTATTTGCCCATCGGTCCCCCCAAGGGTTGGATTTTTTGTCCAACTTCTTGGGGGCAGTCCAAAATGTAGGAGCGGCCTTGCGTCGCGATGCGCCGCGCGGGCGGCGCTCGATCTGATAGGCGCTGAAAATGCCAAGCCAGGCACCTGGTGGCCCCGAATAGAATCTCCAGGCGTTTCATTGGTGTTTCTGAAGCACCACAAGTTTGGCCGGCCTGGCTTGCCCAACCAGAATGTCTTCGAAAAACGCCCCGACCGGCTCCGTGGGGTGGCACAGCTGAATCTCCAGTACCCAGACCATCTCGCTCGGTACGATGTCCAGATCGGCCAGTTTGTCCTGGCCGAACAGCGCATGGGGGAAGTCGGCGATGCGGTGCCCGGCCAGGTTGCGCTCCAGCTGCCAGCCTTTGACCAGGGCGCTGCGCTCGGCGACGTCGTACAGTTCACGGCCGGTCAGCCCGTCGCACCAGGCTTGGCGCGTCTCTTCGAACACCTCGTGCAGGGCGGTGACGCAGGCCTGATACAGCGGGTGCTCGCCGAACACGAAGGTGTCGCCATAGTCGCCTTCATAACCATCCCACACCGGGCCGAGGTCGACCACGGCGATGTCGGTGGCACGCAGCCGACGCTGCAGGTCGATGCCCTGGCGCGGTGTGCGGATGGTGTCGTCGCCAAAGCGGATATAGGTCGGGTGCCAGGTGTGCGACGCGCCCATTGCCTGCAACGTCTGGCCTGCCATGTGCAACGCCTCGGCGGTGGTCATGCCGACTTTCAGCTGGCTGGCGATGGCCGCCAGGGCCCGTACCGACTGCTCGCGGGCGGCGAGCATGCCGTCCAGCGAGTAGCGCGGGCCGACTTTTTCCAGTACCGGGTCAAGCGTGTCGAGCATCGCGGTCGCCGGCACCGATGCGCCGCTGGGCACAAACGCCTCGGCGACAAAACGGTGTGCCTGCACGCCCGCTGCAAGGCATAGTGCGCGGGCCTGGCTGATCATCGCAGGGTTGCCGCAGGCATAGACCTGGGTGTCGGCCCACGGGTGAGCATGCGTCAGCGCAACCTGTTGCACGCGGGCTTGTGCCGACAGCACCCGGTGCCAGCGAAACCGTGGATGTGCCTGGCTGGCCTGGTCGAGAAACGCGCTGTCATAGAAGTCGGCCTGCGCTGAACCGCCCCAATACAACGTGACCTGGGCAGTGCCAGACAGGGCCGTCAGCAATAACGGCTTGATGCCGGCATAGCCGGTGCCGGTGGCGAACAACACCACGGGGCGTTCACCTTCGTGTTGCCAGGTGCAGGCGCCCACGGGCCCTTCGAGCTGCAGCGCGTCGCCCACCTGCAGGGACGGCAGGGTGCCTGCGGTGAACAGCCCGCCGCTGAGGGTGCGAATATGAAACACCAACCGCCCTTGGTCCTGCGCTGGCAGGTTGGCGATGGAGAAACAGCGGCTGTCGCCGTTGGCCAGGCAAAACCTCAGGTACTGGCCGGCGCGTACCTCGAGGGGCTGCGTGGGTTGCAGCACCAGTTCGGTGATGTCCACGCTCAGGGCGCGTTTGCTCAGCACATGGGCGCTGATCTGCAGGGGCGGCGTGTCCACTGACCAGCCGGGGATTTCCAGGCGCATGTCGCTGCAGGCATGGCTCTGGCACAGCAGCATCTCGTTGGCGGCGAGGGGGTAGCAGGGCGGGGGCGTGTCGTCGCTGCGTTGTTTGGCCCGATACTGGCCCGCCACCACCTTGACCTTGCACGACCCACAGGCGCCGCGGCGGCACGAGAAGGGCACGGACAGGCCGCTGGCGAGCATTGCATCGAGCAGCAAGCCTTCGGCGGCTTCGAAGCGCTTGCCCGAGGGCGAGAGTTCAATGACATGGCGATCGTGCATACAGACCTCAGGGCGCAAGGGTGGGCTGGAGAGGCCTGATTGTTGCGTTTAGACTAGGACCACAAGAACCTCCAGTTCTGGATAATTCACATGGTCCAGCTTCGCAAATGGCGGCCGCTGCTCAAGCTCGATGGGGCTCAGCCGCAGGCCTCGTACCGCAAGATCGTCGAAGGCCTGGTGACCGCCATCGTCGAGGGCCGCCTGTGCCCCGGCACACTGTTGCCCGGCACGCGGGAGATGGCGCAACTGCTCGACGTCAATCGCAAGACGGTGATCCTCGCCTACGAAGAGGCGGTCACCAAAGGCTGGCTGGAGAGCGTGCAGCGCCGGGGCACCTTCGTCAGTACCCGGCTCGCGGCGGGCACGCTGCCTGCGCGCGGCGCGCCGCCGGCCTTCGCCCTGGCGCTGAACGACGCGCCAGCGGTGGCGTATTTCACCCACAGCGAGCAGGTGACGACGCTGCACCATCGGCCGGGCGCGCTGTTTTTCGATAACGGCGCCTGTGACCATCGCCTGCTGCCCCAGGCTGTGTTGCATCGCTATTACCGCAAGGCCTTGCGCACCAGTTTCACCACCAACACCGTGCGCCATGGCTGCGAGGGCAGCAGCCAATACCTGCGCAGCGCATTGGCCGACATGCTGCGCCATAACCGCAGCCTGAACGTGGGGGCAGAACACATCTGCCTGACCCAAGGCGTGCAGATGTCGCTGTACCTGACGGCCAGCGCATTGCTCAAGCCGGGTGATGTGGTGCTGGTCGAGCGCCTGAGCTACCCGCCGGCGTGGGAGATCTTCCGCCAGTTGGGGGCGCGGCTGGTTACCGTCGACCTGGACGAGGAGGGTTGCCGGGTCGATCAGGTCGACGCGTTGTGCCGGGCACACGACGTTCGCATGATGTACCTCACCCCGCATCACCAGTTCCCGACCACAGTCAGCCTGCATGCCGCACGCAGGCAGCAATTGCTGGAGCTGGCCAGGCTGCATGATTTTTGCGTGATCGAAGAAGACTACGACCACGAGTATCACTTTGCCGGGCGCCCCTACTTGCCGCTGGCCAGCGACCCTTCGCAGCGCCATGTGATCTACATCGGTTCGCTGTCCAAGTCGTTGGGCAGCACCTTTCGTTGCAGCTTTATCGTGGCGCCGCCGAATGTGATCGAGGTGCTTGAGCGTACCGCGGTGCTGACCTTGGGGCAGGGGGATGCGGTCATGCAACGGATGCTGGCGGACCTGATCAATGACGGCGAGCTGAAAAAGCACCTGCGGCGGGTGTCCAGCGAGTACCGTCGGCGTCGGGAGACCTTGTTGAATTGCCTGCGCGATGCCTTTGGCGAGCAGATAGCGGTGCAGGCACCGGAAGGCGGGTTGGCACTGTGGGTGACGTTCGACGATGCGATCGATGTCGACCAGTTGGCGGCCAAAGCGTTGCAGTTGGACCTGGTGCTGCGCGGCGGCGGCCAGTTTTCACCGTTCGGCCACCGCGAAAATGCCTTGCGCCTGGGCTTTGCCTCGCTCGATGTGGACGAGATCCGCCGTGCCACCCAGCGGCTGGCACAGGCGGCAAGCGAGCTGGGCAGCCTCAGTCGGCCGCAGCTGCCCGCACCGTCCGAAACCCCACATGAGACGTTGCCAGGTACACCGTCTGCGGCTGCCGTGCCGAAGGCCGGTAGCGCATGCAGGCATCTGCCGAGCACAGGTGTGACCCCCCCTTGATCACCACCACCGGCGTACCGGGTTGTACGGGGTCGTAGCTGTCGCCCAGCGCCGGGCCCGTGGGGTCGAGGGCGGCGTCGCGTGCCTCATCATGCCCGGGGCGATAGCCGCTGCGCGTCAGCTCCCAGACGTTGCCGCCCGCGTCGAACAGGCCAAAGCCATTGGCCACGAAGCAGCCCACCGGGGAGGTGCCGGTGAAACCGTCGAGCGCTTGATTGTGATACGGGAACTGGCCCTGCCAGGTATTGGCCATGGGGTTGCCGTTGGGCCGCTCAGCCGTGCCCCAACTGAAGTCCGCATCCTGCAGGCCACCGCGCATCGCGTATTCCAGCTGCGCCTCGCTGGGCAGTGTGCGCCCGGCCCAGCGGGCGTAGGCTTGGGCATCGCGCAGGGTCACCTGCACCACCGGGTGGTTGGCCCGCTCGTGCCAGTGGCTGCCGGGCCCCAGGGGGTGGCGCCAGTTCGCCCCGGCAACGAATTGCCAGCCGGGCCGCAACACCTGCGCGCCTTGCTTGAACACCATTGCGCCTGGCACCCGCAGCGGGTCTGGCAGGTCGGGGGCGGCCTGTGCGTCGATGCCCTGTTCGGCCTGGGTCACGTAGCCGGTGGCCTGTACGAAGCGGGCGAACTGGGCATTGGTGACCGGGTGCACGTCGACCCAGAAGGCCGAGACCTTGGCCTGGTGCGGCGGGCCTTCTTCGCTGTAGAAGCGGTCTGAGCCGAAGCTGAACGTGCCCCCGGCAACGCGGACCATACCGTCTCGCCAAGGCCCCTGGTGGGGCTCTGGCACGCCGCTGTAACTGCTGCATAGCAGCGCCGGTGCAGGGGGCACCGGCCAGGCGGCATACGCGGCGGCAAGCACGCCGAGGGCGAGTACCACACCCCCGAGCCTCCGGGGGGTCATGGCGTGCGGACCAACGCGGGGGAAACAGGCCGCCCCTCGGCCGTGGTCACGATGTTGTTGCGCTGGGCGTAGCTTTTCCAGTCGCGCAACAGTTCGGCCACTTGCATGGGCTGTTGCGGGGCCAGGTCATGGCGTTCGCCTGGGTCCTTGCTCAAATCGAACAAACGCCAGGCCGGCGCTGCGTCGGTGGTATCGAACAACAGCTTGAGGTCGCCCTTGCGCAAGGAGGCATTCCCGTTGATTTCCCAGCCCAGGGCCTCGTCGCGGGGGTGGATCTGGGTGTCCTTGCCTTCGAGGTAAGCCAAAGCTGATGTGCCTTGGGGTGGCACGATATCGCGGTCGCGGTACTTGATGCCTGGCAAGGACGCACCGGCCAGCTGCAGCAAGGTAGGCATGATGTCGCGGACGCTGGCGAGCGCTTCGCTGCGCCCGGGTTTTATCGTCGCCGGGTAGTGGACGAAGGCCGGTACGCGAATGCCGCCCTGGTAGGTGGTCATCTTGTAGCGGCGGCTGGGCAGGGCGCTGACCTGGGCCCAGGCCGAGCCGATCATCAGGAACGAATCGGGCCGACCGTAGTTTTCCAGGCGGTTGTCGAAGTTGCTTTTGATCCACGCCGGGTCTACACGGTTGGCATTTTCCGGGCCATTGTCGGACATGAACAACACCAGGGTGTTGTCGAGTTCGCCCGTGGCCCGCAGATGCTCCACCAAGCGTCCGACCTCGGCGTCCAGCGCCGCTACCATGGCTGCGTAAACCTCCATGGTGCGGGCTGACTGCTGCTGTTGCTCAGGGCTCAGCGACGCCCAGGCCGGCACGCCTTCCAGTTGCGGCTCCAGCGGGAAGTCGGCGGGCACCAACCCCGCCTTGCGCTGGCGCTCAAGCCGTTCGCGGGCAATCTGCTCATAGCCTTGGTCATAGCGGCCGCGGTATTGCGCCAGGTACGCGTCGGGTGCCTGCAGCGGCCAGTGCGGTGCGGTGTAGGCGGCAAAGGCGAAGAACGGCTTGTGGCTGGCCTTGCCCTGGTCGATGGCGTCGATCAGGCGGTCGGTGAACCAGCGGGTCGAGTAGAAATCGTTAGGCAGCTCCACCGGCTCGCCGTTGTGGCGGAAGGTCCAGCTGTAGTTGGGCAGCAGGCCCATGTTGGTTTGCTTGAAGTGCGCCGCGCCCCCTTCGAGCAGTACATAAGCCTGGTCGAAACCGCGGTTGTGCGGCTGCTGCGCCGGGGTCATGCCCAGGTGCCATTTGCCGGCGATGTAGGTGCGGTAGCCGGCATCGCGCAACAACTCGGCGAGCGTGGCCACGTTGGCCCCCAGCACACCTTCATACCCCGGTTGCACTTCGCTGCCCGCCGGCAGGCGCCCGCGCGACTCGGCCATCATGCCAACCCCGGAGAGGTGCGGGTCGTTGCCGGACATCAGCATGGCGCGGGTGGGGGAGCAGCTGGGTGCGGCGTGAAAGTCCAGCATCAGGCGCCCTTCCGCCAGCAGCTTGTCCAGGTGGGGGGTAGCGATTTCACTGCCCAACGCAGACAGGTCGGAAAACCCCAGGTCATCGGCGACCACCAGCAGAATGTTGGGTTGTTTAACGGTTGGCGCGGCGAACGCTTGGCTCGCGCCGAGCAGAAGCAGGCCGAAAGCAAGCAAGGGCTTCGAGGGTGTCATGGGGTTCTCTTTATTATTGTGGGTGGAATGCGCCACATGATTTTTTTATTTAATGATCTTGTCAAGGAATGCAAACCGCAGGCGCCCGTGGCTGAAACGCTTCTTTACGGGCTTTGCCAGGCAACGGCCCTGAATCGGGGGTTTCAAAAGTGTTCGATCAGCGAACACTGATCGCACAGCCGCAGCGGTGATATGCGCTGGCGCCTATTGACGGCATCATCGTTAATCAAAATAATCGTTAACAGAGTTATCCATTTTCACAACAACAAGAAAGGATATTCTGATGACCAAGCCGTTGACGGGGGCATGTCTGTCCCTGGCGCTGTTATCAATCGCTCCGCTTTCACAGGCTGCCAGCCCCTTGGAGGACAGTCGGCCGGGGCGTCCCGGCGCGCCGCGCTGGGTCGAGGACTACCGCTTTCTGGATGCACCGGGCAAAGCCACCGATCCGTTCGATGGCCTGCGCTACCATCGCTTGTCCGACAGCGCTTGGCTGCAATTGGGCGCAGAGGCGCGCTACCGCGCCGATGCAATGGACAAACCGTTCTTCGGCTTGCGCGGCATCAAGGACGATTCCTACCTGATGCAACGCCTGCAGGCGCACGCCGACCTGCACCTGTTCGACGATGCGCTGCGCGCCTTCGTGCAGGTCGAGAACACCCGCGCCTTCGGCAAGGACCTGTACTCGCCCAATGACGAAAGCCGCAATGAAGTGCGCCAGGCCTTTATCGACCTGAACCATGACTTTACCGGTGGGCGCTACACCACACGCGTCGGCCGCCAGGAAATGGCCTATGGCAACCAGGTGTTCGTGACCTACCGCGATTCGCCCAACATCCGCCAGACTTTCGATGGGCTGCGCGCCAGCCTCAACCTCAAGGACGGGCGCAAGCTCGATGCCTTTGCCGTACGGCCCGTGGAAACCGGCGAGGACAGCTGGGATGACGGCAGCAACAATGCAGTCAAGTTCTATGGCCTGTATGGCACGCAGCCGCTGACCCAGGCGTGGAACATCGACCTGTTCGCCTTCGGCCTGGAAACCGACGACCGCACCCTGGCGGGGGAAACCGGTGACGAAAAACGCTACACCTTCGGCACCCGCGTGTTCGGCCGTTACCAGGCCATCGACTGGAGCTGGGACCTGGCGGCCCAGCGCGGGCACCTGGGCAACGCCGACATTCGGGCCTGGGCGGTGTCCAGCGACACCGGGTACACCTTCAGCCATCCGTGGAACCCGCGCCTGGCCATGCGCCTGGACGCCGCCAGTGGTGACAGCGAGGTGGGCGATGGCAAGGTCGGTACCTTCGACCCGTTGTACCCGCGCAATGGCGTCTACGGCGAGGCCAGCCTGACCACCTTGAGCAACGTCATCGTCATTGGCCCGACCTTCGGTTTTTCACCTTGGCGCAACCTGCGTTTCGAGCCCGGGGTGTTCGAAGTGTGGAAACAGAACACCAGCGACGGGGTATACATGCCTGGCATGAGCGTACTTGCCAACACCCGCGGCACTGGCCGACACGTGGGCACCATCTACCGGGTCAACACCCGATGGTTGCCAACGCCTAACCTGACGCTCGACCTGGACCTGAAGTACTACGACATAGGCGCTGCCATTCGCGATGCCGGGGGCGACGACGCCTCGTTCGTGTCCATGCGCGCCACCTTCAGGCTCTGATTACCTTACGCATAACAACAAGAGGGCTGCACATGAGTGGTTCAATCGCACATTCGCACCGACCGGTACTGACTATCGGTTTGTGCTTTCTCGTCGCCCTGCTCGAAGGGCTCGACCTGCAAGCCACCGGTATTGCGGCGCCGCACATGGCCAAGGAATTCGCCTTGACCCCGGCGATGCTGGGGTGGGTGTTCAGTGCCGGCTTGCTCGGCCTGTTGCCTGGCGCCTTCGTTGGCGGCTGGCTGGCCGACCGCCTGGGCCGCAAACGCAACCTGATCATGGCCGTATTGCTGTTCGGGCTGTTCTCCCTGGGCACCGCACATGCCTGGGACTATGCCTCGCTGCTGGTTGCCCGGCTGATGACCGGGCTGGGGCTGGGGGCAGCATTGCCGATCCTCATCGCCATGGCCAGTGAAGCGGCCCACGAACGCTTGCGCAGCACGGCCGTCAGCCTGACTTACTGCGGCGTCCCCCTGGGCGGCGCCATCGCGTCGGTGATTGGCATGGCAGGCTTGGGTGAGGGCTGGCGCCTGGTGTTCTATGTCGGCGGTTTCGCACCGATCGCGATTGCCTTCGTGCTGATGGCCTGGCTGCCTGAATCCCAGGCGTTTCGGGCCCAGGCTGCGACCACGGGCACGCAGAACGGGCTGGCAGCGCAACTGTTCGGCCCAGGCCGGGCGAGCCGCACGCTGCTGTTGTGGCTGGCGTGTTTCTTTACCTTGACCGTGCTGTACATGCTGCTCAACTGGCTGCCTTCGCTGTTGATTGGCCAGGGCTATACGCGGCCGCAGGCCGGCGCGGTGCAGATCCTGTTCAACCTGGGCGGCGCGGCGGGGTCATTCCTCACCGGGCGCATGATGGACCGTGGCCATGCGGGGCGTGCGGTGTGCATCGCCTATGCCGGCATGCTCGCCTCGTTGGCGGGCCTGGGCCTCTCCACCAGCTTCGGCTTGCTCCTGCTGGCGGGCTTTACCGCAGGCTATTGCGCCATCGGCGGCCAGTTGGTGCTGTATGCGCTGGCCCCCACGCTGTACCCGACACACGTGCGCGCCACGGGGGTGGGCGCGTCGGTGGCCGTGGGCCGGTTGGGGTCGATGGCCGGGCCGTTGGCGGCCGGGCAGATCCTCGCTGCCGGCGCAGGCGTAGGCGGTTTGTTGCTGGCGGCCTCACCGGGGCTGGTGGTGGCTGCCGTGGCGGCGATGGCACTGCTGGGGCGCGGTGCAGCGCAGGCCGAAGCTGCAGCCTCGGGAGGTGTTGCGCCATGAGCCTGGGTAAAGCACTTGCCGTCATGCTGTTGAGCGGTTGCGCCGCACTGGCCCAGGCGGCCAGCTATGAACCGCCGCCGCTCAAGCTTGAGCCACTGGCGCGCTTCAGTGTCGACCTGGTGGCACCCATCTGGGAGCTGGGCAGCACCAGCGGGCAGGGCAAGCGGCGCATCATCCCCATCACGGGTGGGCATTTCGAGGGCGCTCGGCTCAAGGGCACCATCCTCAACAACGGCGCGGACTGGCAAGTGGTCACCCCAGAGGGGGTGGCCATTATCGACACCCGTTACCTGCTGCAGACCGATGACGGTGCGTTGATCTACCTGCGCACCGAGGGCTACCGCTTCGGCCCGCCCGAGGTAATGAAGAAAGTCGCCGCCGGCGAGGACGTCGACCCCAGCCTGTACCAGTTCCGCATCACGCTGCGCTTTGAAACCTCGGCCCCGCAATACGCCTGGCTGAACCGCACGGTGGGCGTGGGCAGCGCCATGCGCCTGGGCAACGCCGTGGTCTACGACGCATTCGAAGTAAAATAGATAATTTTATTAATGGTTAATTGACTTAACTATATGGCCGGGCTAATGTTCGGCCAACCACAACGAACAATCAGTACAAGAGGTGTGTGATGGGCCAATACGAAAACCGCTGGCAGACCGTGAAAGTCACCGTCGAGCAAGGCATCGCCTGGGTCAGCTTCAACCGTCCTGAAAAGCGCAACGCCATGAGCCCAACGCTCAACCGTGAAATGCGCGATGTACTGGAAACCGTCGAGCAGGACGCCGACGCACGCGTGCTGGTGTTGACCGGTGAGGGCAGCGCCTGGACCGCCGGCATGGACCTCAAGGAGTACTTCCGCGAGGTGGACGCAGGCCCCGAGATCCTTCAGGAGCGCATCCGCCGCGATGCCTCGGAATGGCAGTGGAAGCTGCTACGCTTCTACAGCAAACCCACCATCGCCATGGTCAACGGCTGGTGCTTCGGCGGTGGTTTCAGCCCGCTGGTCGCTTGCGACCTGGCCATCTGCGCCGACGAGGCCACCTTCGGCCTGTCTGAAATCAACTGGGGTATTCCACCGGGCAACCTGGTCAGCAAGGCCATGGCCGACACCGTGGGCCACCGTGAATCGCTGTACTACATCATGACCGGCAAGACCTTCGACGGGCACAAAGCCGCGCAGATGGGGCTGGTCAACAAGAGCGTGCCGTTGGCGCAGTTGCGCGATGAAGTGGTGCTGCTCGCCCAGGACCTTCTCGACAAGAACCCGGTTGTGCTGCGTGCCGCCAAAAACGGCTTCAAGCGCTGCCGCGAGTTGACCTGGGAGCAGAACGAGGACTACCTGTACGCCAAGCTGGACCAGGCCCAGCTGCGTGACCCGGAGCACGGCCGCGCGCAAGGCCTGAAGCAGTTCCTCGACGACAAAAGCATCAAGCCAGGCCTGCAAGCCTACAAGCGCTGAGCGGCCGCGGTTTTCATTCCCGAACAATCAGAAAAGAGGAATGCCCGATGTTCGAGGTGCCCTTGTTAATTGGCGGTAAGGCCCGTGCGGCCAGCGACGGCGGCACGTTCGAGCGTCGCCATCCGGTCAGCGGCGAAGTGGTGTCGGTGGTGGCCGCCGCCACCCTGGCCGACGCCGACGCGGCGGTCGAAGCGGCGCAGGCGGCGTTCCCCGCCTGGGCCGCGCTGGGGCCGGGCGAGCGCCGTGCGCGCTTGCTCAAGGCAGCCGATGCGCTGGATGCCCGGCGCGACGAATTTCTGGCCATGGCCGGGGAAACCGGGGCCAAGGCCAACTGGTACGGTTTCAATGTGATGCTGGCGGCCAATATTCTGCGTGAAGCGGCGTCGATGACCACGCAGATACAGGGCAGTGTCATCCCCTCCGACGTGCCCGGCAGCTTTGCCATGGCCCTGCGCCAACCCTGTGGGGTGGTGCTGGGTATCGCTCCCTGGAATGCCCCGGTGATTCTGGCCACACGCGCTATTGCCATGCCCCTGGCGTGCGGTAATACCGTGGTGCTCAAGGCCTCCGAAGCCAGCCCGGCGGTGCATGGCCTGATCGGTCAGGTATTGCAGGCGGCCGGTTTGGGCGACGGTGTGGTCAACGTCATCTGCAATGCCCCGCACGATGCACCGGCAGTGGTGGAGCGTCTTATCGCCCATCCGGCGGTGCGGCGGGTGAATTTCACCGGGTCTACCCATGTGGGGCGCATCGTTGGGCAACTGGCGGCGCGTCACCTCAAGCCTGCAGTGCTCGAACTGGGTGGCAAGGCACCGTTCCTGGTCCTGGCCGATGCCGACCTGGAGGCTGCGGTCGATGCGGCGGCCTTTGGTGCCTACTTCAACCAGGGCCAGATCTGCATGTCGACCGAGCGGCTGATCGTCGACCAGGCGGTGGCCGATGAGTTCGTGGCCAAGCTGGGTGAGAAGGTGCGCCGCTTGCGTGCGGCAGACCCCTCGCAACCCGACGCGCCGCTGGGCTCATTGATCGATGCCGGGGCCGGTGAGCGCATACAGGCGCTGGTCGATGACGCCGTCGGCAAGGGTGCGACCCTGGTGGCAGGCGGCGAACGTACGGGCAGCGTCATGCAGCCGGTACTGCTCGACCACGTCAATGCGGGCATGAGGCTGTACCGCGAAGAGTCGTTCGGGCCGGTGGCAGTGGTGCTGCGCGCCAGCGGCGACGAAGCGCTGCTGGCCCTGGCCAACGACTCCGAGTTCGGCCTCAGCGCGGCGATCTTCAGCCGTGATACCCAACGTGCCCTGGCCCTTGCCCAGCGCCTGGAGTCGGGCATCTGCCATATCAACGGCCCGACGGTGCATGACGAAGCGCAGATGCCGTTTGGCGGGGTCAAGGCCAGCGGTTACGGCAGCTTCGGCAGCACGGCGGCCATCGATGCCTTCACCCAGTTGCGTTGGGTTACCGTGCAGCATGGCGCGCGGCACTACCCGATTTGACCCACAACCTCACAACAACAATAGCGAATGCGCCTGGCGGCCCCTCGGCCCTTGGCGCACTCACGCAGAGGTAGCCTTCATGGACTGCGAAACCCTCTCCGTTGCCCAGCGTGCGCCGTTGCGCGCCGTCAAGATCGGGCAGCCCCAGGTACAGGTGCGCCAACAGGGCGACGTGCTGTACCTGGACCCCGTGGAAACGCTCGACGCCTACCCGGCACGGCTGATGGAGCGCTTGCTGCATTGGGCGCAGCAGCGCAGCGAGCAGACGTTTGTCGCACGCCGCGCTGCCGACGGGCAGTGGCAGCACATCACTTACGCCGCCATGTTGCAGCGTGTTCGACGTATCGCCACGTGGTTGCTGGGCCAAGGCCTGAGCGCCGAACGCCCGCTGCTGATCCTCTCGGGCAACGACCTTGAGCACGTGCAACTGGCCACGGCCGCGCTGTATGCCGGCATTCCCTATTGCCCGGTATCGCCAGCGTATTCACTGTTGTCCCAGGATTTTGGCAAGCTGCGCCATATCGTCCAGACACTGCAACCGGGCCTGGTCTTCGCGGCTGATGCCGCCTACGGCAGGGCCATCAATGCGGTGTTCGAACCCTCGATTACCCTGGTGCTGGGCCAGGACGAGCTGGCGGGGTGGGCGAGCACGCCATTCGCCGAGGTACTGGCCACCGTCGCCCAACCCTGTGCCGACCAGGCTTTTGCCGCCTTGCGCCCGGACAGCCTGGCCAAGTTCCTGTTCACCTCCGGCTCCACCAAGCTGCCCAAGGCGGTGGTCACCACCCAGGGCATGCTGTGTGCCAACCAGCAGATGCTGTTGCAGACCTTCCCGGAGTTCGCCGAAGTGCCGCCGGTGCTGGTTGACTGGCTGCCGTGGAACCACACCTTTGGCGGCAGCCACAACGTCGGTATCGTGCTGTACAACGGCGGCACGCTGTACATCGACGATGGCAAGCCGACGCCGCAGGGCTTTGCCCAGACGCTGCTCAACCTCAAGGACATTTCCCCCACGGCGTACCTGACCGTGCCCAAAGGCTGGGAGGAACTGGTCAAGGCACTGGAGCAGGACAGCGCCCTGTGCGAGCGGTTCTTCCAGCGCATGAAGCTGTTCTTTTTCGCCGGTGCCGGGTTGTCCCAGGCCATCTGGGACCGCCTTGACGCCGTGGCCGTGGCCCACTGCGGCGAACGCATCCGCATGATGGCGGGGCTGGGCATGACCGAGACTTCGCCGTCGTGCACCTTCACCACCGGGCCGCTGTCGGTGGCCGGCTACATCGGCCTGCCGGCCCCGGGGTGCGAGGTCAAGCTGGTGCCGGTGGACGGCAAGCTCGAGGCGAGGTTTCGCGGGCCCCACGTGATGCCGGGGTACTGGCGCTCATCGCAGCAGACCCAGGAGGCGTTTGACGAAGAGGGGTTCTACCGCAGCGGTGATGCGGTGCGCCTGTGCGACCCCGGCAACCCGCAGCTGGGTCTGATGTTCGACGGGCGCATTGCCGAGGACTTCAAGTTGTCCTCCGGGGTGTTCGTCAGCGTTGGGCCGATGCGTACCCAGGTGATCTTGCAGGGTGCGCCCTATGTGCTGGATGTGGTGGTGTTGGGCCCGGACCGCGAATGCCTGGGTTTGCTGATCTTCCCGCGCTTGCCGGAATGCCGGCAGTTGTCCGGGCTTGGCGCCCAGGCCAGTGACGCCCAGGTGCTGGCATCGCCCGCCGTGCGTGACTGGCTGGCCAGCCTGCTGGCCACGCTCAACCGGGGCGCGACAGGCAACGCCAGCTATATCCGCTTCGCCGGCCTGGCCGCCGACGCACCGTCCATCGACCGTGGTGAGATCACCGACAAGGGCTCGCTCAACCAGCGCGTGGTCCTGCAATTGCGGCACGGCCTGATCGACAGCCTGTATGCAGGGCCTGGGCCGTTGCGTGTAGACGCACCATGACGGCCCGGGGGCAGTTCCGCACGTTTGCGGCGACCGCGTTGCTCGAGGGCATCCGTACGCCGTGGGTCGATATCAATGGCGCATTCGGCCTGGTCTCGCCGACCGACCTGGGCATCAAGGCCGGCCGCGCGGTGTTGCAGCGTGCCAGGCTCGATGCCGGTGAAGTCGACAGCGTACTGGCCGGCTCCATGGCCCAGGCAGACTTCGATGCCTACATGCTGCCCAGGCATATCGGGCTTTATTGCGGTGTCGACCAGGCAGTGCCGGCGCTGATGGTGCAACGGATCTGTGCCACCGGTTTCGAGCTGCTGCGCCAGGCCGGTGAGCAGATTCAGGCGGGGGAGGCGGGCACCGTGCTGTGCGTGGCCGCCGAGTCGATGTCGCGTAACCCGATTGTCGCCTACACCCACCGTGGCGGGTTCAAGCTGGGCGGCGAGGTCGGCTTCAAGGACTTTCTGTGGGAGGCATTGTTCGACCCTGCGGTGGGCATCAGCATGATCCAGACCGCCGAGAATATCGCCCGGCAATACCGCATCCCCCGCGAGGCCGTAGACGCCTGGGCTGCCATGAGCTTTGCGCGGGCCATGGAGGCACGGGCGCGCGGGTGGTTCAGCGACGAATGCGTCAACGTCTGCAGCGAAGTGTTCGAAGCGCCCGGCTTGCTGCCGCGCGGTATTCGCCTGCCGCGTGGCGTTGAAGCCGTCACTGAAGACAGCCACCCACGCGCGACCGCGTTCGAACGTCTGCAGCAACTGCCCGCCCTTTACCCGCAGGGGGTACAGACTGCGGGCAACAGCTGTGCGGTGGTGGATGGGGCGGCGGCGGTGTTGATGTGTTCGGCCGACGCGCTGGCCGGGCGTACGCCTTTGGCCTGGTTGCGGGCCAGTAGCGTGGTTGGCGTGGCGCCCGAGGTGATGGGGCTGGGCCCGGTACCGGCCATCCGCTTGCTGCTGGCGCGGGCGGGGCTGGCGCTGGACGACATTGCCTGCTTTGAAATCAATGAGGCCCAGGGGGCGCAGATCGTAGCGGTGCAGCACGCATTGGGCATTGCCCCTGAGCGTTTGAATGCCTGCGGCGGCGCCATCGCCTTGGGCCATCCGCTGGCCGCTACCGGCGTGCGCCTGGTCATCAGTGTGGCCCGGCAACTGCGCGCCAGTGGCCAGCGTTTTGGTGTGGTCTCGGCCTGCGTCGGTGGCGGCCAGGGCATGGCCTTGCTGCTGGAAAACCCGCTGGCCATGGTTTGACAAGGAGTTTCACGTGCACAGCTATCGCGCTCCGCTGCAAGACATCCGTTTTGTGATCGATCATTGGCTGCAGGCACCGGCGGCGTGGGCCGAATGCGAGCGCTTCGCTGGCGTCGACAGTGCCCTGGCGCAACAGTTGCTGGAGGAGGGCGCGCGCTTTGCAGAACAGCAACTAGTGCCGCTGAACAGGCCAGGTGATCGCGAAGGCTGCCGGTTCCAGGACGGCCATGTGAGCACGCCAACCGGGTTTCGCCAGGCTTACCAGCGTTATGTGGACGGCGGCTGGCCAGGCTTGGCCTGCGCGCAGGCGCACGGCGGGCAGGGCCTGCCGCTGCTGCTCGGCGCTGCGCTGCACGAAGTGATCTACGCCTGCAACCATGGCTGGGCCATGTACAGCGGCATTGCCCATGGCGCCTACGAATGCCTGCGTCAGTTTGGCTCTGCCGAGCTTCGCCAGGCCTGGCTTGGCAAAATCGTCAGCGGTGAGTGCCTGCCCACCATGTGCCTGACCGAACCCCAGGCCGGTAGCGATGTGGGGCTGCTGCGCACACAGGCGCGGGTAGATGAAGCTGGGGCTTATCGGCTGACCGGCAACAAAGTATTCATTTCCGGCGGCGAGCACGACCTGACCGACAATATCCTGCACCTGGTGCTGGCGCGGTTGCCCGATGCGCCCGCAGGCAGCCGTGGGATTTCGCTGTTTCTGGTACCCAAGCTGACTGAGCAAGGCCGGCTTAATGGCGTTCATTGCACCGGCATCGAACACAAGATGGGTATTCACGCCAGCGCCACCTGCAGCCTGAGTTTCGACCAGGCCGAAGGCTGGCTTGTCGGCGAGCCGCAGGGTGGCTTGGCAGCGTTGTTCGTGATGATGAACAGTGCCCGTACCTACGTGGGCCTGCAGGGCCTGGCCCATGCCGAAAGCGCCGGCCAGCGCGCCTTGGCGTATGCGCAGGCGCGCCTGCAGATGCGCGCGGTGCTACGCCCCGAAGGTGCATTGGCCGCTGCGGCGGACCCTGTGGCTTTTCACCCGGCCGTGCGCCAGGTGCTCTGGCAGTCTCGGGCGATGACCGAAGGCATGCGGGCCATCGGTTATTGGAGCGCCCACCTGATTGACCTTGCCGAACAGGCGCAAGGCATGGCCCGGCAAGCGCTGGAGGCGCGCATCGCCTTGCTCACCCCGGTGGTCAAAGCCTTTTTCACCGAGCAAGGGTTTCAACTGGCCAGTGACGCGCTGCAGGTGTTCGGCGGTTACGGTTATGTCACCGAGTCGGGCATCGAGCAAACCGTGCGCGACAGCCGCGTGGCGATGATCTACGAGGGCACCAACGAGATCCAGGCCAACGACCTGTTGCTGCGCAAGGTCTTGGGCGATGGTGGCGAGGCCCTGCAAGCACTGTTGGCCCACGTGCTGGAAGAAGCAGGCCTGGCCAGCGACGCTGAAGGCATGCGCTGGGCGCAGCAGCTGCGCGTTGCCAGCGACGGCTTGCAGGCGTGGGTGGGTGGGCTTGTCGAGCACGATGACCAGGAGTACGCCTACCGCGCTGCGGGTGATTTTCTCCAGGCATTGGCAATGTTGTTGCTGGGCCATGCCTGGGCCCGGTCGGCGCGCCTGGCACTGGTGCACGCGGATCAACCGTTCTACCGGCGCAAACGCCAGACGGCGGCGTATTTCTTTGACCATCTGTGGTTGCGTTTTGCCTATCGGCTGCAGCGGCTGCACGCGGCGCAGCTGCCATTGCCGTTCGTGGGCTGACACCCCCCTTCAAGCCCGCTCCCACAGGTTCTCTGCGCGACAGCGCAGTTCAAAGGGCTGGGCAACCCTTCCGGCAGCCTAATAAGCCTTGCGCAGCAGGGCGAGCAACTGCTGGCGCTCGTCATCATTCAGGTTGGCAGTGGCGGCGCGGTCGCTTTCTTCGGCGACGCCGTACAGCGTTTTCAGCAGCTTCTCACCCGCCTTGCTCAGGTACAGGCCATACGAGCGCTTATCTGCCTTGCTGCGCACCCGCAGGGCCAGCCCGGCTTCTTCCAGTTTGTTGAGCAGGGGCACGACCTGGGGCGGCTCGATGTTCAGCGCCTTGGCCAGCTCGGCCTGCGTGGGGCCGGGGTTCTGCGCGATGATCGCCAACGCGGAGAACTGTGCGGGCCGCAGCTCGTACGGTGTCAGGCAATCGACAAGGTGCTGGAACACCTTCATCTGCACGCGACGCAAGGCGTAGCCAACCAGGTCATTGAGGTCTGCCGGCGCGCTGGCCTCGCTGCCGTCGGCGCCCGATTGGAGTGCAGGGGAAGTCTTCATGCGGTCTCGTGTGTCAGGGGGTAGGGAAAAAATGATTAACAAGTATAACCGATGCCGAGCGCCTGCAAACAGCGCCACCTTCCGGGTGAGGGGCAGCCTTAGCAACCGGCTGCCACCGCTCAGGCTTACTCCATAGCCTCCGCCACCCCCTGGTCCTCACCCAGGAACCCGCCACTCTGGTGCTGCCAGAGCCTGGCGTAGGTGCCGTTGCGGGCCAGCAGTTCGGCGTGGGTGCCTTGCTCGATGATGCGCCCCTCATCCATGACGATAAGCCGGTCCATGGCCGCGATCGTGGACAGCCGATGGGCGATGGCGATGACGGTCTTGCCTTGCATCATCTCGTTGAGGCTTTCCTGGATGGCGACTTCGACTTCCGAATCCAGCGCGCTGGTCGCTTCGTCGAGCAACAGGATCGGCGCGTTCTTGAGCATCACCCGGGCGATGGCAATGCGCTGGCGTTGGCCACCGGAGAGCTTGATACCGCGTTCACCCACCAGCGTGTCGTAGCCGCTATGGCCTTGCCGGTCGCTCAATTGTTCGATGAAACCATCGGCCTGGGCATTGGCCGCAGCCGTGCGGATTTGCGCGTCGGTTGCGTCGGGGCGGCCGTAGGCGATGTTGTCGCGGATCGAGCGGTGCAGCAGGGAAGTGTCTTGCGTGACCATGCCGATGGCGCTGCGCAGGCTGTCCTGGGTGACCTGGGCGATGTTCTGCCCGTCGATGCGAATCTCGCCGCTGTCCACGTCATAGAACCGCAGCAGCAGGTTGATCAGCGTCGACTTGCCGGCGCCGGAGCGCCCCACCAGGCCGACTTTTTCGCCCGCGCGGATGTTCAGGCTCAGGCCGTCGAGCACCTGCCGTTCACCGTTGTAGTTGAAGCTGACCTTGTCGAAGGCCACTGCGCCGCCGCGGGTTTCCAGCACGCTCGCGTTCGGCGCATCCTGCACCTTGGGGCCGCGGGTCAAGGTGGCCATGCCGTCCTGCACGGTGCCGATGTTCTCGAACAGCGCGGTCATCTGCCACATGATCCAGTGCGACATGCCATTGACACGCAAGGCCATGGCGGTAATCGCCGCCACGGCGCCGGTGCCTACCTCACCCTGGTGCCAGAGCCACAGGGCATAGCCGCCTGCGCCAAGGATCAAACCGACCACCAGGGCCTGATTGACGATCTCGAACTGGCTCACCAGGCGCATCTGGCGAAAGCCGGTTTGCTTGAAATCCTCCATCGCCGCACGCGCGAAGTGCGCTTCGCGCTTGGAGTGCGAAAACAGCTTCACGGTGGTGATATTGGTGTAGGCGTCGGAAATTCGACCGGTCATCGATGAGCGCGCATGGGCCTGTTCCTGGCCGACTTTGCCCAGGCGTGGCACAAAGTACACCATCGCCAGCCCGAATAGCGCGACCCAGGCAATGAACGGCAGCATCAGCTTCAAGGCGAAGCCGCCCGCCAGGGCGATGATGGCGATGAAGTACACACCGATACCGGGGGCGATCTCGATGAGGGTGAACAGCACTTCGCGCACCGCCAGCGCCGTCTGCATCACCTTGGTGGTGACCCGGCCAGAGAACTCGTCGGAAAAGAACGACAGGCTTTGCCGCAGCATCAGGCGATGGAAGTCCCAGCGCAGGCGCAGCGGCAAATTGATCGCCAACACCTGGTGCTGCACCATCGTGCGCAGTGCCACCAGCCCGATACTGGTCATAAGCACGATGCCGATACCCCACAGCACGCGGCGTTCCTGCCCGGCTGCAGCGCCGCCGGCCTGCCAGGTCGAGAGCAGGTCGACGACCTGGCCAAGGAAGGAAAACAACCAGGCTTCGTAGATCGACACCGCCGCGCTGAGCAAGGCCAGCGCAAGCACATAGCCACGGGCACCACGCGTACACGCCCACAGGAAGCGCAGCAGGCCGACCGGTGGGGGTGGCGCCTCGTCGGGTGGGAAGGGGTCTAGCCGTCGTTCAAAAACACCAAGCATGGTGGGCTCCCAAAAGGTTCAGTTGTACCGCGCGCTGGCGTCAGATGCCAGACCGGCATGGAAACCGAACCCCTCAGGCTTGCCACTGGCCCATGCGCTGCGCGGGTCAGGCCTGCGCCGCACGCATCCCATCAGAGGCCACGGATTGCTTGCGCACTGCCCGATAGAGCAGGCTGGACACCATGAACCCTGCAAGGGCCAGCAGGCTCATCAAGGTGAAGACGACGGTATAACCCTGCTGGCCAGGGAAGTGGTCGAGGATCGCGCCGTAGATGACGTAGGCAAACATGCCGGGTGCATAGCCGATCAGGCAACCGATGCCGAAGGCGGACCCGGTGATGTGCTGGGGTATGCCGACTTCACCCATGGGCGCCCAGAACACGCCGCGCATGGAGAACACGATCAGCGCAAAGGACAGGGTGGCGGCCATGCCGGCATAGATGAAGCCTGGGCTTTTGGGGATCAGCAGGATCACCGCCATCACTGGCAACAGCGCCAGAAATGCCCATTTCAGGTAGCGGCTGGTGCTTTTGAACTGTTTGTCGGCAATGAAACCGCCGGCAGGCCCGCCCAGGATCTTCAGGAAGTACTGGTTGATGATGCCGTAGGCACCCACCAACGCCACGGGCAAACCGTACATTTCCTTAAGGTAGGGGATGAAGTAGGTCAGGCCGCAGTAGACGATGTAGACCATGAACACGTTCAGGCTGACCAGCCAGATCCCCGGTACCTTGATCGCTTCCATCAGGTTCGCCAGGCTGTTTTTCGGTTTGGCCACCGACGGCGCGTTGCCGCCTTTGAGCAGGAACCAGGTCAGGGTGCCGGCCAGCAAGTCGATCACCGAGTAGAACAGGATCGCCGACTTCAGGCCGTTTTCGCCCGAGCCCATGGCAACGAACACCCCCAGTGCGGCAAAGGCGACCAGTGTATCCACCACGCCACGCCCGCCTTCGAGCAGGCCGAACAGGCGCCCTTGCTCCTGGTCGTTACCCAGGTTGCGGATAGCCTTGAGCAGCGAGGGCCAGAACAGGCAATCGGCGCACACGGCCAGCAGGCTGAACACGATCAACAAACTGCTGAACGGGGGGAAGGTCGCCAGGTACACGCCCAGGCAACCGGTGCCGATCAGCCCGAGGGGGATCAACTTGCGCGTCTCGAAGCGGTCGGCGAGCAGGCCGCCAACCACGAACAGGGCTGTGGCGATGACCGCGTTGGCACTGAGCAGCAGGCCGATTTCAGTGTGGCTCAGGCCCATGAATTCCTGCATGGGAACGTAGAAAGCGTCCTTCAGGTTCGCCAGCTTGTAGACGGTGCCGCCGCCCAGGATGAGGATCAGGAATCGGAGCCATTTGGCTTTGTTCTGGGATGTCATTGTTGTTCTCCGCAGGTAATCGGGTCGCCAGGGTCAAGCGTTGGCCAAGGTCAGCTCGGCCAGGGTGCGAAATTCGCCCAGCAGGCCGCGCACGTAGGCCACCTGGTTGTTGGCCCAACGGTGTTCGTCGGCCAGCATGCGCGCCAGGGTGAAACCGGCAGGCAGCGGTGTTTCGCTCATTTCCCGATAAGCGATGAAGGGGTCGGCCGCTTCCTGCTGCTGGCGGAAGGCCGGGGCCACGTAGTGGTTTTCCTGTTCGAGGATGAAGGCGATCACCTGCGGGGCTGTGTCGCCCAGCATCAGCAATTCGTACAGCATGCGTGCACTGGGCAGGTCGTCCTCGGCGCTGCCCTGCAGCACGCCGTAATGGCCGAAGCCGTTCTGTTCGGCGACGATGCGCACCCCCTTGAGGTGGCTTTGGCGGATGTGCGGCGCCAGGTTACGCAGGGCTTGCAGCGGCTGTTCGCAGGCATTGATCATGTTGCCGAAGTCGAACAGGGCATGCAGGCGTGGGTGGTCGAGGCGCTTGAGCAGTTGGGCGATCTCGTCGCTCTTGAGCTCTTCGTGCTGCTCGAAGTCAAAGTACAGGTCGTGGGCGTCGGCCTGTTGCGCCAGGTAGTGCAGGTCGCTCTCGATGATGTCCATGACCCGCGACAGCGTGCCCTCGTAACGCGAGTAGACGCGGATGTTGCGTATCCCCAGGGCCTTGGCGATGGCGATCACCTGGTCGACATCCTGTTTCAGCGTGCTGCTGATTTCCACGTGCACGTCCAGCCCCAGTGCCTGGGCCTTGTCGGCAAACGCCTGGAGTTGGCCGGGGGACATCTGGCTCAGGCTGTTCTGCTCGCCGTCGAGCACGTGCAGGCTCAGGCCTTGCAGTTCGTGGCGATAGGCGAAGTCCAGCAGGTCGGCGGGGGTGACGTGGCCGTGGGTGAGGTTGGTCAACAGCGGATAGGCGTGGGCAAAAAGGCGCACCTGTGCAAGGCGTTCGAGCAACCGTTGGGCCAAGGCGGGCGTCAGCATGGGGGCTGCCGTGTGTTCGACCACGTTGTGGCTGAGCAAGGCGTTGAAACGTTCCTGGATCTTATTGTTCATTAGCGTCGTTCCTGGTTCAGACGCCGGGTTTTGCCGGCCCAGCCTTTATCGCGCCAGTCAGGAACGTTCGATAGATCCATTATCCATCAATCGATAGGACCACTTGCCCGGCCTCAAGCGTTGCCGGGCAGATACCCCAGTGCGCGCAGGGCCCGGGCCAGCGCCTCGACCCGCGTCGCGGCCTGGTTTTCAGGCGTGCCGGCAAAGCCGATCAGCAGCGCCGGCGGTTGCGCATGGGCGATGCTGTAGTCGCTCAAGGGGTAGGTGTGGATGCCATGCTCGGCCAGTTGCCGGGCGATGTCTGCGTCGCTGAGGTGGGTGGGCAACCAGGCGATCAAGTGCATGCCGGCATCGGCCGGGGTGAGGGTGAAGAAGCCGCCAACCTGCAGTTCAAGTTGTTCGATCAACGCCTGCTGGCGCGCCTTGTACAGGCCGCGTATGCGGCGGATGTGGCCAATGAAGTGACCTTGGGCCATGAAGTCTGCGGTGGTTGCCTGCAGCAGCGTCGGCGGGCTGCGGTCCATGACTGCACGCAGGGTGCAGAAGGGCTCGACCAGCGCCGGCGGCAGAATCACGTAGCCCAGCCTGAGTGATGGAAACAGCACTTTGCTGAAGGTGCCGACATAGATCACCCGGGCCATCTGGTCCAGTGCGTACAGCGCGGGCAGCAGGCGGCCGCTGTAGCGCAACTCGCTGTCGCAATCGTCCTCGATGATCCAGCTCTGTTGCTGTGCGGCCCAGTCGATCAGTGCCTGGCGCCGCGCATAGCTCAAGGTGACGCCCAGCGGGTGCTGGCGCGAGGGTGTGCAAAACACCAGCCGCGCCTCAGGGCACTCGCACAATCCTTGTTCAACATCGATTCCGTCAGGGTCGACACGCAACGCCGTCACCCGTGCCCCTTGCGCCTGCAACGCAATGCGCGCGGCGATGTGCCCCGGGTCTTCCATCCACACGCTGTCCTGAGGGTTGAGCAACAGCATGCCCAGCAGGTTGAACGCTTGCTGCGCGCCGGACACGATCACCACCTGCCCGGCCTCGCAGTCAATGCCACGGGCATCGAATACGTACTCGGCGATCGCGCTGCGCAGGGCGTGCAAGCCTTGCAACTCGCCGTACCCCAGCATCGCCTTGGTGGGTTTGAGCAGGTGCTGGTTCATCAGGCGTCGCCAGACCGCCTGGGGGAACGCTTCATAGGTGCTGTGGCTGGGCAGGAAAGACGTCGGTGTGGCGGGGTCCCAATCGGCGTACGAAATGCCGCGAAAATGGTCGCTACGCAGCGACAGCATCGACTGGCTCAGGTCGGACAGGCGCGGTGGCGGCTGCTGTTGCTCGGCCTGGCCGCCCCGGCTCTCCCACTCGCTGCCGACATAGGTGCCGGCGCCGGTGCGCGAGGCCAGGAAACCTTCGGCAATCAACTGATCGAACGCGTTGAGAATGGTGATTCGCGACAGCCCCAACTCGTGGCTCAACGTGCGGGTCGAGGGCAGGCGGACGCCGCCCTGCATCCTGCCGTTGAGTATCTGCTTGCGAATCTGCAGGTACAGTTGGCGGTACAGGGGAAGGGTGCTGGCGCGGTCCAGCTCGATGGCCGACAGCAGCAAACCTGCGGCAGTTTTCATGGCATGTTCGTCTGCGGGGGAAGTAATTGAGCCTGAAACCCTCAGGCCTGCAGAAGCCAAGGGTATCGGGCGTTACGCGATAAGTCATCCGTAAGCTAAGCATGGCTGCGCCCGCCGCTCAGGGCTGCGCCCGCAGCCGCCGCCACAGGGTGCTGCGGCTGACACCCAGGCTACGTGCGGCTTGCTCCATGTTGCCGTCGTAGCTGGCCAGCGTACGCCGGGCATGCGCCGCCTCGGCGGCCTTGCCCAGGCTGCGCAGGTTGTCGTTGAAGGCCAGTGGCTGGGTGGGGGCCTGCGGCTGTTGGAAAAACTCCGGGAACAGGCTGGCCAGGGCGATGCCATCGGCGCCCTCCAGGGCGGGGGCACACAGGGCGGCGCGAAACTGCCCGCTGGCGATGCGCGCAGGCAAGTCGCAATGGGTGGCGGCAATCACGCGGATATCCACCGGTGTGACCCAGGGCTACCTGAACGAGCCGCTCAAAGGCGCCGAACTGTGGCAGGACGGCTGGCTGCACACCGGTGACATGGGCTCGATCGACCGCCACGGGGTGTTGGAGATCAAGGACCGGATCAAGGACGTGATCAAGACGGGCGGGGAGTGGATCAGCTCGTTGATCCTGGAAAACCTGATCAGCCAGCATGCGGCGGTCAGCGCCGTGGCGGTGGTTGGCATCCCTGACGAGCAGTGGGGCGAGCGGCCTATCGCCCTGGTGGTGCGTGCATCAGACGGCAGCCTTGACCAGCCGATGCTCGAGGCGCACCTGAAGCAGTTCGTCGACTGCGGGCAGATCAACAAGAAGCTGATTCGCGAGATGCACATGGGGGCATGAGCGGGCTGAACGCATTCATCAATGCAGAGAAGCTCGACCGGGCGTTCCTGACGTTCCTGAATTTCGTGTGGCAGTTCGACCGTGGCTACCGCCCAGGTATCGATGCACTGCGCCAGGCACCTAGCCGCCTCCACCCTATCTCAAGCCGGTCGTCGCCAACGCGGGCCGTAAACATGGCCTAGAGTTAGCGGCACGCATGGCGGCGCAATGCAATTAATTGCCGATCGCCACAACTATTTTCATTGGCAAATGTCACTTTCCGGAGCCGGCACGATTCTCGAGGCACCGGCGAGGCATATCGGAGCGAACTTGACATGGCAGCACTGCAAAGCAGTACGTTGGAAGCGATTGTCGCCAATCAGGCGCAGTTGCAGCGTAGTTGGCTTGAAGCACTCGAAGCCAAGGGGGCGGCGCGTAATATCCGTGAACAGGACCTGCGCCAGGAGACCCGTGATTTCCTGCAATTGGTGATCGACGGCCTGGGCCGTGAGAGCGGCACCCACATTGGCGCCGAAGGCTGGGAGGAGACGCGCCGCTTCCTGGAAAAACTCTCTGCCAGCCGTGCGCAGGTCGGTCAGGAATCCCACCAGACCGCGTTCTTCATCTTTGCCCTGAAAGGGCCGCTGTTCGACCTGCTTCAAGCCCATTACCGCGAGCAGCCCGCGCTGCTGGCCGAACAGCTATGGGAAATATCTTCACTGTTCGATGCCTTCGGGCTGCACACCATCCGCACCTACCAAAAAAACCGCGAGGCAGTGATCAAGCGTCAGCAAGAGGAACTGCTGGAGCTGTCCACCCCGGTGGTGAAACTGTGGGAGGGCGTACTGGCGCTGCCATTGATCGGCACGCTTGACTCCCAGCGCAGCCAGACGGTGATGGAGTCGTTGTTGCAACGCATCGTCGACACAGGCTCGGAAATCGCCATCATCGACATCACCGGTGTGCCGACGGTCGATACCCTGGTGGCCCAGCACCTGCTCAAGACCGTAACCGCCATCCGCCTGATGGGCGCCGACTGCATCATCAGCGGCGTGCGCCCGCAAATTGCGCAAACCATCGTGCACCTGGGCCTGGACCTGGGCACCCTGACCACCAAGTCCAACCTGGCCGATGCGCTGAAACTGGCGTTGTCGCGCCTGGGTACCACTGCTGGCGAGCGAGTGTGAGGCAATGGAGCGTATCCCCATATTGCAAATGGGCGAGTTCCTGCTGGTGACCATCCAGGTCGACATGCATGACCAACTGGCACTGCGCCTGCAGGACGATCTTACCGATCGCATCGAACACACCAGCGCCCGGGGCGTGCTGATCGACATCTCGGCGCTGGACATGGTCGATTCGTTCATCGGCCGCATGATCGCCACTATTTCGGGGTTGTCACGGATCATGGATGCCGAGACCGTCCTGGTCGGCATGCAGCCAGCGGTCGCGATCACTCTGGTGGAGCTCGGGCTAACCCTGCCCGGGGTCAGCACTGCACTCAATGTCGACCGGGGCATGCACCTGTTGCGCAAGCGGGTAGGCCGCCCATGACCATTCGCGAGCATGGCAGCCAGCCGGTACGCATCGAACAGGACGTCGTGCTGGCCCGCCAATTGACGCGCAAGCTCGCCAGTGACTGCGGCATGCGCCTGGTCGACCTGACCAAGCTGGTCACGGCCGTGAGTGAGCTGGCCCGCAACACCGTGGTGTACGGCGGGGGCGGCGACATGGACTGGGAGGTCATCGAAGAGGCTGGGCGTACGGGTGTACGTCTGGTCTTCCGGGATGAGGGGCCAGGCATTGCCGACATCAAACTGGCCTTGACCGATGGCTGGACATCCGGCAGTGGCTTGGGCCTTGGCCTGACCGGGGCGCGACGCCTGGTCGATGAGTTCGAACTGAATACCGCGCCCGGGCAAGGCACCCGGGTAATGATCACCCGATGGATATGAACCTGACCGCAAGCCTGACCCAGGTCCTGCGCATTGATGATGGCACCCAGGTCGGGCACGCCCGACGGGTCGCGCAGAAACTCGCCGAACAGCAGGGCTTTGACGCCACCGATGCGGGCCGGGCGGCCATTGTCGCGACCGAACTGGCCAGCAATGTGCTCAAGCATGCCAAATGCGGCGAACTGCACCTGCGCGTGCTTGGCCCTGCCAGCCAGCCTGGCATCGAACTGCTGGCGGTGGATCGCGGCCAAGGTTTCGACCTCAACCATTGCCTGGTCGACGGTTACTCCACCGGCGCAACCGCGGGTATTGGCCTGGGCGCTGTCAGCCGCTTGGCGCAGGTATTCGATGTGCACAGCGATGCCCAAGGGGCCGTGGTGCTGGCGCGCCTTTATAAACAGGCTGATACGCCCAGGGACATTCGCCTGGGTATCAGCCAGCATTCGCTGCATGACGACCCGGCCTGCGGTGATACGTGGCACGTGACGCTCGGCGAGCAGCGTTTGAGTGCGTTGCTGATCGACGGCCTGGGCCATGGCGAGGAGGCTGAACGCGCCGCCAAGGCCGGTGCCCAGGCGTTCGCCCAGAGCCCGTTCAGTGCACCGCTACATCTGCTGGGCGAATTGCACCAGGCCATGGCAGGTACGCGCGGTGGGGCTGTTGCGATTGCCCAGTATGAAGGGGGGCACGACAGCGTGAAGTTCATCGGCATCGGTAACATTGGCGCAACATTGGTCGGTGGCGATAGACCGCGTGGCCTGGCCTCTCACCCGGGCATCGTCGGCGGGCAATACCGTAAGGGGCAAGTGTTCGACTACGCGCATGTGAAGGGGAATCTGTTGATCATGTTCAGTGACGGCCTGCAATCGCGCTGGAACCTCCAAGCCTACCCGGGCCTGCTACACCGCCACCCGGCCGTGATCGCTGCGGTACTGCATCGCGACTTCTGTCGTGGGCGGGACGATGTGACTGTGCTGGTGCTCGACCTGGAGACCGTGCATGCCTGAGTCAACGCCCGAAAACCGCGCCGCGCAGGCTGCCTGTGTGGCACGCCTGCAGGCCGAAAATGAAGCGCTGCGCGCAGAACTGGAAGAAACCAACCAGGGGGTGCTGGCGCTCTATGCAGAGCTGGACACCCAAGCCGAGCAGTTACGCCAGGCATCGGACCTGAAAAGCCGCTTCCTTTCCTACATGAGCCATGAGTTCCGCACGCCGCTGGGCTCGATCCTGAGCATCACCAGCCTGCTCGCCGATGAGGTGGACGGGCCGCTGAGCAAGGAGCAGCAATTGCAGGTGGCCTTCGTCAGCATTGCAACGCGCGAACTCAGCGACATGGTCGACGACCTGCTCGACCTGGCCAAGATCGAGGCCGGCCGTATCACCATCTCGCCAGCCTGGTTCGACATGCTCGACCTGTTCGCCGCCTTGCGCGGGATGTTCCGGCCAATCGTCGACACCGGTAGCGTGGACCTGATCTTCGAAGAGCCAGAGGGGCTGCCGCAGATCTACACCGATGACAAGAAGCTGGCGCAGATCCTGCGCAATTTCATCGCCAATGCGCTCAAGTTCACCACCCGCGGAGAGGTGCGGGTGTCGGCGCAACTGCTGGGCAACGACCAGATCCGTTTTGCTGTCACCGACACCGGCATCGGCATCGCCCCTGAGCTGCTGGGTGGCTTGTTCGAAGACTTCGCCCAGATCGACTCGCCGCTGCAGAAACGCCTGCGCGGCACCGGCCTTGGCTTGTCACTGTGCAAACGCTTCGCGGCCTTGTTGGGCGGCGAGGTGGGGGTGGAGAGCGTACCGGGCGCCGGTTCCACGTTCTTTGTCATCATTCCGCTGGCTCTGGCCCAGGAGAGCGCTGATGAACCCTGACATTCGCCTGCTTATCGTCGACGACAACGCAGCCACCCGCTATGCGCTGCGCCGGCGCCTGGCGTTGCATGGCTACCAGATCCTTGAAGCGGGCACCGGTGGCGACGGGTTGGCACTGATCCACAGTGAGCAGATCGATGGGTTGATCCTGGATGTCAACCTGCCCGACATGAGCGGCTTCGATATTGTCCGGTTGCTCCGTGCCGACCCTGAGACCGCCTTGCTGCCGGTGATTCACGTGTCGGCGGCGTCGATCCAGACCGGCGACATCATTACCGGGCTCGATGCCGGTGCCGACGCCTACCTGGTGCACCCGGTGGACCCGGATGTACTGGTCGCCACCCTTCGGACCCTGATGCGGGTGCGCGATACCGAGCGGGCGCTGCGCGCAAGCGAGGCCAACTTCCGGGAAATTTTCAACAATGTGTCGGCACCGATCGCCGTGCTCGATGCCGGGCTCAAGGTGCATGAGTGCAACCGTGCATTTGCCCAGCTGATCCAGGACAACCGCAACCCCGACACACTGCAGGAGTGCTTTGTCGACGGCCAGCAAGCCGCCATTGTCGCCTTGCGCCAGCACATGGCCGATGGCCGGCGCTGGCGTGGCACCCTGGGCATGAGCGTGCGCGGCCTGCAACGCGACACCGAATGGCAGCTCTCGCCCTACCGGGCGCCGGGGTTATGCCTGGTGTTTGTCGAGGACGTCACCGAGCATCGCCACCGCGAGCGCTCGCACCTGGCGCGCCTGGACGACGCCAATACCCGCCTGGCGCGGGAAATGGCGCAGCGGGCGCAGACCGAGGCGCAATTGCTGCAATTGCAGAAGATGGATGCCCTGGGCAGCCTCACAGGCGGGATCGCCCATGATTTCAACAACCTGCTGACCGGTATCATTACCAGCCTGGAACTGATCCGCAAACGGGTGGGGCAAAACCAACTGGAGAAAATCCCCACCTACGCAGACGCTGCGCTCAGTTCGGCCATGAGCGCAGCATCGCTGACCCACAGGCTGTTGGCGTTCGCACGTCAGCAACCGCTCGACACCCGCCCGGTGGACGTCAACGAACGGGTTCGCTCGCTTGAAGAGCTGATCACCCGCACCATTGGCGAACGTATCGTGCTGCAGCTGGCGCTTTCCAGCGAGCCGACGATTGCCCTGGTCGACCCGATCCAGCTGGAGAGCGCAGTGCTCAACCTGGTGATCAACGCCCGTGATGCCTTGGCCCAGGGTGGGCATATCTGGGTCAACACTGCCGCGAGTTGGTCGCACGGCAATGCCTACCTGCAAGACGGCCCCTATGTGGCGGTGACCGTACGCGACGATGGCGCTGGCATCGAGCCTGAGGTTTTGGAAAGGGTCTTCGACCCCTTTTTCACCACCAAACCGGTCGGCCAAGGTACCGGGCTGGGGTTGTCGACCATCTACGGCTTTGCCCGCCAATCGAGCGGGCATGTGTCGATCCGCAGCGTGCCAGGGCAGGGCACCGAGGTGACGTTGATGTTGCCGGCCAGTAGCCGTCAGGTGGCCTGTGAGGAGCAAGCGTCGCCGTTGAACCAGCAGGGCGCCGGCGAGCATGTGCTGGTTGTCGAAGACATGGCCTCGGTACGCCTGTCGGTGGCAGAAGTGCTGGCCGATGCGGGTTATCGTTGCACCTTGGCGGAGACCACCGAACAAGCGCTGGACTGCCTGCGTGAAGACGCCAGTATCGAATTGCTCTTGACCGATGTCGGGCTGCCAGGCATGAGCGGCCGCGAGCTGGCGGATATGGCACGTAGTTACCGCCCGGCGCTACCGGTGCTGTTCATGACCGGCTACGCCGAGACTGCGCTGGATCGTCAGGCGTTCCTGGATACCGGGATGGACCTGCTGATCAAACCGTTTCAGGTCAGTGACCTGCTCCATAAGGTGCGAACAGGCCTTGGGTAGCGCAGGGCGCATCTGCTTGCCGCGCAGTTAGACTGTTTTCGTCGTTGCGCCCAGGCGATGAGCGGTGATAAACCAGATAGCTGAATTCACGTCTGTCAGCCATGTTCTTAGCTTGGCATCTGCTGCTATGTTACGTGACGTCTGGCACAGCGGCGCAACCGTTTCAGCGTGCATCTCAACCAGCTTTGGATATCGTCCCCATGCATCAAACCCCTGACGAAACGATTCGCGCCGCGTTGCAGAAGTCGCACGCCAGGCTTCATCGCCAGCATGAACTGGTGGTCGAGTACGGCGTCATGTCACTCAAGTCGTCTGACCTGGATACGTTGCTGACCCAAGCCTGCTCTGCCGTGGCCAAGGGCATGGACACCCGCTTTGCCAAGGTGCTTACGCCGATACCCGACAGCGATGAGTTTTTGCTGTCCCATGGTGTGGGTTGGGATGACGCTGATATCGGGCACGCCACGGTGGGGGGGGATATCGCCAGCCCTGCGGGCTACGCCATCTCGACCTACAGGCCTGTGCTGTCGAACCATCTGGGGCAGGAGCAACGTTTCAGAACCCCCTCGCTGCTCAAGAAATACGGCATCGAGCGAGCGATCAACGTGCCTATTCGAGGCACCACCGCCCCATTCGGTGTACTCGAAGCGGACAGCAGCAATGGCGAGGACTTCATCGAAAGCGACCTGGTGTTCCTGGAAGGCATTGCCAATGTCATCTCCATGGCGGTGGAAAGGATCACGGCAGGCGCAGACATGCAGTCTACGGACCCGTATTCCGAAAGTGTGCTGAACGCCAGCCCCGACTGCGTGATAATCCTCTCGGCGAGCGGCGACATCGAGTTCATGAACGAGGCCGGCATGTGCCTGTTGCACATCGGCGACCTCGCTCAGATACGTGGGGTGGCGTGGCCGCAGATCTGGCCAGATGAATCCCGCAGTGTGGTGCTGGACGCTATCAGAAGAGTAACGGGTGGGGAGTCAGCGCGCTTCGAGGCGTTCTGCCCAACCCTGCAGAATGAGCCGAAATGGTGGGATGTGACGGTGGCGCCAATATTTGGCGAGCAGGGCGAATTTGCAAAGATTATCGCCGTGTCGCGTGACATTACCGAACGTCGGCATCATGAAGCCCAATTGTTATCGTTGATCGATGCACAAAATACCAAGTTGAATAAAACCGACCTGCACCTGGAAGAAATCCACCACCGGGTGAAGAACAGCCTGCACTTGGTCAACACCTTATTGCTGTTGCAGGCAAACATGGCCGCTGATGAAGCGGTCAAACTGCAACTGGAAACAGCCGCGACCCGCGTACTGACTATTGCCAGCGTCCATGAGCGTCTTTATCAGAATGCTGAAACGCAACACGTGCGCGTTTCGGATTATCTAGAGGCGCTGCTGGGTGATCTGGGCAAGGCATTGGCCGACCGCAAGATAGTGCTGCATGCTGACACGTTCATTCTTGCGCCCGAAAGAATGGCGCCCCTGGGCCTGGTGATATCCGAACTGATCACCAACTCGCTGAAGTATGGAAGAGGCACGGTGGACGTCAGCGTAATGGGCCACGGTGATCATGCCCTGATCACGGTCTCGGACGAGGGCGATGGCTTTCCGGAGTCTTACCCCAAACCTACCGGTACCGGGCTGGGCATGCGCCTGGTAAAAAGCTATTCGGGCTATGGCAGCCTGGCGATCACGGTGGATCGCAGTGAACGTAAAAGCACGATTCACGTGCGCTTCAAACTCTAGCGACATGCGCCTGCGTTCTGGCCCCAGGGCAGCAATGCCACCCCGGGGCCAATGGCATCAACGATTTTTGTCCTGGTGCTGCGTATCGCCTTGATCGGCTTGACCGCCGCCCATACGGCCAGGGCCAGACGGGTTTTGCCCGGTGGATTGATCAGTACCTGCCTGCCCACCCTGGCTGCCGGTGTCGCTGGAGCGTTCCCAATCCTTGTTCATCTTGTCTTCAGGCTTTTGCCCAGGTTGCTGGCTGCCTTTTTGTTTGTCGGGCATGTCACCGCCTGCACCCTGGCCACCTCTTTGGCCTGCATCGCCGGCCTTGGAGTCGGCGTTGTCGCCTTGATTTGCGCCCCTGTCCTGATTGTTAGCCATGACCGCATACCTCTATTCGAACACAGGAAGGTCTGTGTTCAGTTGTGACTCCGTGACCGTTTGAGGCTGTTCATTTATCGCGCCAGTTTCAGACAAAACGCCTGAACAACTGGGGGAGCGGCATTTGTGGCTCCAATAGCCTCGGTGCTGTTGGCATTGGATGCTGCGAAATAAAAAACTTTGCATGAGTCGTCTTGAGTCTTTGTCATAGTCGGACTAATACTAAAGAACTGCCGGAAGAGGGCTGATCATGCACAGGCGCTTTGTTGTGGTTCCCGCCGTACCTCGTCAACAAGAGATCTTGCCTCGGCGCATCGGTTTCCCCAGTGCCCTGGGTGAGGGCTACGACTTATACGACACACAAGACAAGATCCGCCTCAGTTTGAGTTTTCCAACACGCGCCGAAGCTGAGTTCGAATGTGCAACCCGCAACACTTACGACGATGCCCATGATGTGAACTTCGCCGGCAGCGGTTGAGCTGGCAAGGGCCAGGGCATTTCACAGCACAGGCTTGCCGCCCGTTACTGCGTAGCGCGCGCCAGAGATGTAGCTGGCCTCATCGGACCCGAGCAATACGTACACCGGCGCCACCTCGACGGGCTGCCCCGGCCTGCCCATCGGGTAGCCCGAGCCAAAGTTCTTCACAGCCTCATCGGGCATGGTCGCTGGGATCAGCGGCGTCCAGATTGGCCCAGGTGCCACGCTGTTGACCCGGATGCCCTTGTCTGCCAGCAATTGCGCCAGGCCTGCAGTGAAGTTGGCGATGGCGCCTTTGGTGGCGGCATAGGCCAGCAACTTGGGCGAGGGGTCATCGGAGTTGACCGAACTGGTGTTGATGATCGAGCTGCCTTTGGGCATCGACGGCAAAGCCCGTTGGCAAATGCGGAAGATAGCAGTGATATTGACATCAAAGGTCATCACCCACTCGTCATCGTCGATTTCATCAAGCGACTCATGTGCCATCTGAAACGCCGCGTTGTTGACCAGGATGTCGATACGGCCAAATTGCGCCACGGTCTTGTCGACGACGTCGTAGCACTGCTGTTTTTGCCGCAGGTCACCGGGCAGCAGCAGGCATTGCCGGCCTGCGGCCTCGACCCAGCGCGCGGTTTCCTGCGCATCGTCGTGCTCATCGAGATAGGCAATGGCAACGTCTGCCCCTTCGCGGGCATAGGCAATGGCCACCGCACGGCCGATGCCGCTGTCGGCACCGGTAATCAGCGCGATCTTGCCATCGAGGCGGCCGCTGCCGGTGTACGTCTGCTCGCCACAATCGGGGTAGGGCTCCATCTTGCGTTGAGCGCCTGGCACGTTTTGCGGCTGTGACGGGAAGGGTGGGGTGGGGTAGTCGCGCATGGCAGAAGCTCCTTCAGTTGAGAACGTTCATACCGATTCGAAAGGGTCGTATCGCGAGTGTTGGAGTGGATGCCGGGTTTCAACGACGGACGGTCAGGCCACGCGGATACACTGAATTTTTCGCTCGCTTGATGGCTCTATCGCTGAACAGCCCGCATTTCGCGCAAGGCTTAACGACACCGGAGCCTGCAAGTGCCTCGTATCATCACGCCATCGACGCCTGAACATGAGGTCGAGGAAAAGAATGCAAGAATGTTTGGTACCGCCAAGGAACGTCTTGATTTCTATCGAAGGGAAATCCAGTACGAAACCACCATCCTGGCCAACCGGACCGACGCCTATCTTGCTGCACAGTCTTTTCTGGTGATTGCGTTCGTGTCATCCATGGGCAACCTGAACCAGAGCTGGGGTGAGATGTTCACCCTGATCGTGCCTGCCTTTCTCGCGCTGCTGGGTGTTCTGAGTTCGCTCAATGCCTGGCCGGGTATTCGCGCTGCCTATCGGATCATCGATCACTGGCAGCTCAAGCAAAGCCACCTGCTGCGCAGTGAGCCGATGATGGGCTTGGCCTACGATGAATCGCCGCTGTTCTGTGAGGCTGAAACCTCCCGGGCGGGGCATCGCAAATCCCTGCTGTTCTCACTTCGCACGCCCTGGATCTTTCTTGGCTTCTGGGTGTTGCTGGGCACTTACGCGGTGTACATCCAGCTGGCCTGATCGGTTGGGGAGGGCGGGGCCTGATTGCACCGCCCTCATCAGCGCTATGCCAACTCGCTGCCCAGGGTTCCGGGTGCCGCCCCCGGAACAAGAATGACTTTTCGGCAACTGTCCTGTTTCTGGTCGAACAGCTTGTAGCCAAGGGCTGCTTCTTCCAGGGCAAGTCGGTGCGTAACGATCATCTCCGGTTGCAAGCGCCCGGCCTCGATATGCTCCAACAGTTCAGGCAAGTACTTGTGCACATGGGTCTGGCCCATCTTGAATGTCAGGCCCTTGTCGAACGCGTCACCGAACATGAAGGCATGAATGAAGCCGGCATACACCCCGGGCACGCTGACCACGCCGCCGCGACGCACGGCAGCGATGCTTTGGCGCAAGGCCTTGCCGCTGCTGCCCTCGATCTTCAGCGCCGTCATCACGGTTTCTGCGGTGCTGCCCTTGGCCTCGAAGCCGACTGCATCGATCACGGCATCCACACCGCGCATCCCCGGTGTGTGGCGGATGATGCTGTCGGCCGGGTCGTCATCCTGCTCGAAGTTGATCGGGACAACCCCGTAAGCCTCTTGGGCATACGCCAGGCGGTAGTCATTGTCATCGACCATGAACACGGTCTGTGCCCCAAGCATTCGCGCACAGGCAGCGCTCAGCAGCCCCACCGGCCCGGCACCGTAAATTGCCACCGACGAACCCGGGCCGACTTCAGCATTGACCACCGCTTGCCAGGCGGTCGGCAGGATATCGGAGAGAAACAGTACCTTGTCGTCGGCCAGGTCGGTGGGCACTTTGAAGGGGCCGACATTGGCTTTGGGCACGCGCACATAGTCGGCCTGCCCGCCAGGAATGCCGCCATACAGATGGCTGTAGCCAAACAAGGCTGCCCCCGGTGGGATGCCTTTCTTGTTGATGATGGAGCCGCGCCCCGTATTGGTGGTTTCGCACGCGGCAAACAAATCGTGCTGGCAGAAGAAGCAACTGCCGCAGGCGATGACGAAGGGGATCACCACACGGTCGCCAACCTGCAGGTGGGTGACGTCCTTGCCGGTGGCCTCGACGATGCCCATGAATTCGTGGCCGAAGATATCGCCCGATTCAGTCTGCGGGATCTTGCCCCGATAGAGGTGCAGGTCCGAGCCGCAGATGGCGGTAGCCGTCACCCTGAGGATGATGTCGTCCGGCTCCTGAAGGCTGGGGTCAGGCACGGTATCGACCCGGACATCGTTGGCTCCGTGATAGGTCAACGCTCTCATGGTATGCATCTCCTGCAGTGGTGGATGTACGAGGCTAAGCAGAGGAAACTGGCGGGCACGGCAAAGTTCAGACCAACAGGTTCAGCGGCGACTTCGACCGTTGATAGTTCTGAATGAACCTATCGTGCTGCCGACGGCTCGATTGTCAGAAGCGCGCGGGATGACCGGGATGAATGCGTTTACACAGCAGACAGGGCTGGCGCAGCGCCGCCTCGAAGCCATCAACCGATGGTTCCAGCATTTCGATGACCACCAATTGCGCCGCGATTGCCCCAGCAGCTACCACGAGCAGCTGCTACGCCAGGCCGATGAGATGGACCGCTTGCACCTGATCGAATGGCAAGAGTGGCGTGACTTGCGGCGCCTGGCCGATTGGGCCTTTCTCAAGGCGGTGGCGGGCCTGGATTATCATGCTTTTCATACCCCCGTTGTGCATGCATACGGGCGTGTTACAGCGCCGGCACCTCATTCAGGAACACCAGGATGATTGATTTTCAGATCGCCTGAGTGGCTGCCAGCCCGGCGCGGTTTGAGGCCGATGCAAAACCTGGTGCATCTTCGACAATACCGCTTCGGGCGCAGCCTTGGGCAATGCCCTGACAACGCTGGCCTGCCTGAGCTGAGGGCGTGCTACAGCAGTTTATCGAGCGTGATCGGAAATTCCCTCACCCGCTTGCCGGTGGCGTGGTAAATGGCGTTGGCCACCGCCGCTGCCACCCCGACCACGCCGATTTCCCCCACGCCCTTGGAGCCCAGTTCGTTGACGATGTCGTCGTGCTCTTCGACGAAGATGACCTCGATTTCACCGCTGTCGGCGTGTACCGGTATGTGGTATTCCGCCAGGTTGTGGTTGAGGATTCGCCCCAAGCGGTGATCGGTTTGCGTCGCTTCGTGCAATGCCATGCCGATACCCCAGATGACACCGCCGAGGATCTGGCTGCGTGCGGTCTTGGGGTTGACGACGCGGCCCGCTGCCACAGCGCTGACCACCCGGGTGACCTTGACCGAGCCCAGGTCTTCATCCACTTGCACTTCGACGAACACGGCGCAATGGGTCGCGGTGGCGAAGGGTTTGCGCTTGGCGCTGGGCGCTGCTTCGACCTGCACCTCGAAAAACCCCTCGGGGGCACTGGCGACGATGTCCGCGAGTGCAAGGCGGTGGTTACCTGCCAGCAGGTAGCCGTCAGCGAACGCGATTGCTTCCACCGGCGTGTTGCCGACCTCAGGGTAATGCTGGCGTGCATGCGCAAGCACCTTGTTGCGCAGGGCCAGGCACGCCTGGCGGACGGCCGAACCTACCGACGACACCGTGAAAGACCCACCCTGCAGCGGCGCGGTCGGCAGCGAAGAGTCCCCCAGCACAAAGGTCACGTCTTGCACACGGGCGCCAGCGGCGTCGGCCGCGATCTGCGTCATGACGGTGTAGGTGCCGGTGCCGATGTCGGTAGTCGCGCTGCTGACGGTCAAATGCCCTGCGCCATCGATGCGCGCCTTGGCACTGGCTTTCATCTGCATGGCCTCCCAGACCCCGCCTGCCATGCCCCAGCCAACCAACTGCTGCCCATGGCGCATGCTGCGGGGTTGTGGGCGGCGGTTGCCCCAGCCAAAACGCTGGGCACCCTGGTCATAGCAGGCCAACAGCTCCTTGCTCGAATAGGGTTTGCCCTCGTTGCCATTGATGGCAGCGAAATTGCGACGGCGCAGCTCTAGCGGGTCGATATCGGCTGCGCACGCCAGCTCATCCATGGCGCATTCCAGGGCGATCATCCCGGACGCGGCGCCTGGTGCGCGCATGTCCAGCGGGGTGTACACATCCAGGGGCGCAAGGCGGTAGCTCAGGGCAACGTTGTCGCACTGGTAGAGCATGCCGCTCCATTCCACCAGGTGCTCGGTGAAGTCCTCGAAGCGTGAGGTCTGGCCAAGCGCGTCATGGGCAATCGCCAGCAACCGCCCCTGCGAATCGGCCCCCAGGCGCAGCCGTTGCTGGGTGCGGGGCCGGTAGCCGAAGGTGAACATCTGCTGGCGGGTCAGCGTGACACGCACCGAACGTTGCAGGTGCAAGGCCGCCATCACCGCCAGGGGCAGCTGGTACTGCGGGCGCAACCCCGAGCCGAAGGCACCGCCGACGAACGCTGCCAGCACCCGGACTTTTTCCTTGGGCAGGTCGAATACCTTGTGCAGGTAGTCCTGGCAATTTTGCGTACCTTGGGTCTTGTCATGGATTTCCAGGCTGCCGTCGGCCTGGTACAGCACCGTCGAAGCATGGGGCTCCATCGGGTTGTGGTGTTCGTTGGCAGTGAGGTAGGTCGCGTCTACCTGCACCGCGGCGTTGGCAAACTGCCCGGCAAAATCGCCGCGAGGGTCAGGCGTTTCGGCGGGTGCCGGGTGCGTTTTGTCGAGTACGCTGGCCAGGTCGGTTTCATGGGGTTCTTCGAGGTACTCGACCTTCACCAGCGAGCCTGCATACCTTGCCAGCTCCAGGCTTTGCGCGACCACCAGCGCCAGGGGCTGGCCGCTGTACAGCACGCGATCGTTGAACAACGGCCGAAAGGGCGTGCCCTCGGCCGAGTCGGCGTCACTGTAATCGTCGTCGTAGCTGGAAACGCGAGGGCGATGGGCATGGTCCAGCACGGCGATTACCCCCGGCACGCTCAGTGCCTGGGCAGTGTCGATGCTCAGCACCCGCCCACGGGCGATCGTGCTGGACACCACGCTGCCATGCAGCAACCCGGCCTGTGGGTACTCGCCCGCATAGCGCGCCTGCCCGGTGACTTTCGCCACACCGTCGACACGGTCCATGGCCGTGCCCACTACCGCTGTTTTGATGTTCATGAAGTTGCCCCCCTGGCTTTTGCCCCGAGCGCCGCATCGCTTAATGCGCGCACGATGGTACGTTGCGCGAGGGGCACCTTGAAGCCGTTGTGGGCCAAGGGTTCTGCCCCCTGCAGCAGGGCGTCGGCCGCTTGGGTGAACAGCGCCTGCGTGGGCGCCTGGCCGATCAACGTGCGTTCGACAGCCGGGTCTCGCCAGGGCTTGTGGGCCACGCCACCCAGCGCCAGGCGTGCGTCCTGGATCACGCCGCCATTGAGGTTCAACCCGGCGGCAACCGATACCAGTGCAAACGCATAAGACGCCCGATCGCGGATCTTCAAATAGCGGTAGTGGTCTTCGAACGTGGGGGGCGGCAGTTCGAGGGCGGTTATCAGCTCATCGGCGGCCAGCTGATTGTCGCGCTCCGGTGCGTCCCCGGGCAGGCGGTGAAAGTCGGCGAAGGGTATCTGGCGTTTGCCGGCCCGGCCCTGAACATGGACCACGGCCTCGAGCGCTGCCAGCGCCACACACATGTCCGAAGGGTGTGTCGCAACGCAGGCATCGCTGGCACCGAGGATGGCGTGGATGCGGTTCAGGCCTGTGCGCGCCGGGCAGCCGCTGCCTGGCGCGCGCTTGTTGCAGGGTGTGCCGGTGTCATAAAAGTAGTAACAGCGGGTGCGTTGCAACAGGTTGCCGCCGGTACTGGCCATGTTCCGCAACTGCGGCGAGGCGCCTGCCAGAATGGCCTCGGCCAGCAGGGGATAGTGCTGTTCGATCACAGAGGCCCAGGCCAGCTCGGCATTGCTGACCAGTGCGCCGATCAGCACGCCACCGTTCGCGGTGGGCTGGATACCGTTCAACCCGAGGCCTGTTATGTCGATCAGGCGCTCGGGGCGCACCACGTTTTCTTTCATCAGGTCGACGAGGTTGGTGCCACCGGCGATGAAACGTGAGGACACGTCGGCCAGGCCGACGGCTTCGCCGACCGATGCCGGCTTGTGGTAGCTGAACGGCGTCATGCGCGCGGCCCTCCCTGCAGGTTGGCCTTGGCGCGCATCAGCGGCAGTGCTTCTTCCACCGCCGCGATGATGTTGCTGTAGGCCCCGCAGCGGCAGAGGTTGCCGCTCATCTGCTCGCGAATGGCTTCGCGCGTGCAGGCGCGCCCTTCTTCTGCCAGGCCAACGGCGGAGCAGATCTGGCCTGGGGTGCAGTAACCGCACTGGAAGGCATCATGGGTAATGAATGCGCGCTGTAGGGGGTGCAGTTTGTCACCTTCGGCCAGGCCTTCGATGGTGACCAGGTCAGCGCCGTCACACATGACGGCCAGGGTCAGGCAGGCGTTGACGCGTTTGCCGTCCCGTAACACCGTGCAGGCACCGCATTGGCCATGGTCACAGCCTTTCTTGGTGCCGATCAGATCCAGTTGCTCGCGCAGCAGGTCGAGCAGTGTCGTCCAGGGGTGAACCTGCAGCGACCTGGCCTGGCCGTTGATCGTCAGGCGGAGGGGATGTGCTTCGCCACTCTGGGGGGAGTTTGCGCTCATTGGGTGTCCTCACGGTTGGGGGTCGCACAGTCGACTGCGTCTACGGTGTGCGACTGACCCTGGCGGGCAAACGTTCAGCGTTTCTGCCCAGCTGCCGTCACTTCTTCCCCGGTAGCACCGAACTGAGCACCTGCTTGGCCGTCTGCACGATGACCCCGGCCTGGTCAGGGTCGCCCTTGAGCAAGGTACTGGCGAATTTCTTCGCCTGTTCCAGCTTGATATGCGGCGGCAGGGGCGGCACGTTGGGGTCGGTCTTGAACTCGATCAGCACCGGGCGATCGGCGTTCAGTGCGCGTTCCCAGGCGGCTGCGATGTCTTCTTCACGGTCGACGAAAATGCCCTGCAGGCCGATGGAGATCGCGAACAGGTGGTAGGGCACGTCGGGAATCGACTGCGACGCTTCGAACTTGGGGTCGCCTTCCATGACCCGCTGTTCCCAGGTGACCTGGTTGAGGTCCTCGTTGTTGAACACCGCACAGATCCATTGCGGGTTCTCCCACTGCTGCCAGTACTTGGCCACGGTGATCAGCTCGGCCAGGTTGTTCATCTGCATCGCGCCATCGCCGACCAGGGCCACCACCGGGCGCTGCGGATGGGCGAATTTCGCGGCAATGGCATAGGGCACGGCGGCGCCCATGCAGGCCAGGCCGCCGGACAATGAACACTGCATGCCTTGGCGAATCTGCAGGTCGCGCGCATACCAGTTGGCGCAAGAGCCGGAATCGCTGGTCACGATGCTGTCGTCTGGCAGGCGCGGGGACAGCTCGTACACCACGCGCTGCGGGTTGATCGGCTCGGCATGGACCATGGCACGTTTGGCCAGGGTGTTGTCCCAGCGTGCGCGCCAGCCCTCGACCTTCTTGCGCCAGCGCCGGTCGGTCTTGTGTTGCAGCAGGGGCAGCAATGCACGCAAGGTCTCGCCAGCGTCACCGACCAGGTTGACCTCCATGGGGTAGCGCAGGCTCAGCATGTCGGGTTGCAGGTCGATCTGCACGCCACGGGCCTGGCCCTCCTTGGGCAGGAACTCGGCATAGGGGAACCCCGAACCGACCATCAGCAGGGTGTCGCATTCGTTCATCATCTGGTAACTGGGCTCGGTCCCCAGCAAGCCGATGGCGCCGGTCACCCAGGGCAGGTCATCGGCTACTGCAGCCTTGCCCAGCAGCGCCTTGGCCACCCCAGCGCCCAACGTGTCTGCGATGGCGATGATTTCATCGGTTGCCTGCAAGGCCCCGGCGCCCACCAGGATGGCGACCTTGCGCCCGGCGTCGAGCACGTCGGCGGCGCGTTGCAGGTCGCTGTCATAGGGCACCACCTTGGGTTTGCTGTAGCCGATGCCCGAATGCACGGTGCCGTGGGCACGTGGCGGTTCGTGGTAGGGCAGGTCCTGCAGGTCATTGGGCAGAATCACCGCCGTCACCCGCCGCTCGCCGACGGCAGTGCGCACGGCGCGGTCGAGCAGGTGGCGTACCTGCGAAGGTGTGGAGGCCTGCTGGACGAATGCACCGGCCACGTCCTTGAACATCGACAGCAGGTCCAGCTCCTGCTGATAGTGCCCACCCAGTGCCGCCCGTGCCTGTTGGCCGACGATGGCCAGCACCGGCATGTGGTCCATGCGCGCGTCGTACAGGCCCGTGAGCAAATGCGATGCGCCGGGGCCTGAAGTGGCAATGCACACGCCCAGTTCGCCGGTGAACTTGGCGTGGGCACTGGCCATGAACGCGGCCATCTCCTCGTGGCGCGCCTGGATGAACTGGATCTTGCCGTTGGCCCGGCTCAGCGCGCCGAACACGCCGTTGATGCCGTCGCCGGGGTAGCCGAAGATGCGCCGCACCCCCCATTGATACAAACGCTCCACCAGAAAGTCGCCTACCGTGCCCGTCATTGTCTGCTCCCGTGCTGTGGTCGATAGGGGTCTGGACTGGGCTTGCGCTGGGAAAGTTTCAACGCTGTGAACAACTGCTAGAGGGGCGGCTGGGGCTGTACGTGGAGCAGGCGCTGGGTCATGTGTACGAAGTGCGCTTCCAGGCGTGAGGCTGTCCACGCCGGCGATGTGTGGCGCAGCGCGTCGGCGGTGCCCACCAGGGCCATGATCGCCAGCGCGGCCGACTCGGCTTCGATACCTGCAAAAATCCCTTGCTTTAGGCCTTTGTGCACCAGGGCCTGCAACTGCAGCCGCAGGTTATCCGGGCGGCGTGCCAGCCACTGCTGCAGGTGCGGTTCCAGGTGATGCTGTTCGCGCTCCAGCACCTTGACGTGCAGCGGGTGCGCGGCCTGCCAAGCCAGAACGAAGCGTATGAAACTGTGCAATTCACCCAGTACGCCACGACGCTTTTGGAACGCGCGCCAGGCGCTGTCGCGTGTTTCGAGCAGGTCCATGAGTACCCACGACAACAAGTCCTGCTTGCTCGCCACATGGTGGTAGAGGCTGCCCGGCAGCAAGCCGGCGCGGCTTGCCAACTGGCGCATGGACATGGCGCCGTAACCCACCTCGGCAAGCAGTTCGGTGGCCGCGTCAATGATGAACCGTGCGCATTCGGCATCCGCCGCCAAGTTGCCTTGCTTAGGCATAGCTGGCCCCCCGGACGTGGCCGTTCAGGTGCTGGTGGGTACGCCACAGCAACGCCAGCGGTATGACGATCGTGCAACTGACCAGCAGCAAGGCGTAACGCAGCGATTCCTCGGCAAACACCGGCATCAGGGCATCGCTGAGCAACCCTGTGGCCAGCGGGCCGATACCGACACCACACAAGGTCGAGACAATGGTTTGCAACGCTACCGCCGTTGCCCGGCGCGAGGCCGGTACCATTTGCGTCAGCAGTGAGAACGAAGGGCCCACCCACCACACCGAGAAGAAGCTGGTCAGTGCGCACCAGAGCATCGCGCTGGGTACCGGAATGCTACCCACCTGCATCAGCATATCGCGGGGCCACAGCAGGTAGATGATCAGCGCACTGCTGCCCAGCAGATGGCCGATCACCGGTACGCCAATGTGCCAACGCAGGCTCCTCACGGCCAGGTGGTCGGTCAGCCAGCCACTGAACAAGGCCCCGAGCCCGGCACAGGTGCCGCCCACCAGCCCCGCGAGGATGCCGGCGTACTGCAGCGGCATACCGTGCGAGCGCACCAGGAAACTGGCGTTCCACATCGCATAGCCATAGGCGCTGAAGGTGGTGAGCCCGCAGGCCAGCACCAGGCAGCGGTAAGGCGGCTGCGCCCACAGTTCACGGGCGCTGGCCCACAGGCCCGGCAAGGGATGGGCGGCCTGTACCGTGAGGTCGAAACGCCCGCGTGCCGGGTCGCGCACGACAAAGGCGCACAGCGCGCTGATGACAAAAGCGGGCACGGCGACCGCAAAAAAGGCGCTGCGCCAGCCGTATTCATCCACGACCCAGGCGCCCACGCACAAGGCGATGATCGTGGAAAAGGTCGGCGCAGCGGTGTAGCAGGCGATGGCGAACGAACGTCGGTGGGGTGGATAGAGGTCGGCAATGAGCGACATCGAGGTAGAGGTGCTGGGCGACTCGCAGACCGCCACGGCCATGCGGGCGATCACCAGCATCGCGAAGCTGCCGGCCAGGCCGCAGACCACGGTCGCCAGCGCCCACAACAGCGTGGACGCGGCCAGCAGGCGGGTCCGCGGCATGTGGTCGGCCAACCGCCCGGCGGGCAGGCCCAGCAGTACATACACGGCCGCAAATGCCAGGCCTGAAACCAGACCCATGGCGGTGTCGCTGACTGCGAACTCCTGTTTGATCGGCTCTATCATCACGGCAATGATCTGCCGGCCGACAAAGTTGTCGGCGTACATCATCGCCAGCAGCAACAGCAGCCCATGGCTGCGCCAGCCAAGGGGCGAAACAGGCGTAGTGCGCATGGGTGACTCCTGCAGGTGCCGAGCGCGAAGGCCCAGGCTGCGCCCGGGCGACAGGGGAGGTCAGGCGTGTGCCTTGCGTTGCCTGGCCAGGGTCAGGGCGGTGTCTTCGATCATGTCCTCCTGGCCGCCGACCATGCCACGGCGGCCCATTTCCACAAGAATCTCCCGTGCCGGCACGCCGTATTTCTGCTCGGCGCGTTTGGCGAACAGCAGGAACGAGCCATAGACGCCGGCATAACCCATCGTCAGGGCATCGCGGTCGCTGCGGATGGGGAAGTCCATGATCGGCACCACCAGGTCTTCGGCCACATCCTGGATGCCGAAGACACTGACCCCGGTCTCGATGCCCATGCGGTCGCACACCGCAACCAGCACTTCCATCGGCGTGTTGCCGGCACCGGCGCCCAGGCCGGCGCAGGCCGCATCGATGCGCGTGGCACCCGCAGCGATGGCGGCGATGGAGTTGGACACCCCCATCGACAGGTTATGGTGGCCATGGAAGCCGATTTCGGTCCCGGGTTCGAGCGCTGCGCGCAGCGCCGCCACCCGTGCGCTGACATCGTGGGGCAGCAGGTAGCCGGCCGAGTCGGTGATGTAGATGCAATTGGCGCCGTAGCTTTCCATCAGCTTGCCCTGCTGGGCCAGGCCTTCCGGGCTGTTCATATGGGCCATCATCAAGAAGCCGACAGTGTCCATGCCCAGCGTTCGCGCAGCGGCAATGTGCTGCTGCGAAACATCGGCTTCGGTGCAGTGGGTGGCGACCCGAAGGGTGCTGACACCGAGCTCGAACGCCATGCGCAGGTGGTCGACCGTGCCGATCCCGGGCAGCAGCAGGGCCGAGACCTTGGCGTGTGTCATCAACGGAATGACCGCCGACAGGTACTGTTCGTCGGTGTGAGCAGGGAAGCCATAGTTCACCGAACTGCCGCCCAGGCCATCGCCGTGGGTCACTTCGATCAGCGGCACACCAGCGGCGTCCAGCCCACAGGCAATGTCTTTCATCTGCTGCAGGGAGATCTGGTGGCGTTTGGGGTGCATGCCGTCGCGCAGGCACATGTCGTGTACGGTGATGCGTTTGCCGTGAAGGTCCATGGCGCACTCCTTAAACGGTGGCAGGGTGGGGGGCAGGGCGGGGGAGCGCGAGTTCGCCCTTGAGCATCGCTTCGGCAAACATTTCGGCGGTGCGCGCGGCGGCAGCGGTCATGATGTCGAGGTTGCCGGCGTACTTGGGCAGGTAGTCGCCCAGGCCCTCGACTTCCATGAAGATCGACACCCGGTTGCCGTCGAACACCGGCCCGTTGACCAGCTTGTACCCCGGCACATAGCGCTGCACCTGCTCGATCATGTTCGCAATGGCGGTGCTGATGGCGGCTTGGTCGGGCTCGCCTTCGGTCAGGCAATGCACGGTGTCGCGCATGATCAGCGGCGGCTCGGCAGGGTTGACGATGATGATCGCCTTGCCCTTTTTCGCCCCGCCCACCTGCTCGACCGCCGCAGCGGTGGTGCGGGTGAACTCGTCGATGTTCTTGCGCGTGCCGGGGCCGACCGACTTGGACGCTGCCGTCGCGATGATTTCGGCATACGCCACCGGTTGCACGCTGGATACCGCAGCCACCAGCGGAATGGTCGCCTGGCCACCGCAGGTGACCATGTTCACGTTCATCACGTCCAGGCCAAGGTTATGTTCGAGGTTGACCGGCGGTACGCAGTAAGGGCCGATGGCGGCGGGTGTCAGGTCGATCATCAGCACACCCAGGGCATTGAGCTTGCGGCTGTTTTCGGCGTGCACATACGCGGAGGTCGCGTCGAAGGCGATCTGGATACCGTCTTCAAGGACATGTGCCAGCAAGCCGTCGACGCCGTCGCTGGTGGTTTTCAGGCCCAGTTCGGCGGCGCGGGCAAGGCCTTCGGAGTTGGCATCGATGCCCACCATCCACACCGGCTCCAGCACTTCACTGCGTTTGAGCTTGTACAGCAGGTCGGTACCGATATTGCCGGGCCCGATGAGGGCGCATTTGATCTTTTGGCGCATGGCATTGTTCTCGATCAGAAGAAGTTGAAGCGAGCGGGTCAGGGCACGAAATTCAGGTGCAGCACGCCCATGCCGCTCAATGACAGGCTGACGAAATCCCCCGCTGCGACGGGCACCAGGGGTGCCAGGGCACCGGACAGGATGATTTCGCCCTTGCGAAAGGGGATGCCCAGCTTGCCCAGGGTGTTGGCCAGCCACGCCACGGCATTGCAAGGGTGACCTTGCACGGCGGCGCCCAGGCCGCTGCCGGCGGTGTGGCCGTTCTTGAACAGCTGCAGTTGAACCTGGGCCAAGTCCAGCTCGCGCGGGTTGATGCGCTGCTGGGCCAGGGCGAATACCCCGCAGGAGGCGTTGTCGGCCACCGTGTCCTGAATGCGGATCTGCCAGTTGTCGATGCGTGAGTCGACGATTTCGAAGCACGGCAGCACCCACTCGGTGGCCGCCAGTACATCGTCTGCACTGACCTCGCCGCCTTTCAGGTCGTCGCCCAGCACGAAGGCGATTTCGCCTTCGGCACGGGGCTGGATCAACCGGTGGGTGGCAAAGCTGACGTCGCTGTCGCCGGCAACCTGCATGCGGTCCGTGAGAAAGCCGAAGTCCGGTTGATGCACGTCGAGCATTTCCTGCACGGCGCGGCTGGTCACGCCGATCTTCTTGCCGATCACTCGCTCGCCCATGGCTTCACGCCGGGCGAGCAGGCGCAGGGAGATGCGGTAGGCATCGTCCAGACTGATGTCGGCGTGGCGCTGGGTCAGCGGTGCCACGCTCTTGCGTGTTTGCAGGGCGTTGAACAACTCGTCGCCCAAGGCTTCAATCAGGTGCGCATCCATGGAAAGGTCGCTCTGTGACAAGTGAACGAAAGGCCAGCCTGCTTGCGCCAGCCGCGGCAACGAGGCTCAGCCCGGCCAGACGCTGGAGTCGGCGCCGCCATCGACATCGATGATCTTGCCGGTGACCCAGGCCGAGGCGGGCGACGCCAGGTACAGGGCTGCTGCGGCAATGTCCTCTGGCTGGCCCAGGCACTTGAGCGGGGTGTTGGCTTCCATCGCGCTGCGCATGGCAGCCGGCATCACGCCGGCCAAGGCGTCGGTGAGGATCGGCCCAGGGGCGATGGCATTGACCCGGATCTGCGGAGCAAACTCTTGTGCCAGCAGCCGTGTCAGGTGGGTCAATGCCGCTTTGGCCGTGCCATAGGCGCTGAAGTGGCGCTGGGCATAGCGCGCTGCCACCGAGGTGATGTTGATCAGGTTGCCGCCGCCGGCTTCGCGCATCAGCGGCACGCACAGCTGGGACAACGCATAGGCGGCGCTGACGTTGAAGCTGAGCACCTGCTCGAAGGCCTCGGGGCTCATCGTCAGCGGGTCGTTCGGGCCGCCACCGCCGGCGTTGTTGACCAGGTGGGTGACGCGCCCCAGTTGTTCGCGGGCCTGGCTGACCAGGGCGATGCGCTGCTCGCTGTCGGTGACATCGCAGCTGATCGCCAGGGCGCGGCGCCCTCGGCTGCGCACGGCGTCGGCGACGGCTTCGACATCGGCCAGTGACCGCGCGCTACAGACCACATCGGCGCCGGCATCGGCGTAGGCCAGGGCAATGGCACGGCCGATGCCGCGGCCGCTGCCGGTGACAATGGCGACACTGCCGGTGAGGTTGAAACGTTGCAGAATGCTCATGGCTGTCCTTTCAATGCAGGGGGCTGTCGGGGTGCTGCCGGGGCTGGCTCAACGTGGCGCCCAAAGGTCCGGCAAGCCTGGGTCCGAGGTGGCGATCAGGCGTTTGAGCAACACCTTGAGTGCCTGGGCATCGCCGGCGCCCAGGCGCGCGGCGATGTCCTGCTCGACGGCCTTGGCCAGTGCCACTTCCTGCAGTGAGGCGGCGCGGCCATCGGCGGTCAGCACATAGCGCACCTGGTTGTCGTCGATTTCCCTGGCCACCAGGTTCTGCCGTTCGAGAAAGCGCATGCTCGACGCGCTGACCACGTGGCCGGTGTAGCCGACGAACGCGTTGATTTCATCAAGGCTCAGGTTGTCGCGGATGCACAGCGTCGAAAGGATGAAGAACGCGTGCTCGTCGAGCTGTTGGTTTTTCAACAGCCGGCGCAAGGCATACAGCATCTGGTAGTGCGAGCGGCCGAGCAGGTAGCCAAGCAGGTCTTCGGTGTAACTGCATTCAGGCGGCGGTGGGGTGGTGGCCAGGCGCAGTTCGCTGCGCGGCTTGCGCATCGCCAGGGCGTACTGGCCACTCTGGAAGGCCAGCGGCGCGCGGTCGCTGTGGTCGAAGGCCAGTACTTCACCGACAAAGATCACATGGTCGCCACCTTCGTATTGGAAGGCGGTGCGGCATTGAAAGCGCGCGGTGCAGTCCTGCAGCAAGGGCGCGGCACTGATGCCGGTGTCCAGCTCGATTTCAGCGAACTTGTCTTCGCCCTGGCGCGCGAAGCGCCCGGACAGGCATTCCTGTTCGGTGGACAGCACGTGCACGTTCCAGTGGCGGCCACCGCTGAACACCGGCAGGCTTCTGGCATTCTTCGCCAGGCTCCAGAGCACCAGCGGCGGGTTGAGCGAAACCGAGTTGAAGCTGTTGGCGGTGATGCCAACCGGCGTGCCGTCTTCAGCCTGAGTGGTGATGATGGTCACCCCTGTGGTAAAGGTGCCGAGCGCGGCGCGAAACGCTTGGGGGTCGAAACAGGCAGGCGTTGCCATGATGGGCCTCATGGAGTGGTTGTGCGTGTTTGCAGTATTCCCAGCGTTACGGGGCTTTACATCGTCTCAATGGACTAACGTTTGCGGCCTACTCGTCCACATGGACGAGGCGCCCGGCGCAGGTCTGGGGCTAGTTTGCGGTGAGGGCGTCGAGGTGGGCGGCCATGGTGGGTACAGCGCGCACATGCTGGCCTTTGAACAGTTGAGGAGGCACCAATGGGTTGTGCAATTTCATCCGTCGACGGTCTGTCGGCCCTGTTGTCAGAGCAAAAGGCTGCGTTTGCCGCAGCAGGGGCCGTTAGCGCGCAGGCGCGCCGGGCCCGTATCCAGCGCGTGATCGACATGCTGGTTGCGCACCACATGGCGTTGGCCGAGGCCATGGATGCCGATTTTGGCGGCCGCCCCCAGGGCTTTTCACTGATGAACGATGTGTTGGGTTCGCTGGGGTCGCTCAAGCATGCGCGCGATCACCTGGAGGGCTGGATGCAGGATCAGCCTCGGCAAGTCTTCACGCCGTACGACCAACTGGGCGCCGAGGCCTGGGTGATGCATCAGCCCAAGGGCACGGTGGGCATCCTGGGTACCTGGAATGCCCCGCTGTATACCTTGCTGAGCCCCTTGGCCTCGGCCCTGGCGGCGGGCAACCGGGCTATCCTCAAGCCTTCGGAGGTGGTACCGCATACCGCCGCGCTCATTGCCCAGCTGATAGGCGATTGGTTCGACCCGCTCGAAGTGGCCGTGGTCACCGGTGGCGAAGACCTGGCAAAGGCGTTTACCGCGCAGCCTTTCGACCATCTTGTGTTCACCGGCGGCACCGAGGTGGGCAAGTCGGTGATGCGCCACGCCGCCGACAACCTGGTGCCGGTAACCCTGGAGCTGGGCGGCAAGTCGCCGGTGATTGTCGGGCGCAGTGCCGATATGGCCACGGCGGCGTACCGCATTGCCGTGTCCAAGACCACCAACGGTGGCCAGGTGTGCATCAACCCGGACCTGGTCTACGTGCCGCGTGAGCAGCTTGAAGGGTTTCTCGACGCGTTTGCCAGTACCTACCGCGAGCTGATTCCTGAGGTCAGCGACAACCCGGATGTGGTCGCGGTGGTCAATGCCCGGCACCTGGCGCGGGTCGAAAACCTGGTCCAGCAGGCCCAGGGCGCCGGTGCCCGCGTGGTGAGCCTGCCCTACGCGCTAGCGGCCGATGCGGGCAACCGACGCCGTCCGCTGCAACTGGTGATCGACCCACCTGCCGACAGCCTGATCTTGCGTGAAGAGATCTTTGGCCCGGCGATGGTGATACTGCCGTATGACGAGGTCGACCCCGTGCTGGCCCGGATCAACGCCGGGCCGCGGCCGCTGGCCCTGTACTACTTCGGCACTGACCCGCAAGAGCAGCAGCACGTGCTGTCGCACAGCCTGTCGGGCGGTGTCACCCTCAACGACGTCATGATGCATGCCGCCCTGCATGACGCCCCGTTCGGCGGTGTGGGCGCCTCTGGCATGGGCCATTACCACGGCCGTGAAGGTTTTCTCGAATTCAGCCACATGCGCACGGTGCTCAAGGCGCCCGAGCACGACCCACGCCGCGAATGGGGCTTGTTGCCGCCGTACAGCGAACACTTTCTGGCAGCCATGGTGGCGCAGATCACACCGGACTGAGCGCGGTTGTGCCCGCAGGTGCACTGACCACATGACAATCACAACAAAAAAGCGGAATTCAGTACATGGAAAAGAACTCTTTGCCCCTCGGCGACAGTGCAGGCTTGGCAGCTGAGGGGGCCGTGCAGGTGTGGCCGCGGCGCCAGGTCCTCAAGGCCGGTGCCGTGGCCGTGGGGGTAGGGCTGCTGGGGCGTTTTGCCGATGCTCGGGCGGCGGGCCTGTCGGCCAGCGATTACCTTGGCCTGGACGCCTGGGACATGGTCAAGGGCCTGCAGGCCGGCCAGTTCAGCGCCGAAGACCTGCTGGCGGCGGCCATTGCGCGCTGCGAGCAGGTCAACCCGAAGCTCAACGCGGTCAATATGCGCCACGATGATTACGCCAAGGCGCTGCTTGCCGCCAGGCGCCAGGCGGGCACCCTGAGCCAGGGCGCGCTGGCAGGGGTGCCGATTCTGCTCAAGGACCTCAACACCTTCCTGCAGGGCACCCGCACCAGTAACGGCAGCCGCTTGTTCAAGGATGCGCCGCCGGCCAGTGTCACCAGCACCTTGATCAGCCGCTATGAAGCGGCCGGCGCGGTGCCGTTCGGCAAGACCACCAGCCCCGAGTTTGGCCTGACCACCACCACCGAGTCGCTGCTCTGGGGGCAAACGCGCAACCCTTGGAACCTGGCAATGAGTGCCGGCGGCTCGTCCGGTGGCTCCAGTGTCGCAGTGGCCGCTGGCATTGTTCCGGTCGCCCATGCCACCGACGGCGGTGGCTCGATCCGTATTCCCGCGTCCTATTGCGGTGTGGTGGGGTTAAAGCCGACGCGTTACCGCACACCCAGCGGGCCGATGCGCCTGGAAGCCTCGTTCGGTGCCAGCGTCGCCAACGTGGTGTCGCGCAGCGTACGGGATACGGCCTTGTTCCTCGACGCCGGGCAGGGGCACGAGCTTGGCAGCCCCTACTGGACGCAACCGCTGCAACGGCCCTATGTGCAAGAGCTCGGCCGCGACCCGGGCCGCTTGCGGGTGGGCCTGGTACGCGAGTCCATGACCGGTGCCGCGCTGGACCCTGCGGTTGCCAAGGTGCTCGAACAAACCGTCAAGCAATTGCTCGACCTGGGCCATGAGATTGAAGAACTGCGTTTGCCCATTGCGCCCCAGCAGTTGTTTGGCGCCCATGGTGCGGCGATGGGCAATGCCTTGCTGGCCATGGTCAATGACCGTGAGAAAGCGCTCGGCCGAGCCTTGGGCCAGCAAGACCTGGAGCTGATCACCTTTGGCGTGTTGGCGCGCGCCAGCAAAGTCACGGGCGAGGGCGTGGTACGCGCACGGCAATCGTTCGAAGATATCAGCATGGCCATGGAGCAACAGTTCGAGCGGTTCGATGTGATCTTGTCGCCCGTCACCTCCGGCCTTACCCCGGCCCTGGGGGAGCTGTCGCTGAATCAGCCCTACGAAAGCTATGCGCAAAAAGCCATGGGCAGTGCCGGCTTCACCGTGCTCGCCAACGTCAGTGGCCAACCGGCGATTTCCCTGCCGCTGGGCATGAGCGACAGCGGCATGCCGGTGGGCATGATGTTCACCGCACGACTCGGTGGCGAGGACGTGCTGCTGCGCCTGGCTTCGCAACTGGAACAGGACCGCCCCTGGGCTGCGCGCCGCGCCCCGGTGTAACCAGACGGTGCCACGGAAGGCGCCCCAGGCCTGTGCTCTAGTCCGCTTTGACGATGAATAATCGTTTGCTGCGTTCGATCATCAATCACCGCCCGCGCAACCGCGCAACGAGATTGGGAGAACGAACGGATGGACAGCATGCGAGTAAAAACGCCCGAAGAAGTCGAACTGCTGGAACGCGCCCGGCGTATGGTGCCCGCGCTGAAAAGCCGCACGGCGCAGGCGGACCGAGAGTTCCGGGTACCTGACGAGACGATGTTCGAGCTGCAGCAGGCCGGTTTGCTGCGGGCCTTGCAGCCGCGGTCATTCGGTGGCTACGAAGTGGACCTGCGCACCTTCTTCGAGATCCAGATGACCCTCGCCGAAGGCTGCATGTCCACGGCCTGGATCTACGGGGTGATCGGTGTGCACCCCTGGCAACTGGCGCGCTACCCGGTCGAGGCCCAGCGCGAGGTATGGGGCCAGGACTCGGCCACATTGATCTCGTCCACCTACATGCCTGTGGCCAAGGTCGAGCCGGTTGAAGGCGGTTACCGCATCAGCGGCCGCTGGGGGTTTTCCAGCGGCAGTGAACACTGCCAATGGTGCTTCCTCGGCGGCATATTGCCGGCAAGCGGCGAGCAGCCCGCCGAGCACGGCACCTTCCTGATCCCGCGCAGTGCCTACCGCATCGAACACAACTGGGACGTCCTGGGCCTGCGCGGTACCGGTAGCCACGACATCGTGGTCGAAGACGCCTTCGTGCCGGCGCACCGGGTGCAGCGCACCAACAACTGCACCCTCGAGGCGACACCGGGGCGCCTGGTCAACACCAACCCGATCTACGCCATTCCCTTTGCCCAGGTGTTTACCCGTGCCGTGTCGTCATCGGCCATCGGCGCCTTGCAAGGGGCCATCAACGAGTTCCGTGCCAACGCTGCCGCACACATTGGCAAGCATGGCATGCGCACGGCCGACGACCCGGTGGCGCAAACCACGGTGGCCGAGGCGACGATCATCGTCGATGGCCTGCGCCTGGTGCTGGAGCGCAACTACGCGCACCTGCTGGCGCTGGCCGAGGCGGGCGAGTACCCGGACGTCGAAACCCGTCTGCTGTACCGCTACCAGTCCTCCTATGTGACCAATATCTGTGCCGAAAAAGTCAACGAGCTGCTGCGCTGCATGGCCGCGTCCGGGCTGTACAACACCAACCCGGTGGCCAGGCTGTTCCGCGACCTGCACCAGGCGCGCGGGCACATTGCCAACAACTACATGGCCTTCAGCCGCAGCCTGGGGGCGGTGCAACTGGGCCTGCCCAACCCTGACCCCTACGTGTGAGCCGTGCCCGCAGCCCCCTGGCCGCAGCGCCGGGATTATCCGATCACACAGCCAAGGCATAACAACAATGAACGCTAACGCTCAGCCTGCTTCCCACTATGACGTGATCGTCGTTGGCTCCGGCGCCGGTGCGATGACGTCGGCCCTGTTTGCGGCCGACCAGGGCCTCTCGGTACTGGTCGTCGAAAAAAGCGACAAGTTTGGTGGCACGTCGGCGATTTCCGGCGGCGGTATCTGGATCCCCAACAACCACTACTTTGCTGCCAAGGGCGGCCGCGACAGTGTCGACCTGGCGCTGCGCTACCTCAAGGCCGCCACGGGTGAACACGGCGACGAGAAGCGCTTGCGCGCCTACCTTGAACATGCGCCGCAGATGATCCATGCCCTGGAGCAGAGCAGCCATGTGCGCTACGCCGTTGCCGAGAAGTACCCGGATTACTACCCGCAACTGCCCGGCGCACTGCAAGGCGGCCGCACCCTAGACCCGCAGCTGTTCGACACCAGCCTGCTCGGCGACGAGCTGGAAAACCTGCGCAAGCCATCGCCTTCGACCTTGCTCATGGGCCGGGTGGCCTGGACGGCCCGGCATGCCCATAAAGTCATGTCGCGCTCATTCGGTTGGCGCTTGCTGATCGTGGGGCTGATGCTGCGTTACAAGCTGGACTTCAAGTGGCGGCGCAAGGGCCGCCGTGACCGCCGTGCGGCATTGGGCAGCGCGTTGGTCGCTTCGCTGCGCCGTTCATTGATGGACCGCCAGGTACCGCTGTGGCTGAACACCGACTTTGAAGCGCTGTTGACCGAAAACGGCCGCGTCAGCGGTGTGCAGGTACGCCGTGACGGCCAAGCCCTTGATCTGCATGCCCGGCATGCCGTGATCTTCGGTTCGGGCGGCTTCGAGCAGAACCAGGCGCTGCGCGAGCAGTACCTGCCGCAACCCACCCAACGCGACTGGAGCGCCACGCCACCGGGCAACAACACCGGTGCGGCCTTGCAGGCCGGCCAGGCGCTGGGGGCGGCCACCGCCTTGATGGACTGGGCCTGGTGGGCACCGACCATTGCGGTACCCGGCGAAGACAAACCACGCGGGGTGTTTGCCGAGCGCGCCTTCCCCGGCGCCATCGTGGTCAACGGGCGGGGCCTGCGTTTTGTCAACGAGGCCGCGCCGTACCTGGAGTTTGTCGATGCCATGTACCGCGACAACCAGGGCGGCGGCAAGAGCATTCCGGCCTGGGTCATTTTCGATGGGCACTTTCGCTTCAACTACGCCATGGGCCCGTTGATGCCGGCCCAGGTGATGCCCGACAGTCGCTTGCGCAAGGAGTGGCTCAATAGCTTGTATTTCAAAGCGGACAGCCTGGCGGCATTGGCCGGGCAGATCGGCGTCGATGCAGCGGGGCTACAACAGACCGTGGCGCGCATGAATGCTTACGCGCAAAGCGGTGTCGACCTCGAATTCGGCCGTGGCGGCAACGTCTTCGACCGTTATTACGGCGACAGCAACGTCAAACCCAACCCGTGCCTGGCACCGCTGAGCAAGGGCCCGTATTACGCCATGCGCCTGGACGCCGGCGATATCGGCACCAAGGGTGGGTTGTTGACCAACGAGCATGCCCAGGTGGTTTGCCAGGACGGCGTAGCGATCCCGGGGTTGTATGCCATTGGCAACTGCTCGGCGTCGGTCATGGGCACCAGCTACCCCGGCGCCGGCGGCACGCTCGGCCCGGCCATGACCTTCGGTTACATCGCGGCCAGGCACATTGCCGCCCATGCGTGAGGATTCGCCATGTCTGCTGCTGACAAATCAACCTGTACCGATATCCAACCCGCACTGCAGGTGGCCGATGCCGAGGCACTGCGCTGGGATGAGCACTGTGATGTGCTGGTGATTGGCTGGGGCGCTGCGGGTGCCTGCGCAGCCCTTGAAGCGCGCGCCCAGGGCGCTGATGTACTGGTCGCCGACCGCTTCACCGGCGGCGGCGCCAGCGCCAGGAGTGGCGGTGTAGTCTATGCCGGCGGTGGCACTCGCCAGCAGCGTGCTGCGGGTTTTGACGACACGCCCGAGGCGATGTTCGCCTACCTCAAGCACGAGACCCAGGGCGTGGTGGCGGACGCCACCTTGCAGCGCTTTTGCCAGGACAGCGCCAGCAACCTGGCGTGGCTGGAGCACCAGGGTGCGCCTTACGACCACCGCATGCCGCCCGGTGGCAAGACTTCGTACCCACCCGATGGCTGTTTTCTGTATTACTCCGGTAATGAGACGGTGCCTTCGCACTGCGGTGATTTGCCACCCGCCCCGCGTGGCCACCGTACCGTGGGCAAGGGGCAGTGCGGCGCGGTGCTGTATTCGCACCTGAAGGCTGCATGTTTGCGCGAGGGTGTGCGCGCCCAGGTGCAGGCTGCGGCCCGGCGCCTGGTGGTCGATGGCAGCGGCTGTGTGCTGGGCGCGGAGCTCTGGTGCCTGCCTGCTGGCAGCGAAGAGGCGCGGCTGCACGGCAAATGGGCAGCACGTGCCGAGCGTCTGCAAAACTTCGCACCGCGCTACTGCGACACGTTGCGCAAGCGCCTGCACCACCTCGAGCGCACCTTTGCCAGGCCACGGCTGGTGCGGGCCAGGCGGGGCGTGGTGTTGAGCACCGGTGGGTTCATTTTCAACCGCGAACTGATCAGCCAGCATGCGCCGAAGTTTCGTCGCAACTTCAAGGTAGGTGCCACCGGCTGCGACGGCAGTGGCTTGCGCCTTGGGCTAAGTGTCGGTGCCGTGGCCGATCGCCTGGCGCGGGTTTCTGCCTGGCGCTTCATCAACCCGCCGCTGTGCTGGCCCAAGGGCATCGTGGTCAACACCCTGGGCCGGCGCTTCGTCAACGAAGAGGTCTACGGCGCCACCCTGGGCCAGCCGCTGTGCGAAGAGCAGGGGGGCAAGGCATGGCTGGTGCTCGACGCCCGCTTGCGCAAGCAGTCCATCAAGCAAGCGCTGTTCTCCGGTTACTGGTGGTTCCAGAGCTTGCCAGCACTGGTGCTGATGCTGTTGCAGGCGCGCAAGGGCCAGAGCATCGAGCAACTGGCGCAGGCCACCGGCATGCGCAGCGATGAACTGCGCAATGCACTGCAGGCCTACAACGCCGCAGCCCGCGGCGATGCCAGCGACCCTTTCGGCAAGTCTGCGCAAAGCCGGCAAGTGCTCGACCAGGGGCCGTTCTATGCCTGCGACATCTCGGTGGGCAACCCGCTGTTTCCGCTGGGCGCGCTGACCCTCGGCGGCCTCAAGGTCGATGAGCACAACGGCGCCGTGCTTGATGGGCAAGGGCAGGCCATCGCAGGCCTGTTCGCGGCGGGCCGTACGGCAATCGGTATCCCTTCGCATTTGTACGTCAGCGGCTTGTCGCTGGCCGATTGTGTGTTTTCCGGACGGCGTGCGGGGCAGGCGGCGGCCGCTGCCGTGGCGCGCAGCGCAGTCCACAGCCGTGAGCCGCTGATATGAGCCTGAATTACCTGACCCTGCGCGTCACGCGCGTAATTGAAGAAACCGCTGACAGCCGTTCGCTGGAGTTCGAACTCCCTGAAGCGCAAGCCGCGCATTTTCGCTACCGGCCTGGGCAATTTCTGACCTTGCGTGTGCCCTGCGGTGACGGCTGGTTACCGCGCTGCTACTCGCTGTCCAGCACCCCACTGCTTGATGAGCCGCTGCGGGTGACCATCAAGCGGGTTCGCGACGGGCGCGCCTCGAACTGGCTGTGCGATGCCGTGCAAGCCGGCGATAGCCTGCAGGTGCTGGCCCCGGCCGGTGTCTTCGTGCCGCCGCAGCTGGACACCGACCTGCTGCTGTTCGGTGCCGGCAGCGGGGTAACGCCGATGCTGTCGATCCTGCGCTCGGCGTTGTTGGCCGGTAGCGGGCGGATCTTGCTGGTTTATGCCAACCGCGATGAAGCCTCGGTGATCTTTCGCGAACAGCTCAAGCTGCTGGCGTGCGCCCACCCGCAGCGCTTGCAGGTGATCCACTGGCTGGACTCGGTGCAAGGCATACCGTCGGCCAGCCAGCTGGCCGAGCTGGCACGCCCGTTTGCCCATGCCGAAGCCTTTATCTGTGGGCCCGGGCCGTTCATGGATGCGACGGTCAGCGCATTGCAGGCCCTCGGTATGCCGGCGGCCAAGGTGCATGTGGAGCGTTTTGTCTCGTTGCCCGAAGAGGGGGCGGTTGCCGTGCCTGTCGTCGTCGACACCGCGCACCCCACCAGCCTGCTTTCGGTACGCCTGGACGGTGAGGAGTTCGAGGTGCCGTGCGCCGAGGGCGAGACCTTGCTCGATGCCATGCGCCGTGCGGGCCTGAGGCCGCCCAGTTCGTGCCTGGTCGGCGCTTGCGCCACCTGCATGTGCACCGTTGAAAGCGGCGCCGTCGAGATGCTGCGCAACGACGCGCTGGAACCCCACGAAATTGACCAGGGCTGGACGCTGGCGTGCCAGTCGCTGGCCCGCAGTGAGCATCTGCGCGTGCTCTTCCCCGAATAACCCGACTGCCGAGTCCGTGACCATGACAGCATGTTCCGTTTCCCCAGGCACCCTGAATACCTGGGACCCGTTGCCCCTATCGATCCCCGCTCTGATGTTCGCCAGTGCCGAGCGTTACGCCGGCCGGGCGGCGATCGAGGAGCAGGGTGTTGTTACCGATTACCGTGACCTGCCCGCGCTGGCCCTGCAGGTGTGCCGCAGCTTGATGGCCCTGGGCATCGAAGCGGGCGACCGCGTGGCCATCTGGGCGCCCAACTGCCGCGACTGGGTGATCGCCGCGCTTGGCGTGCATTGCGCCGGCGCGGTGCTGGTCCCGATCAACACGCGTATGAAAGGCGCCGAGGCGGCCGACATCCTGCTGCGCAGCGAGGCCCGTGTGTTGCTGATGCAAGGGCAGTTTCTGGGTGTGGACTACCCGGCAATGCTGCAGCCACTGTGCCCCGTGAGCCTGCAGCAGCGGGTGTTGCTGGGGGCAGCGCAGGCCTGTGCGGGCGTAGACCTGGACTGGCCGGCGTTCATTGCCAAAGGCGCTGCGGTCAGTGACTTGCAGGCGCGCCAGCGTGCGGCGGGGGTCGGCCCACGGGACTTGTCCGACCTGTTGTTCACCTCCGGCACCACCGGCAAACCCAAGGGCGTGATGAGCGCCCATGGGCAAACCCTGCGCGCCTTTCACCAGTACGTGAAGGTCATCGGCCTGCAGCCAGGCGACCGCTACCTGATCATCAACCCGTTTTTCCATGCTTTTGGCTACAAGGCCGGCTGGCTGACCTGCCTGCTGGCCGGCGCCACCATCCTGCCGCATGCCGTGTTCGATGCCGAAGCGGTGTTTCAGCGCATTGCCGCCGAGCGCATCAGCGTACTGCCCGGGCCACCGACTCTGTACCTGTCGATGCTGGCGCACCCGCGCCTGGCCCAGACCGACCTGTCGAGCCTGCGCATTGCCGTCACCGGCTCGTCGACCATACCGCCGGTGCTGATCGAGCGCATGCGCCATGAGCTCGGCGTGGCCGTGGTGACCACTGCCTACGGCCTGACCGAATGCGGCGGGTTGGCCACCATCTGCAACCCTGATGACCCGGCAGAAGTGATCGCGGGCACCAGCGGCCGGGCGATCGAGGACACCCAAGTGAGCATCCGCTCGGGGCGCAACGAACCGGTGTCCGCCGGCGAATCGGGGGAGATCTGCCTGCGCGGCTTCCATGTGATGCGCGGCTACTTCAACGACCCCGAGGCCACCGCGCAGGCCATCGACGCTGACGGCTGGCTGCACACCGGTGATATCGGCCACCTCGACGCCAATGGCAACCTGAAGATCACCGACCGGCTCAAGGACATGTTCATCGTCGGGGGCTTCAACTGTTACCCGGCAGAGATCGAGGCTGGCCTGATCGAACACCCGGCCATTGCCCAGGTGGCGGTCATCGGCGTGGCAGATGAGCGCATGGGGGAGGTGGGCTGCGCCTGTGTGGTGCTGCGCCAGGGCCAGCAGCTGGACGCGCCGTCACTCATCGCCTGGGCGCGGGAGCGCATGGCCAACTACAAAGTGCCGCGGCATGTGCGCTTCTTCCAGGCATTGCCGGTCAATGCATCGAACAAAGTGGTCAAGGGTGAGCTGCGCGACGCAGTGGGTGCCTGAAACGGCAAGGGCGGCGTTGCGCCGCCCTTGCCGTGGGCTTCAACGCCCTTCGAAACGTGCCGGGCGTTTCTCGATGAACGCCCGCATGCCTTCTTGCTGGTCGCGCGAGGCAAACAGCAGGGCATTGGCCTTGCGCTCCAGGGCAAGGCCGGCTTCCAGCGGCGCGTCCATCCCGGCCAGAATCACTTCTTTTATCTGCTCGGCCGCCAAGGGTGGCATCGCGGCGATCACCTCGGCCAGCTTCAGCGCCTGCGCCAGCACCTGGTCATCCTCCACCACCTCGCTGACCAGCCCTGCCACCCAGGCCTCTTCGGCTGTGATCGGCTGCCCGGTCAGCGCCATGCGCATGGCCTTGACCTTGCCCACCGCGCGCACCAGGCGCTGGGTACCGCCGATGCCGGGCATGATGCCGATGCGAATCTCGGGCTGACAAAACCGCGCACTGCGCCCGGCAACGATGATGTCGGCCAGCATCGCCAGCTCGCAGCCACCGCCGTAGGCATAACCACACACCGCTGCAATCACAGGCTTCGGGCAATGCTGGATCGGTGCCCAGACGCGCTCGGTATGGCGCTGGTAGATGTCGATCGGCCCCACCCCCGCCAGGCTGTTGATGTCGCCACCGGCGGCGAACACCGTGTCGCCGCCGGTCAACACGATGCAGCGCACCTCGCTGTTGTTGGCCAGCTCGCTGAAGTACTGCGACAGCAATGCCTGCAACGCCAGGCTCAGGGCATTGGTGGCGTGCGGGCGGTTGAGCCGCACCAGGGCGACGCCTTGGGCCGGGTACTCCAGCAGTACCGGCGCGTTCAGTGAGTCAGACATGGTCAACCTCAGGCAGAAGGCGCCAGCGGGCGGGCGCCGTTGCGCGGATTGTTGCGATCACGCCCCCGGTTTTCATCGTCCGTTCAGACGACGAGGGCGGCGCACATTGCCCTTAGAGTGAAGCTCAATACAGGCTGAGGAATGCGCCATGAGCAGTCACGCGGGGCTGGATTACACAGGCAAGGTGGTGTTGGTCACCGGGGGTACCAAAGGCATCGGCGCAGGCATTGCCCGCAGCTTTCTGGCGGCCGGCGCCAAGGTGGTCGTGTGTGGCCGCACAGCGCCCGAGCAATTGCCCCGCGTGGGGCACGCCCAGGCCGATTTCATCGCCGCCGACGTGCGCGACCTGGCCGCGCTGCAAGGCCTGTTCGACACCCTGCGCAAGGACTACGGGCGCCTGGATGTGCTGATCAACAACGCCGGCGGCAGCCCGTCGGCAGAGGCCGCCAGTGCCTCGCCACGGTTTCATGAGGGGGTGATCCGCCTCAACCTGATTGCCCCGTTGAACGTTGCCCAGCAGGCCAACTTGTTGATGCAGGCGCAGGCCGACGGCGGCTGCATCGTCTTCATCGGCAGCATCAGCGGCTTGCGCGCCTCCCCAGGCACGGCCGCCTACGGTGCCGCCAAGGCCGGTGTATTGGCCTTGGTGCAGTCGCTGGCTGCGGAATGGGCACCCAAGGTGCGCGTGGTGGCGGTCAGCCCGGGCCTGGTACGCACCGAGCTTGCCCACCTGCATTACGGCGACGATGCCGGTATCGCGGCGGTCAGTGCCGGCATCCCGGCGGGGCGCATGGCCTCGCCCGAAGATATCGGCAACGCCTGCTTGTACATCGCATCCCCCCTGGCCGGTTACGCCAGCGGTTGCAACCTGTTGCTGCACGGGGGCGGCGAGCGCCCGGCTTATCTCGGCGTGGCGCAGGTCGCGCCGCACTGATCGACCCACGTCGGCGTTGCAGTCGTGGGCGCCGCTTAGAACACGCAGGAGACGAACTTGGCTGATCCACAATTGCTATCCGAAGTGCGCGCCCTGATCGGCCGCCAATACGGGCGTGTCAATGCCTGGGACGAGGTCAACGCGCCGATGATTCGCCAGTGGTGCGAAGTCATCGGCCTGGACAACCCGCTCTACACCGACCCTGTGGCTGCAGCCAACAGCTGCAACGACGGCATTGTCGCACCGCCGCCCATGCTGCAGATCTGGTGCATGGAAGGCTTCCATATCAACAACTATGCCCCAGGGTCGACTGCCGAAAACCCTTACGAGGTGCTCGGCCTGATCGAGCGTTATGGCTACCCCTCGGTGGTGGCGGTGAACTCCGAGCTGACCTTCGAGCGCAACCTGCGCCTGGGCGAGAAGCTCTACTACACCACGCGCCTGGAATCGGTCGGCGATGAGAAAACCACCGGCCTGGGCACCGGTTTTTTTGTCACCTTGATCATGGACTACTACGCACAACAGGCCAGCGGTGACGAGAAAGTCGGCGAACTGCTGTTCCGGGTGTTCAAGTTCCGCCCAGCCCAGGCGCACACCCCCGACAAGCCAGCCCAACCGGAGCCGGTGCTGGCCAAGCGGCCGAAGCCTGGGGTCAGCGATGACACCCGGTACTTCTGGGACGGCTGCAAGCAAGGCCAGTTGCTGATCCAGCGTTGTACCCAGTGCGCGACCTTGCGCCACCCGCCAGCGCCGGTCTGTATCGCCTGTCACAGCTTCGAATGGGACACCCTGGCGGCCAGCGGCAAGGGGCAGCTGTATTCCTTCGTGGTCATGCACTACCCCGAAGTGGCGCCGTTCGACCACCCCAACCCGATCGGTCTGATCGAGTTGGACGAAGGCGTGCGCCTGATCGCCGGCCTGGTTGGGGTCGCACGTGAAGACCTGCGCATCGGTCAGCGAGTGCAGGTCGAGTTCCAGACCTTCGACGACGACTTGGCGTTGCCGTTGTTCCGGCCACTGGCAGAGTAGGGGGCAGCATGGATTTCGAACTCAATGAAGACCAGCGCGCCATTGCCGAAATGGCAGGCAGCCTGATGAGCGATTACTGCACCGACGAGTGCCTGCGCGACTGGGACCTGTCGGGGCAGCCCTACATGCAAGCGCTGTGGGCGAGCTGTGTCGAAACCGGCCTGCACGCACTGGCCATCCCGGAGGCTGCCGGCGGCAGTGGCTTGGGCATGACCGAGTTGATCCAGGTGCTCGATGCCCAGGGCGGTGCCTTGGCGCAGGTGCCGCTGTGGCGCCATCAGCTGGCGGCGGCCACCCTGGCTGAATTCGGCGGTGCGGCCCTGGCGCCTTGGGTAGCGCAAGCGGCGACGGCCAGCAGTTTGCTGAGCCTGACCCTCGACGGCCTGACCAATGTGCGCGGTATAGAGCTGCTGGCGACGGCCGACGGGCCTGACTGGCAGCTGAGCGGGCGCGTTGCAGCGCTGCCACTGGCCGAACAATCGGCGGCAGCGCTGTTGCCGGCGCGGGTGCTGGGGCAGCCGCGGCTGGTGCTGCTGGACCTGTCTCAAGCCGGTGTCTGCAAGGTGCCGGGGGTGATGACCCATGGCGAAGCGCACGCTGAAGTACACCTGCAGGGCGTGCGCATCAGCGCCAGCCAGGTGCTGCCTGAAGCGGCCCTGGGCTGGCTGGCGCCGCGTGCGATTGCTGCATTGGCCGCGTTGCAACTGGGCGTCAGCGCCGAGCAGGTGCACCGCACGGTGGCCTACATCAGCGAGCGCCAGCAGTTCGACCGCGCCATTGGCAGCTTTCAGGCAGTGCAAATGAGCATGGCCGACACCCATGTGCAACTGGAGGTGCTGCGCAGCGCGCTCTGGCAGCTGTGCTACCGCCTCGACGCGGGCCTGCCGGCCCCCAGCGAGGCCTTGGCCACGGCGTACCTGGCGTGTGAGGCCGGGCACCGTATCGGCCACACCGCACAACACGTGCATGGCGGCATCGGGGTTGACCTGACGTACCCGATTCACCGGTTCCTGTACTGGAGCCGCGCCCTGAGCAGTGCTTTGGGAGGGTCGTCGGCGATCCTGGAGCAGCTTGGCGACTGGCTGAACGAAAACGACACCTTGGGATGGAAATATGACCTCGAAGAACACCAAGCGCTTTGACGACGTGCAGCCCGGCGAACGACTGCCGGAGCTGACGATCCCGATCACCGTCGGCCTGATTGCCGGCGGGGCGATTGCCACCCGTGACTACTTCCCGGGCCATCACGACCTGGAGGCGGCCCAGGCGCTGGGCTCACCGCATATTTTCATGAACATCCTCACCACCAATGGCCTGGTGCAACGCTTCATCGAGCAATGGACCGGCCCCGAAGTGCAGTTTCGTGCCCTGAAAATCAAGTTGGGGGCACCGAACTACCCCGGGGACAGCATGACCTTCAGTGGTGAAGTGACGCATCAGGATGCCGCGACGCGCAGCCTGGAAGTGACCCTCCGGGGCAAGAACTCCATGGGCAATCACGTGACCGGCACGGTCGCGCTGGTTCTGCCTTAATTCGCGGGGACAACACAGATGATGCATTCGTCGATTTCCGGGCGCGCCGCCATTGTCGGCTTGGGCGCGACCGAGTTTTCCAAGCACTCCGGGCGCACCGAGCTGCGCCTTGCCATGGAAGCCACATTGGCCGCGCTCAAGGACGCGGGTATCGACCCCGGCGAAGTGGAGGGTTTCAGCTCCTACTCGGTGGACAAGGTGCCCGAGTACGAGATTGCACGCTTGCTGGGCTGCAAGGACGTCAAGTTCTTCTCCCAGGTGCCGCACGGCGGCGGTGCGGCATGCGGGCCGGTGATGCACGCGGCGATGGCCGTGGCCACCGGTGTGGCCAAGGTGGTGGTGGTGTACCGGGCGATGAACGAGCGCTCCTGGTACCGCTTTGGCACCGGCAACTATGGCTTCGCCTCGACGCCGACCTTCGAGAACGTCAATTACGGCTGGTACATGCCGCATGGCTTCCATACCCCGGCGGCTTGGGTGGGGATGTTCGCGCAACGCTACATGCACACTTACGGCGCCACCTCCGAAGACTTCGGCCGGGTGGCGGTGGCCGTGCGCGATTTTGCCGCCAGCAACCCCCAGGCGTTCTTCTACGGCAAGCCGATTACCCTGGAAGAGCATCAGGCCTCGCGCTGGATCTGCGAGCCCTTGCACCTGCTCGATTGCTGCCAGGAGTCCGATGGGGCGGTGGCGATGGTCATCACCTCGGCCGAGCGTGCCCGTGATCTGAAGCAAAAACCGGTGATCATCAAGGCCGGCGCCCAGGGCATCAGTGCCGGCCAGCAAGTCATGACCTCGTACTACCGCGACGACATTACCGGCCTGCCCGAGATGGGCGTGGTTGCCAAGGCGCTGTACGGCCAGTCGGGGCTGGGCCCGGACGCGTTTCAGACGGCGATCATCTATGACCACTTCACCCCCTTCGTGCTGCCGCAACTGGAAGAGTTCGGCTTTGTCGAACGCGGGGAGGCGAAGGCGTTCATCCGCGCCGGCCACCATGCCCGTGGTGGCAAGCTGCCGATCAATACCCATGGCGGCCAGTTGGGCGAGGCCTACATCCACGGCATGAACGGCATCGCCGAAGCGGTACGCCAGGTGCGCGGTACGGCCGTGAACCAGGTGGCCGATGTAGAAAACGTGCTGGTCACCGCCGGTACCGGCGTGCCCACCAGCGGCCTGATTCTCGGCGCGGTTTGAGGAGTGCCCCCATGTTCGTCGACCTTACCCCCGAGCAGCGAGCGCTGCGCCTGAAGGTTCGGGATTATTTCCAGAACCTGATGACCCCCGAACTGCGCCAGCAGATGCGCGGCACCGAAGGCGGCGAGCTGTTTCGCCGCACCATCGCCCAGATCGGCCGTGACGGCTGGCTCGCCGTAGGCTGGCCAAAAGCCTATGGCGGCCAGGGCTACGCGGCCACCGAGCAGTTGATCTTCTTCGAAGAGGCCAATATTGCCGGTGCGCCGCTGCCGTTCGTGACCATCAGCACGGTCGGGCCGGCCTTGATGGCCCATGGCTCGGCGCTGCAGAAAGAGAAGTTTCTGCCCGGTATCGCCGCCGGTGAAATCAACTTTGCCATCGGTTATTCCGAAGCCAGCGCCGGCAGCGACCTGGCGGTGCTGAAAACCAGCGCACGTGAAGATGCCGAGGGTTTTCTGGTCAATGGCAGCAAGCTTTGGACATCCGGCGCCGACTCGGCCGATTACATCTGGCTGGCCGCCCGTACCGACCCCGAACGGCCGCGCCACAGGGGCATATCGATCCTGATTCTGGACACCCAGGCCGAGGGTTTTTCCAGCACGTTGATCCCGACCTCGGGGAACCCCACGGCGGCCACGTATTACGATAACGTACGGGTCCCCCGGGAGATGCTGGTGGGCGAGCTGCACGGTGGCTGGAAGCTGATCACCGCGCAGCTCAATCACGAGCGCCTGGGCCTGGGCGCCTGGTCAGACAAAGTGGTCAGCCTGTTCAGCCGGGTGTACCTGTGGGCGCGTTGCGCCGACGAGCAGGGCCAGCGTGCCACCGACCATGCCTGGGTACGGCGTGATCTGGCAGAGTGCTATGCCAGGCTTGAGGCCATGCGCCTGATCAACTTCCGCATCGCCGCCGACCTTGAGCGCGACCGGGTTGATGTCGCGCTCGCGTCGACAACCAAGGTTTATGGCTCGGAGTCGGCGATCGAGATCCTGCGCAAGTTGTCGGCCATCGTCGGTGCCAGTGGCTTGACCCGGGCAGGCTCAGCAGCCGCCTACCTGCTGGGTGAGCTGGAGTATGAAGTGCGGGCTTCGGTGAACCTGACCTTTGGTGGTGGCACCAATGAAATCCAGCGCGAGTTGATCGCCCAGTTTGGACTGGGCATGCCACGCGCGCAGCGTTGAACCACCGCCAGATGAATAACAATAACGTCCCTGCAAGGTGAACGAATGAGCGCAATCGAGCAATTCAGGCAAGCGACGCGTGACTGGCTGGAGGCCAACTGCCCCGCGTCGCTGCGCACGCCTACCCCCGACGGGGAGATCGTCTGGGGCGGCCGTCAAGTGGACTTCCCAAGCGACGATGCCCGCGTGTGGTTCGAGCGCATGCGCGACAAAGGTTGGTTTTGCCCACAATGGCCCGTCGAGTACGGCGGCGCAGGCCTGGGTGCCGAGTACAACGCCGTGCTCGAAAGCGAACTGCGCAGGCTCAAGTGCCGGCCGCCGCAAATCAACCTGGGTATCTGGATGCTCGGCCCGGTGCTGCTGGAATTTGCCAGCGAGGCACAGAAGCAGGCACTGCTGCCGCCGATGTGCCGCGGCGAAGTGCGCTGGTGCCAGGGCTTTTCCGAACCCAATGCCGGCTCCGACCTTGCCAGCCTGAAAACCTCGGCCATCGCCGAGGGCGATGACTTCGTGATCAATGGCACCAAGATCTGGACCTCCTACGGTGACAAATCTGACTGGATGTATGCGCTGGTGCGCACCGACCCCAAGGCGCCGAAGCACCAGGGCATCAGCCTGATCGTGCTGGACATGACAAGCCCCGGGGTCAGCGTAGCGCCGATCGACCTGATCAGCGGCAAGTCGGCGTTCTGCCAGGTGTTCTTCGACAATGTCCGGGTTCCGCGAAGCCAGCTGATCGGCCCGCTCAACGGCGGATGGGACCTGGGCAAGCGCTTGTTGCAGCACGAGCGCAAGGCCATGTCCAAGTTCGGCGAGTTCAGCCTGCCGACGCATTTCCACCTGCTGCCGCTGATCGAGCAATACCTGCCCGCCAGCCAGGCACCCGCCGACCAGGCGTTGCGCGCCCGTGCCCAGGCCTGTGCGATGAACGAGCACGCCTACAACCTGACCGTGCAGCGCATGGGCGAGGAGGGGCGGGCCGGCAGGGACACCAGCGCGCTGATGGCAATCATGAAGCTGGTGCATACCGAGCAGGAGCGCGACAAGTTCGAGGTGCTGCTCGACGCCCTCGGCTATCGCGCGCTGGGTATTGCCGATGAGCCGTTCAGTGCCCAGGAACTGGCGATTACCCGCGGCTGGCTCAACAGCTATGCCTTGACCATCTCTGGCGGCTCGTCGGAAGTGCAGTTGAATGTGATCGCCAAGCGGGTCTTGAACCTGCCAAGCGCCTAAGGGGAGTTTGACCATGAGTCTGGTGTATAGCGATGAGCAACGCCTGTTGGCCGACAGTGCCCATGAGTTTCTGGCGGCGCGCAGCCCGGTAGCGGCGCAGCGCCAGCTGCGAGACCTGGCACAGCTGCCGGGGTATGACCGGCAGGTGTGGCAAGAGGCTGTTGGCCTGGGTTGGACTGGCATACCGTTTCCCGAGGCCCTGGGTGGGCTGGATTTTGGTTGCATGGGCCTGGGGCCGATTTTCGAAGCCATTGGCAAGAACCTCTCGGCGTCGCCGTTGTTGTCCAGCGTGGTGCTGGGGGGGTCGCTGCTGCACTTGGTGGGCTCACCTGCGCAGCAGGACCCGTGGCTGACGGCGCTGATCAGCGGTGAGCGGCGCCTGGCCCTGGCGCTGGATGAAAAGCCACGGCACGACCCGGCCCACACCGCACTGGCGGCGACGGCCGTGCCGGGCGGTTACCGCCTGGATGGCGACAAGTATTTCGTGATTGACGGCCTTGGCGCGGATGCCTACCTGGTGGCGGCCCGTACGGCCGGGCAGGCTGGGGAAGAGCAGGGGATCAGCCTGTTCCTGGTGCCAGCCGACACGCCGGGGCTGCAGGCCAATGCGCTGTCGTTGATCGATTCACGCAATTGCGCGTGGCTGCGCCTGAATGCCGTGCACCTTGGCGAGGATGCCTTGCTCGGCAGCGCAGGCGCGGCCTGGGCAGCGCTGGACGAAGCCCTCGACCGCGGCCGGGTGTGCCTGGCGGCAGAAATGCTCGGCGCTGCCGAGCAGCTGTTTGCCATGACCCTGGAATACCTCAAGACCCGCGTGCAGTTCGATGTGCCGATCGGTTCGTTCCAGGCCCTGCAGCACCGGGCGGCACGCTTGTACGTGGAGTTGCAGCTGGCCCGCAGCGCGGTGATGGCCGGGTTGTCGGCACTGGATGACGGCACGCTGAGCGCCAGCGAACGTGGCCGCCTGGTCAGCCTGGCCAAATGGAAGGCCGGTGAAACCGCGGCGCAGGTCAGCAATGAAACGGTGCAGATGCATGGCGGCATCGGCGTCACCGACGAGCTGGACGTCGGCCTGTACCTCAAGCGCATTCGGGTGGCTCAGGCCTGCCTGGGTGACAGTGACTTTCAGTGCGCGCGCTATGGCGCCCTCAAGTCTTTGGAGAAGTGAACAATGAACCTGCAACAGTGGCGTACCACCTGGCAGCAGTTGATTGGCCCAGGCTCGCCGTACGAGGTGGTGTCTGCGGCCGAGGGTGGGGTACGGTATTTTCGCAATGCGGCCGCGAACCTGCTTGAGGCCATCGATATTGGCCGTGCGCACGGCGAGCGTGAGTTTCTGGTATGGGAGCAGCAGCGCCTGACCTTCACTGCGTTCTTTGACCAGGCCGACCGGCTGGCCGCGCAACTGGTGCAGCGCTTTGCGGTGCGCCCAGGTGATCGGGTAGCCATCGCCATGCGCAACCAGCCGGCGTGGCTGGTGGCGTTCGTCGCCATCCAGCGCTGTGGGGCGGTGTGTGTACCGCTCAACAGCTGGGGGCTGCGTGACGAGTTGTTCCATGGCCTGCAGGACAGCGGCGCCCAGGTGCTGGTGTGCGACGAACAGCGCCAGCAGCTGCTGGCAGGCGACCTGCTCGAAGAGCGGCTACTCAGTATTGTGGTCGGCATGCCGCCAGGGCAACCGCTGCCAGCCAACTGCCAGCGTTTCGAGGCGCTGATCGAGGCCCCCGCGCTGAGCTTGCCAGCGATCACCATCGCCCCGGATGACCCTGCGCTGATCCTCTACACCTCTGGTACCACGAGCCGCGCCAAAGGTGTGCTTTCCAGTCACCGGGCCATTTGCCAGGCATTGGCAGCGCTGGAGTTTCAGGCCGCGTTCTGCGCCATGAGCTCGCCCGAGCGGATCAAGGCGGTGATCGCCAGCGGCCTGGCGCCGACCAACCTGATGGCGGTGCCGTTGTTTCATGTCAGTGGGTTGCATGCGCAGTTCTTGCTGGCGCTGCGCAGTGGCCGGCGCTTGTTGCTGATGTACAAGTGGGACGTGGAAAAAGCCTTCGACCTGATCCGCGACGAGCGTTGCACCCAGTTCAATGGCGCGCCGGTGATGATGCAGCAGTTGCTCGGCTCGCCGCGCTTCGACAGCCGTGACAGCGACAGCTTGTACGGCCTTGGCCTGGGCGGTGCGGCGGCGTCCGGCCGGCTGCTGTCGCACATCACCAAGTGCAAGCCCCTGGCCATCAGCGGCAGTGGCTACGGCCTGACCGAAAGCAATGGCATCTGCGCGGCGGTGGGCGGCGATCAGTTCGTCTACAAACCTGACTCGGTCGGCTGGCCGCTGCCGATCGTCGATGTGTGCATCGGCCCCCACCCGACGTCGCCGCTGCCGCCGGGCCAGACGGGGCTGATCTGGTTGCGCTCGCCGACCTTGATGACGGCCTACTGGCAGTTGCCGCAGACCAGCGCCGAGACGCTGCAGGACGGCTGGTTGGACACCGGCGATATTGGCCATCTGGACGAGGAGGGCTTCCTGTTCATCACCGACCGGGCCAAGGACATGATCAACCGCGCCGGCGAGATGATTTCTGCCAGTGAAGTGGAGTCCTGTATCTGCGAGATGCCTGGGGTGCTTGAAGCGGCCGCCTTTGCGGTAGCCGACGAGGCTTTGGGTGAGCGCCTGGCGCTGGTCGTGCGCAGCGAGCTGCAGCCACCGCCCTCCAGCGAGCAGGTGTGCACTTTCATTGGCCAGCGCCTGGCAGCCTACAAGGTCCCGGCAGAGGTCCATACGGCGTACACCCCGTTGCCGCGTAATGCGTCGGGCAAACTGGTCAAGGCGCAGGTCAGGCAATTGGTGGTCGGCGCGTGACTGTGTAGTCTTTCCGGACGATGTTCTCCCCAGCAGATCAGGAACAATGGAGTACCCCAGTAGTCCTGGTCTGCGAAGGAGCCACCCGATGAAAATAACAAAAGGCGTGATGTTCGTAGCTTCATTAGCTGTCAATGTCGGCCTGCAAGGCAACGCACTTGCGCAAGTTTCGCCCGAAGAAGCGGCGAAGCTCGGTAAGGAACTCACCTGTGTCGGTGCAGAAAAAGCCGGCAACGCCGAAGGTACCATCCCGCCCTACACCGGTAAGTACCTGGGAGAAGTGCCGGGCTGGAACCATGTGAAATTCTCCGGTGATCAACCGGTGGACCCCTACGCGAACGAGCAGCCGATCCTGGTGATCACGGCGCAGAACATGAGCCAGTACGAAAGCCACCTGACCGAAGGGCAGAAGGCATTGCTCAAGCGTTACCCCACCACCTACAAGATGAACATCTACCCAGGCCATCGCGACTTCCGCTACCCGGACTACGTCTGCGAGCGGGTCAAGTACAACGCCTTGAATGCCAAGCTGGTCGACGACGGCATGGGCATCGAAGGCCTCGGCCAGGTGCCGTTCCCGATCCCCAGGAACGGGCTGGAGCTGCTGTGGAATCACCAACTTCCGGCGCGTGCCTATACCGAAGAAAAGATCAGCGACCTGGCGTCGGTACTGCCCAACGGCAGCATCGGCTGGGGGCGTGCCCATGCGCGAAACATGTCGCAGGCCAACTCACCGACGGTCGAGCCCAAGACCGAGGACTCGGTCCAGGCGATGAGCTGGAACACCACCTTGAAGCCTGCCCGGGACAATGGTGTGGTAAGCATCTCGCATGAGCCCTACAACTTCCTCGCCAACCCGCGCCAGGCCTGGAGCTACAGCCCTTCGACGCGGCGCGTGCGGCAGTTGCCCGGGTACGGTTACGACCAACCGATGATCGGTACCAACGGCACCATGACCGTGGATGAAGACCGCCTGTACAACGGCTCGCCCGAACGCTACAACTGGAAGCTGATCGGCAAGCGCGAGATCTACGTACCCGCCAACGCGTACAAGCCCAACGCCGGCGATGTGAAATACGCAAACTTGCTGACCCCTAACCACCCCAACCCGGACTACATGCGCTATGAGTTGCGTCGGGTGTGGGTGCTGGAGGCAACCTTGAAAGAAGGCTATCGCCATGTGTATGGCAAGCGCGTGCTGTTCATCGACGAGGACACCTGGAACTCGGTGCTTTCGGACAACTACGACAGCCGTGGCGCATTGTGGAAGCATGCGATGGTCAACTACTACTACCACCCGGACATGAGCGCCTGGCAAGCGGGTTCGCAGTTCTTCATGGACCTGAACTCGGGCCAGTACACCGGCTACGGCATGACCAACGAAGCGAAGAAGGGGCCGGTCCTCAACGAAGCCAAGTTCACCCCGGACATGTACACCGCTGATGCGGCGCGGGCGATGGGGCGTTAACGGGGCCTGCACCGGTTACATTTGGGGCCGCTTTGCGGCCCTTTCCCGTCCTGCACCTCAAGCTCAATCATCAAGGTTTGATCGACATGCAAAAACGTGATGATTGACTCAACCGCAGTACGTGTACCCCGAGCCTCCAAAATCCACATGCTCTGCGACGCCAACGGGATAGCGTTGCGCTTCCTACTCTCTGGCGGTCAAGCCAGACATCAATTACGCCCAGCTGCTGCTGGACGAAGTCAGCATTCCGTCAACCCAACGTGGCCGCCCGCGCAAACGCTGTAAATGGTTGCTTGCTGACACGGGCTACGACGCCGAAGCGCTACGCCGCTACTGCGACAAATATCGAATGCAACCCGTCATCCCTCTGCGCTTGATGAAGCGCAAGCCTAGTGTGGTGTTTCAGAAGTGCCAATGAAACACCACACTAACGAGATCAAGCTTCGCGCCCCGCCCGGTGACCCGCTGCAATCGCCCCTTCGATATAACCCAAGTTCTCACAATCACCAATACTGACGACTTTGAAACCGGCACGGCCCAGGGCATCGCTCAAGGTGGTATCCGGCATTGCACCGCTCGCCAGTACCACTGAATCGCCGCGCACCTCGCCCGCTTCACCCTCGGCCGTTTGATAGCGCACGCGGTTGCCTTCAATCGCCGTGACGGTAATCCCCGTCAACAGTTGCCCGCCATGTTCACGAATGCCATGCAGTACCCGCCAACGGCGCACGATGGCCAGTTCCCGGCCGAGGTGGCTCGAACTTTCCAGCACGCACACCTGGCGCCCACGCTCGATGAGGAACTCCGCCAGCTCCAGCCCCACCAGCCCACCGCCGATGATAGTCACGCGCTTGCCCAGGGGCATCCAGACATGCGAAAGCTTCTGCATGGCTTCGGTGCTGTCGGTAACGCCGATCAGGCTGCCGGCCTTCATCATGGCGCGCTGGGCCAGCGACAGTTTGCGTTTGGCGATGGCCTCGGCGCGATCTCCGGTCATCAAGCGGCGCAGCTCATCGCCACTCCACACATGGTCCTGGTCGGCGCCGGGTATGTCGGGGGCTGCGCGCTGGGCGCCGGTGGCGACGATCACCTGGTCGACCGCAAGCTCACGCAGCAGCGCTGCATCCACCGCGGTGCCAAGGCGCACCTCGATGGGCAGTTGGCGGACCTGGTGCTGCAGGTTGTCGAGCAGGCGGCCGTTTTCCGGGTAGGCGAGGGCGGCAAAGAACAAGGTACCGCCGAGGCGCTCGCCACGTTCCAGCAAGGTCACCCGGTGCCCGCGCAAGGCGGCGACACGTGCAGCTTCCAGGCCGGCCGGGCCGGCGCCGACCACCGCCACGTGCTGCACGGTGGTGGCCGGGCTGATCACCCGCTCGACCTCGTGACCGGTTTGCGGGTTGACTGCGCACTTCACACGTTCATTGATGAAGATCTGGCTGACACACACATAGCAATAGATGCACGGGCGGACAGCCTGCAGCTGGCCAGCGGCGAGTTTGTTGGGCAACTCGGGGTCGGCTAGCAGCTTGCGGCCCATGGCGATGTAGTCGCATTGGCCGGTGGCAATTGCCTGTTCGCCGACCTCCGGCTCGATGCGCCCCACCGCGATCACCGGCACATTCACACACTGCTTGATGGCTGCTGTCCACTCCAGAAACCCCGCGGGTTTCTGCACCAGCGGCGCTTGCGTGAAGGCGACGCCACTGGTGGTGGCGGCATACGCCGACACGCTGATGGCGTCCGCCCCAGAGGCCTCGGCCAGCTTCGCCACTGCCTGCGCGTCAGCCAAGGTGATACCGCCAGGGGTGTGCATTTCTTCGGCATCCAGCCGCAGCCACACACCAAAGCTGGGCCCGACCCGGGCGCGCACGGCGGCCAGCACTTGCAGCAGCAAGCGTGCGCGGTTTTCCAACACACCGCCGTACTGGTCTTCGCGGCGGTTGTAATACGGCGACAGGAACCCGGCGAGGATGTAGTTGTGCGCGGCATGCAGCTCGACGCCATCGAAACCCGCCCGCTGTGCCCGCTCGGCTGCGGCGGCGAACCATTCGACCATCTGCGCGATGTCGTCCTGGTCCATCACGCGCATTTCGATACCGCCCTTGCGCCCGCGCACGGCGCTGACAAACGAGGCCAGCTCTTCCGGGGTCAGGGCCTGCATCATGTCGGAGCTGCTGGCAGGGGGCAGCGAAGGCACCCACAACGGCCGGCCTGCAGCCATGTCGCGTATGGCGTTCTTGCCCGCGTGCTGCAGTTGCATGGCGATTTTTGCGCCGTGCTTGTGCACGCGTTCGGCCAGGCGCGCAAGGCCTGGGATGAACGCATCGGAAGAGACGCCGACCTGGTATGGTTCGGCAGTGCCGGCCGGAAACGCGATGGCACACACGCCCATGATGAGCAAGCCCGCGCCACCGGCGGCGCGGGCTTCATAGTAGGCCTGGATGCGTTCGCCGCAGTGGCCGTCGGCCTCGGCATAGTTGGAGCCCATGGGCGCCATGATCAGGCGGTTACGCAACTGCAACGGGCCTATTCGCCCAGGTGCAAGCAAGTGGGACAAGTTTGTCATTGTTATCTCAGCCCTTGGAGGTAACGAGCGTGTGCGGCAGCGACCAGGCTGTCGCTGCCGCACAGGGCTCATGCGTGGCGAAGGAAGTCCAGGCACTCGCGGTTGAACAACTCACGGTGTTCGACCTGAACCCAGTGGCCGCATCGGTTGAGCACAATAAAGCGGGCGTTGGGGGCGTTGTCGAGCACTTTCATGGCACCGCCCACTGGGTTGAAGTTGTCGTTGGTGCCCCAGAAACCGAGGATCGGCACCTGCAACTCTTCAAGGCGCTCGGTCATGTTCGGCACCATCATGGTCGAGAACAGGCAGCGCGGCTGATGCGCCGCTACCGCCACACGCTCGGCTAGCAGGCTGTCGGGCAGCTGTGAGGCATCGAACAGTTGCAGGCTCATGATCTGGCGCATTTTGTCGATGTCCAGCGGGCCTGCATTGAACAGCTCGACCATGCGCTGGATGCCGATCTTCTTGAAGTAGGTTTCACGCTCTTCGACACCGCCCGGTGCCATCAGGATCAGCTTGTCGAGCAGCGCGGGCTCGGCCAGGCCCAGGCCGATGGCAATGGCGCCGCCCAGGGAATTGCCGAGCAGGGTGCAGCGCTGGATGTCGAGGGCCTTGAGCAGGGCGGACACCGCACTGACAAAGAAGTCCAGGTCGTACTGGATGTTATCGGGTTTGTCCGAGCGACCGAAGCCGGGCAGGTCGATGACCAGGTTGCGAAAGCCGGCGGCCACGAAGTCGGGGTAGTTGCCTTTGAAGTTGCTGTAGCCACTGGCGCCTGGCCCACTGCCGTGCAACCACAGCACCACGGGGCCACTGCCTTCGTCGAGGTAGTGCAGGCGCAGGCCGTTGTCCAGGGTGACGAAGTGGCCTACGGGCAGCGGTAGGTCTTGTTCTGACATCTTCTGTTCTCCATTCATCAGGCGGTTACTGCGGTTTCAGGGGCGGCGGGCTGGGCTGCCGATTGCACCATGCGAGCGCGGTAGCGCGGCAGGGCCATGCCCAGGAATACGGTGGAAAGCATCAGCATTGATATCGACGTCGCCAGCGCATAGCGCAAGGCTTCAGTGCCCAGGGCCGGGGCGAACCAGTCGCTGAGCACGCCGATCAGCAGCGGGCCGACGCCAACCCCGAGCAAGGTCATGGCCATGACGAATATCGACGTGGCCTGGGCCAGGCGCGCGGCCGGGAACAGGTGGGTTACCGCGCCCAGGCACGGGGTTGCCCACCAGGTGCCGAAGAAGGCAAAGCCTGCATAGAACAGGAACGCAGTAGGGACCGGCGTGTTGCCCAGGTGAAACAGAATGCCGGTAGGCCAAAGGAAGTACGCCAGGCCGAACGGGATGCTGACCAGGGTGGCCAGCAACGGCACACCGATTTGCCAGCCCGCGTCGCGGCGGGCCATGCGGTCAGAGATGATGCCGCAGGCCAAGGTGCCGAAGGTGGCACCTGTGCCGCCCACCACGCCGACCAGGAACCCGGCATCCTGCAAGTTCAAACCGTGGGAGCGGATCAGAAAGCTGGGGCTCCAGGTACCGATCGCGTAACCGGCAATCGCGCTGGAAGCACCGGTCAGCAGCAGCCAGACAAACGAGGGGGTTTCCATCAGTTTGGCTACGGTGGTGGCCCAGCCTTCCTGAATCACTTCGACCTTGAGTTGCGCCTGGCTGGCGATTTTCGGCGCGCGTACCGTCAGCCACAGCAGCAGCCCGAGCAGAATGCCCGGTACGCCGATGATCAGAAACGCCGAACGCCAGCCATAGTGCTGGGCGATCCAGCCGCCGAAACCCAGGCCGAAGATTGCCCCGAAACTGGAGCCGAGCATCAGGATGGACAGCGCGGTAGAGCGGTTTTTCGCCGGGTACAGCTGCGAGATCATCGCCACCGAAGGCGCTGTGCCTCCGGCTTCGCCCACGGCTACGCCGATGCGCGCCAGCACCAGCAGCCAGAAGCTGGTGGCCAGGCCGCAGGCCATGGTCATCACGCTCCAGGCGATGCAACAGGCGGCAATCACCGGTTTTGGCCCGATGCGGTCGGAAAGCCGCCCCAGCGGGAAGCCGAACAGGGTGTAGAACACCGCGAAGGTCACGCCCGAGAGCAGGCCGATGCCGGTATCGGAGATGCCGAATTCGGCCTTGACCGGTTCGATCAGGATCGCCATCAGTTGCCGGTCGATGTAGTTGAAGATGTAAATCACGGCCAGCACGAACAGTGCGTAGTGGCTGCGCCAGGTGACGCGGATCGATGAGTTCACAACGGATGCTCCCGGTCTTGTTCTAGTAAGCAGGAGCCTCGCACTTCTTGCAGCCGCCTGCATCGTCCATTCAGACCAGCCGCGTGCCCTGCGCTGGGTAAACGACGCTGCGTAGTCTTATCGGACGATGTTGGGGTGTTGGCCAGCGTTGATGATTTGTCCCGTGCTCGACCGCCCGGCCTACCGTGCCGGCGATCGAGGTAGCCAAGGCATGCGGGAGATCAACGATGAAGTTAGCGAACAAAGTGGCCCTGATCACCGGTGCCGGGCAAGGCATGGGCCGGGCGATCGCCCAGCGCTTTGCCCAGGCCGGCGCTTGGGTGGTGGCGGCCGACATCAACCTGCAGGCTGCCCGGCAAACGGTCGAAGGCCTGGGCGAGAACGCCCTGGCATTGGCCTGCAATGTCGCCGACAGCGCCTCGGTGGTGGCGGCCATGGCGGCAATCGAAGCGCGCTTCGGGCGGCTGGACATTCTGGTCAACAACGCCGGTGTGGGCTCGGTCGACACCCTGGTCGACACCCCGGATGAGCATTGGCAGCGGGTCATCGGCGTCAATCTCACGGGCACCTTCTTGTGCAGCCGCGAAGGCGTGCGCCTGATGCACAAGCACGCCACCCAGGGCGCGCTGATCAATATTTCCAGCACGGCGGCCATGACCGGTGAAGGCCCGGGCCATTACTGCGCGGCCAAAGCCGGTGTGATGGGGCTTACCCGCAGCATGGCGCGGGAGCTGGCGGCTAGTGGCATTCGCGTCAACACCTTGGTCCCTGGGCCTACCAACACGCCAATGATGGCCGACATCCCCGAGCAGTGGCTGCAGGACATGCTCAAGGCCATCCCCCTCGGACGCATGGGCGAGACCGATGAAATTGCCCGGGCGGCGGTGTTTCTGGCCAGCGCGGACGCCAGCTTCATTACCGGTCAGAACCTCGCCGTCAACGGCGGCATGGCCTTCATTTGAACCGGGAGCAGAGCATGAGCAGACGACTGCAAGGCAAGGTGGCATTCATTACCGGCGCGGGTTCAGGGATCGGTGCTGCCACCGCCACGCGCATGGCTGAGGAAGGCGCCAAGGTGGTGCTGTGCGGGCGCACCCTGGCGCCCCTGGACGCGGTGGCCAGTGCCATTCGCGAGGCCGGCGGCCAGGCTGAATCGGCTGTGGCCGACGTCAGCGATGAACAGGCCTTTGTCGGCGCCATCGAGGCCGCTGCCAAGCGCCATGGGCGCCTGGACATTCTGGTCAACAATGCCATGGCCTACACCTGGGGCCCGATCGAGGCCACCACCCGCGCTGACTGGCACGCCAACTTCAGCACCACGGTCGACGGCACGTTCTGGGGCACACGCACGGCAATGGCGCTGATGAAGGCTCACAGCGGCGGGGCGATCGTCAATATCGCGTCGATCTGTGGCCTGTTCGGCACCCCCGGCATGGCCGGTTACTCCGCCGCCAAGGCCGCCGTGATCAACTTCAGCCGCGCGGCCGCCAGCGAGGGCGCCAGCCATGATGTGCGGTGCAACGTGGTGGTGCCAGGGGTGATCGACACCCCGGCGACGGCGGGCATGCTCGCTGATGCACGCGCACGCGCCAACACCGAGAAGCTGATCCCCCTGCGTCGGGTGGGCCTGCCCCTTGAGGTGGCCAACGCGATCGTCTTTCTGGTCAGTGACGAAGCGTCCTATATCACCGGCGCCTGCCTGCCGGTGGATGGCGGGCGCAGCTCGGAACTCTACACGGTGCTGGAGTGATGAGTATGGAGCCGAACCTGTTGTTGGCACGCATCGAGCGCCTCGAGTCGATCGAAGAGATCCGCCAGCTGGCCGCTAAGTACTCGCTGTCGCTGGACATGCGCGACCTCGACGCACACGTCAACCTGTTTGCCGAAGACATCCGCGTGGGCCGCGAGAAGGTCGGGCGTGCGCACCTCAAGGCCTGGGTCGACACCACCCTGCGTGGCCAGTTCAGCGGCACCTCGCACCACCTGGGCCAGCACCTGATCGAGCTGCTCGACGCCGACCACGCGGTGGGTGTGGTGTATTCCAAGAACGAGCACGAGACCGGCCCGGAGTGGGTCACCATGCAAATGCTCTATTGGGATGACTACGAGCGCATCGAGGGCCGCTGGTACTTTCGCCGCCGCCTGCCGTGCTACTGGTATGCCAGCGACCTGAACAAACCGCCGATCGGCGAGCGCAAGATGCGCTGGCCAGGGCGTGAGCCCTATGCCGGCACCTTCCATGACCTGTTCCCGTCCTGGGCCGAGTTCTGGGCGCATCGCCCCGACAAGGCACAGCTGCCGGACGTGGCCGCTGCGGCCCCGCTGGAACACTTTCTGGCCACCCTGCGACGCGGCGCCTCGGCGCCGAAAATTCGCGTGCGCTGAGGACCCCCGATGAGTCTTTTATTCGAACCGGTGCGCCTCGGTGAGCTGGCGCTGGCCAACCGTATCGTCATGGCCCCGATGACCCGCAGCCGTGCCACCGACCAGGCGGTACCCACGGCCGAAATGGTCGACTACTACCGCCAGCGTGCCAGTGCCGGGTTGATCATTGCCGAAGGCACCGCGCCGTCTGCCGATGGCCTGGGTTATTGCCGCACACCGGCGATCTACAACAGCGCGCAGATTGCCGGCTGGCGCAAGGTGACCAGCGCTGTGCGCGAGGCGGGCGGGCAGATGGTGTTGCAGTTGATGCATGTAGGCCGCGCGGCCAGCTGGCTGAACAAACCGGACGGGGCGCGCACGCTGGCGCCATCGGCGATACGCGCACGGACCCAGCTGTTCAGCGACAGTGCCGGCCTGGTGGACACCGATGAGCCGCAGGCCATGACACCGGAAGACATCGCCCTGGTGATCGAGCACTACCGCCGTGCGGCGTTGGATGCCCGTGAGGCGGGGTTCGAAGGGGTCGAACTGCACTGTACCAGCGGCTACCTGCCGATGCAGTTCATGGCCTCGGGCAGCAATCAACGCACCGACGGCTATGGCGGCTCGGTCGAGAACCGCGTGCGCTTCCCGGTCGAGGTGCTCAAGGCCATGAGCGCGGCCATCGGTGCCGGGCGTGTGGGGGTGCGCCTGTGCCCGGGCAACCCTTACAACGACATCAGCGACGCCGACCCGGCCGCTACCGCTGCTGCCTTGTGCCGGGCCGTCGACCCCTTGGGCCTGGCCTACCTGCACATCATGCGCTCGCCCCTGGCCGAGCTGGACGCCTTCGCCCTGGCGCGGCGCCACAGTCGCAGCGGGCTGGTTCTCAATGACGGTTTCGATGGCCCCTCGGCGGCCGCTGCCTTGGAGGCAGGGCAGGGCGTGGCGGTGTCGTTTGCCCGGCACTTCATCGGCAACCCAGACCTGGTGGCACGCCTGCGCACAGGCCTGCCGCTGGCGGGGTTCGACCGCAAGACACTTTATACGAAAGGTGCGCGAGGCTATTCGGACTACCCGAATCACGCCTGAGCGCCTGCATGAACAGCCGGTTTTTCGGAGGTAGGGATGAACAATTTCAATAACGCCAGCCTACGGTCCAGTGTCGAGTTCGGCCCCGTGCCGCGCGAGCAGACGCAGGCCATCCTTGATCGCCGGGCCGAGGCCAGCGCACGGATCAAACCGGCCGACCGCTACACCTTGGCCGACCGGGTGGAAGAGCAGGCGCTGCGTCATGCGGACCGGCCCTTCATTATCTATGGCGAACAGCGGCTGAGTTACGCCCAGGTCAACGCCGAGGCCGACCGTTTGGCCCATGTGTTCCACGCCCGCGGCCTGCGCCCGGGTGATGTGTGTGCGTTGGCCATGGAGAACCGCCCGGCGTTTTTCTGCTGCTGGTTCGCCCTGGCCAAGCTGGGTGTGGTGGTGGGGTTCGTCAATACCCAGGTCAGCGGCCAGCCGCTGGTGCACGCGCTGCACGCCATCGCGGCCAAGGCCGTGATCGTGGGCGAGGAGGTGCTCGGCAACTTTGTCGCCACCGAAGGCTTGCCGACGCTGCCCCTGTGGTTGGCGGCGGACAGCGAACGCCCCTGGGCCGGGGCATTGCCGGGCAACCTCGATACGGGCTTGAGCCAGGCCTTGGCCAACGCCCCGGCCACGCCGTTCCCGCGTGACCTGCGCGCCAACCTGCCGGCAGAAACGCCCAGCTTGCTGATCTTCACCTCGGGCACCACCGGCTTGCCGAAGGCGGCGCGTTACAGCCACATGCGCTGGATGTCGACGGGCGACATCATGGAAGTCACCCTGCAAACCACGGCGCACGACGTGTTCTATTGCTGCCTGCCGCTGTACCACGGTGCGGCCGCCACCTCGGTGACCTCCACGGCACTGAAGACGGGCGCGGCAATCGTTGTGCGGCGCAGGTTCAGCGTGCGCGAGTTCTGGAAGGACGTACGCGAGCACCAGATCAGTGTGTTCCAGTACATCGGTGAAATCTGTCGCTACCTGCTCAACCAGCCTGAGGTGGCGGACGAGCGCGAGCATGGCCTGCGCTGCATGCTGGGGGCAGGGCTTTCACGCGACACCTGGCAACACTGGGTGCAGCGCTTTGGTGATATCCAGGTGTTCGAGGGCTGGGGCTCGACCGAGTCCAATGCCAACCTGGTCAACGTCGACAACTACCTGGGTGCCTGTGGACGGGTACCGTTCTGGGACAAGAGCAACCTGCGCCTGGTGCGCTATGACGTGGAAACCGACAGCCACCCACGGGACGAACAGGGTTTCTACCAGCTGTGCGAGGTGGGCGAAGTCGGCGAGGCCCTGGGCTTTATCATCGACCACCCGGAAATCGGTGGCGGTCGTTTCGAGGGCTATACCTCGGCCGAGGCGACGGCCAGCAAGATCCGTCGCAACGTGTTCGCAGAGGGTGATGCCTACTGGAGCTCGGGGGACCTGCTGCGCTATGACGAAGACGGCTACTTTTATTTCGTCGACCGTGTGGGCGACACCTTCCGCTGGAAGAGCGAGAACGTCTCGACCCAGGAGGTCGCTGCCGCTCTGGGCGATTTCCCCGGCCTTGAACTGATCAATATCTATGGTGTGCGCGTGCCTGGCCAAGAGGGGCGGGCGGGCATGGCCGCAGTACTGATGCAGCCTGGGCAGTGCTTTGACCCGGCCGCGTTCTATGCCTTGACCGAACAGCGCCTGCCGCGCTATGCCGCGCCGGTGTTCGTGCGGGTGTCGGCCGCCGCCGACCTGACCAGCACCTTCAAGTTGCGCAAGGTCGACTTGCAGCGCCAGGGCTATGCGCCCTCGGCGTTCAGCGACCCGTTGTTCATCCGCGACGACAGCAGCCGCAGCTACGTGCCCTACAGCAGCGATGTACTGGCCAGCCTCGGCCTGGCTGCCTTCGCCGGTGATGCCCGTGAGTAGCCTCGACGCGCACGGCCACGAATGGCGTGCAGGGCTGCGCTTTCCGTGGCCCACGCCGCCCGCCAACGGTGAAGTGCAAGCCGTCGCCGAAGGCGTGCTATGGCTGCGCATGCCACTGCCGTTCGGGCTCGATCACATCAACCTGTACCTGCTCAAGCATGCACAAGGCTGGGTCGCGGTGGATACCGGGCTCAATAACAGGCAAACCCGCGACGCCTGGGAGCGGGTGTTCGAGCAGGTGCTGGGCGGGCTGCCATTGCTGGCGGTGATCTGCACGCACTTTCACTCCGACCATGTCGGTGTGCTCGGTTGGCTGACCGAACGCTTTCGCTGCCCGGTGTTCATGAGCGCCAGTGAGTACCAGGCCATGCACCAGCTCGGTGCCAACAACGACCCCAGCAGCAGTTGGGCCTTTCGTGAGCATTACCGCAGGGCGGGCTTGAGCACCGAGCAGACCGAAGCGCTGTTCCCGTTGCTGAACTCGGCGCATTTTCGCCCGCAAGTGCCCACCAGTTTTCACCGCTTGAGCGAAGGCAGCGAACTGAACATTGGCGGGCGCCGCTGGCAGGTGCGCATTGGCCGTGGCCATTCGCCGGAGCATGCCTGCCTGTACTGCGCCGAAGACCAGTTGCTGATTGCCGGGGACCAGGTGCTGCCGCGTATCACGTCGAGTGTCTGCGTGCAGGTGACCGAGCCGGATGCCAACCCGCTGCGTGAATGGCTCGACTCCATCGAAGGGTTGCGCGGCGTACCGGATGACGTGCTGGTACTGCCGGCGCACGAGCGGCCCTTCTTTAACCTGCACCTGCGCCTTGACCAATTGCGTGACCACCACCTGGTGCATCTGCAGCAACTGCTGGACGCCTGCACGGCGCCGCGCAGCGCAGTGCAGCTGATGGCGGTGCTGTTCCCCAAGGTGAACGGGCAATTCGATGAACTGATGGCCCTGGGCGAGACCCTGGCGCACCTCAATTACCTGATTGCCCAGGGGCAATTGGGGCGTGAAGAAATCGACGGGGTGTTCCGTTACGGGCGCACGCCGGTGGGTGCCGTTGCTCGGCCTGTGCTGGGGCAGCTCTGAGCAGCGGGTGAACGAGACGTGGTGTTGTTGCACTCAAGCGCGGCCACTGGGCCGTAAAACGGGAGAGGCATGGTGACGAATAAAAACAACAAGAAAGGTGCTGGCCCACGCGTTCCGGGCGTCGCGTTGTCGGGGCTGGTGGTGGCGATGGGGCTGGTGGCGACGCCAACCTGGGCGGGCGAAACCATCGAGTTCGACAACGGTGCAACGCTGGACTGGACCGTGACCACCAGCTATGGCCTGGGGGTGCGTCTGGCCAGCCCGGACAAGGACCTGTTGACGCTGAACGCCGACGACGGCGACCGCAACTTCGACAAGGGCAGCCTGGTCACCAACCGCATTGGCGCCCTGGCCGAGATGATCCTGCGCAAGGACAACTACGGTGCGGTGCTGCGCGCCAGTACCTTCTATGACGATGTGTACCACCGCAGCAACGACAACGATTCGCCGGGCACGGTGAACAAGGACGGTGACTTCAACGAGTTCACCAGCGACACCAAGTACTACAGCGGCGGGCGTAGCAAATTCCTCGATGCCTATGTGTTCGGTGGCTGGCGTTTCGCCAATGACTCGATGCTCGATGTGAAGGCGGGCCGGCATGTCGAGTCCTGGGGCGAGAGCTTGTTCTATCCGGGCGTAAGCGGTGTGCAGAGCCCGTCCGATGCGGTCAAGGCGGCGCAACCGGGCGTCGAGGTCAAAGAAGTGCTGTTGCCGGTCGGGCAGGTCTCGGCGTCTTATCGCCTCAACCCGCAACTGAGCTTTGGCGCCTACGTGCAGTACGAGTGGCTGGGCACAGAGCTGCCACCGGTGGGCAGCTACCTGTCCACCAGCGATGTGGTCGGGCCGGGGCGCGACTTTATCCTGGGGGCCGATGGCTCGCGGATCAACTACCGGGGTACCGATGAGCCGCGCGATAGCGGGCAGTGGGGCGTGCAGGTGCGGTTTCGTCCCGTGCAGGCATTGGAGCTGTCGCTGTTCCATGTCAACTACCACGACAAGAACCCAGCGACTGCCTTGGTGGGGTATCGCGTCAATCCGGCCGGGCCTGGCGTGTTTTTCGGTAGCCCGGACGGTTACCGGATCACCTACTTCGAGGACATCAAGCTGACCGGTGTCAGTGCGTCGACCAAGATCGGCGAGACCCAGGTGGGGGCCGAGTGGTCGTACCGCGACGGTGCGCCGGTGATGGTCAACACCGGCCTGGGGCCTACCCCGGCACGTGGCAAGGGCCAGCAGATGCAGCTTTCGGCCATCCGCATCCTCGGCGACCGGCCGTGGGCCAGCCAGACGTCGCTCACTGCCGAAATCGTCCATGTACGGGTCGACAGCGTCGATGAGGCGTCTGCGGCGCCGAACCTGCTGGGCTTGGGTAACAGCTTGATCCCCTCCATGCGCCCGTTGGTGCAGCCGTCGGACGACTACACCTACAAGACCGCATCGGGCTGGCGTAGCAAGACGGCCAGCGCCTATACCGTGGGTGCGTCGTTCAGTTACCCGGGCGTGTTCGAAGGGTGGGACCTGGAGGTGCCGGTGAACTTCTCCAACGTGTTCAGTGGGGCCACGCCGATGGCAGGCACCATTTCTGGGCTGCAGGGGGATCGTCGGCTGAGTGTGGGGACGACCTTCAAGTACCTGGGCAACCTGGAAGTCGCGCTGCGTGTGACCAGCTACCTGGGGGATGCCGACCCGGTCAAGCGCTTACTGGCGGACCGTGATTATGGGTCGTTTTCGGTGAAGTACAGCTTCTGAGGTGCTTGGCTTGGGGGGCAGTGGGGCGGCGCTCGATCTCACAGGCGCTGAAAATGCATTGGCGAACCCCAGTTAGCCCCCCCACCATCCCCAACCTTCCCCTAATCAAAACGGACGATTACCGGCTCCCCCCAACTGTGTCATCGTCACCCCACAACAAAAACCTGATTCACAAGCCTTCGAGCGAGGGATACATGGGTCTGAAAGGTCATGCGGCGATTGTAGGCGCCGCCCAGTACAAACCAGAAAAATACGCCACCGCGCCGAGAATGTTCCACCTCGAACAAGTCGCCGATCTTGCCGCGCAAGCGTTGCAAGACGCGGGCCTTCGCGCCGAAGACCTCGACGGCCTGGTGATCAATGGCCCGCATTTCCACGAGGCGTCGGTATTCGTGCCGGCCATGGCCGCCGAGTACCTGGGTCTGAGCGTGAACTTCGCCGAAGTGGTCGACCTCGGCGGTTGCACTTCCGTGGGCATGGTATGGCGCGCCGCTGCCGCCATCGAGCTTGGCTTGTGCCAGGCGGTACTGTGCGTACTCCCCGCACGGCTGGCGCCGATGGGGCCGGATGAAGACCCTGGCGCCATGGCCCGCGCCATGCGCTACGGCGGGCACAGCACGGCGTTTGGCGCCCCCGAGGCGGAATTCGACCTGCCCTACGGCCACATGGGCCAGAACACCGGCTATGCGATGATCGCCCAGCGCTACGCCGCGCAATACGGCTATGACCCGCAGGCGCTGGCCAAGATCGCGGTCGACCAACGCACCAATGCCCTGGCCAACCCCCAGGCCATGTTCCACGGCCAGCCCTTGAGCATCGAACAGGTGCTGGCCAGCAAGCGTGTGGCCGACCCGCTGCACATTCTGGAAATCGTCATGCCGGTGGCCGGTGGCGCAGCGCTGATCGTCGCCTCCAAGGAGGTGGCCGCCCGGGCGCGCAAACGGCCGGCGTTCATTACCGGTTTTGGTGAACACCTGGCGTTCAAGTCGCCTTCCTATGCCAAGGACATGCTCGACACCCCGATTGGCCCCGCGTCACGTCGTGCGTTCGACATGGCCGGGCTCAAGCCTGGCGATGTGCATGCCGCGCAAATCTACGACTGCTACACCATCACCGCCTTGCTGACCCTGGAAGATGCCGGGTTCTGTGCCAAGGGCGAGGGCATGCACTTTGTCCGTGAACATGACCTCACCTGGCGCGGCGACTTTCCGATGAACACCCACGGTGGCCAGCTCAGCTTCGGCCAGGCGGGGGCAGCGGGGGGCATGTCGCAGGTGATCGAGGCGCTGACGCAGATCAGTGGCGAGGCCGGCGAGCGGCAGCTCAAGCGCTGCGACAGCGTGTATGTCTCTGGTACCGGTGGGGTGATGAGCGAGCAGGCCGCGTTGATTCTTCAGGGAGCATGACCAGCATGTCGAACAATAAGCCAATGCCGGTGCCAACCGAGATTTCGGCACCGTTCTGGGAGGGCCTGAAGGCACAGCGGCTGTTGATCCAGCAGTGCACTGCCTGCGACCACTGGGTGTTCTACCCACGCCGTCATTGCCCACGCTGCCTGGGCCATGCCCTGAGCTGGCGTGAGGTCAGCGGTGGCGCCAGCCTGTACAGCTTTACCGTGGCGCGGATTGCCACCTTGCCGGACTTCGTCGATGAGATGCCGCAGATGCTGGCGGTGGTCGAGCTGGATGAAGGGGTGCGGATCAACACCACGCTGGTGGGGCTGGACGAGCAGGCGATCAAGGTCGGCATGCGCCTCAAGCCCGTGTTTGCCGAAGTCGATGCCCAAGGATCGCGCTTGCTGCGTTTCACCGGCCTGGGCAACGACCCATTGCCGCTGCAACGTTGGGCAGGCGCCCAGCAGGTGCACGCCGAAGCCACCCCCGAAGCGCCCCCCGTGCGCAAAGTGGCCATGGACGATGAGCCGGCACTGCAAAGCCTGGTCAGCGAAACCTTCACCGGCTGGAGCAACGAGATCGTTGTCGACCAGGCGTTGATCGACGCGTTCGCCAGCCTCTCGGGCGATGACTACTGGATTCACACCGACCCGCAGCGCGCCCGCAAGGAGAGCCCGTTTGGCGGCACCATTGCCCACGGTGCGCTGGTGCAGGTGTTGCAGTCGCGGCTGAAACTGCCGTTGGGCTTCGAGATCACCGGCTTCAGCACCCTGGTCAACTACGGCTCCGACCGCCTGCGTTTCCCGGCACCGGTGCCAGCAGGCTCGCGGATCCACGCGCGGGCCAGGGTCAAGCAGGTGGCGCAGGGCAAGCGTGGCATGCAACTGACCCTGGAGGTGAACACCCACGTTGTCGGCAGCGAGCGCCCTTCGGTCATCAATGACCTGGTGATCCTGTACCTGTAGGCGCCGGCAATGACGGCACGGGGGCGCGCTGCGCCCCTTTTGCTTTTGCCCGGCGCCGGTTTGTTTTCCCACTCCGATCAGTTGCTTAGTCTCAACGGACGATGAGGCAATGGCTTGCCCTCAGCACAATGGACTTCATCAAAGGTCCAGTCGTTGGGGAGCAAGGCATGATGGATATCCGGGGTCTGAGCTACTTCGTCGCTCAAATCGAAAACCTCAGTCAATGGCAACGTTATGCCGAAGACGTGCTGGGCATGATGGTCACGCCAGCACCCGGCGGCGGTCTGTACGTGAAAATGGATGAGCGGCCCTTTCGCATGTTGATCGTCGAAGGCGCCGAGGCGGGCTACCTGGCGTCCGGTTGGGAGCTGGCCAGCGAACGCGCGTTCAACGCCGCGCTGCGCTCGCTGGACGAGGCTGGCGTGCACTGGGAAGCCGGCAGCGCCGCCGAGCTTGAGCAGCGTGGCGTGCAAGCCCTGGCGTGCGTGGTCGACCCGTCTGGCAACCGCCACGAACTGAGCTGGGGCCACCGCTCCGATTGCCTGCCGTTCGTGTCGCCACAAGGTGTGCCGTGCTTTCTCACCGGCGACATGGGCCTGGGCCACACCGTGCTGCCTGCCCCGGACTTCGACGCCACCGTGGCCTTTGCCAAGGACGTGCTCGGCTTCGAGCTGTCGGACATCTTCAACTTCCGTCCGGACCCGGCGGCAGCACCCATCCGCATTCACTTCCTGCACTGCCAGAACAGCCGCCATCACTCCTTGGCTCTGGCCGAGTTCGCCGTGCCTTCGGGCTGTGTGCACGTGATGGTGGAAGTCGACTCGATGACCGAGGTCGGCCGCGCCCATGACCGGCGCCAGGCCCACCAGGTGCCATTGTCGGCCACCCTCGGCCAGCACCTGAATGACCGCATGACCTCGTTCTACATGAAAACCCCGTCCGGCTTCGACCTGGAGTACGGCTACGGCGGCCTGCAAGTGGACTGGGCCGAGCACTCGGCCTTCGAATTCACCCGCGTGAGCGTGTGGGGGCACGATTTTTCGGTCGGCCAACAGCAAGGAGATACGCAATGAACAAGCAAATGACAGCGGCCGATGCGGTGGCCCAACTGCGCGATGGCATGACGATCGGCTTCGGCGGCTGGGGCCCGCGGCGCAAGCCCATGGCCGTTGTGCGCGAGATCCTGCGCTCTGCGGTCAAGGACCTGACCGTGGTGGCTTACGGTGGCCCCGAGGTGGGCATGCTGTGCGCGGCAGGCAAGGTCAAGAAGCTGGTGTTCGGCTTTGCCACGCTCGATGCCATCCCGCTGGAGCCTTACTACCGCAAGGCGCGTGAAGCCGGCGGGCTGGAGCTGCTGGAGGTCGATGAGGGCATGTTCCAGTGGGGCCTGCGTGCCGCAGCCATGCGCCTGCCGTTCCTGCCCACCCGCTGCGGCCTGGCCACGGACGTGACAACGCTCAACCCTGCGCTGAAAACCATTCAGTCACCCTATGCCGATGGTGAAGTGCTGCTGGCCATGCCGGCGCTGAACCTGGATGTGGCCTTTGTCCACGTCAATGTCGCCGACCGCTTGGGCAACACCCTGCTGACCGGCCCGGACCCGTACTTCGATCACCTGTTTGCCCGTGCCGCGCAACAGTGCTTCGTGTCCTGCGAGCAGCTGCACGAGCGCCTGGAGCTGACAGCCGAACAAGCGCGCGGCAACACCTTTGAGCGTTACCTGGTCAGCGGCGTGATTCATGCACCGTTCGGCGCCCACCCGACCTGCTGCCAGCCCGAGTACGGCTGGGACCTCAACCACCTCAAGCAGTATGCAGCCAGTGCCGCAGAGGCGGGGGGCTGGCAGGCCTATGTCGACGCGTTCGTGGTTCCGGGCGAGTCGGCTTATCACGACAAGAATGGCGGTGCCGCACGCATGGGCGCGTTGCCCCTGCCGGTGTTCTGAGGAGTATGAACATGACGAACCCCTGTGATTTCACCCTCGCCGAACTGTTGATCGTCGCCGCCAGCGAGGCCTGGCGCGACAATGGGGAATGGCTGGCTTCGGGCCTGGGCGTGGTGCCGCGCCTGGGCGCGAGCCTGGCCAAGCTCAGCCACAGCCCGCAACTGCTGATGACCGACAGTGAGGCCTTCCTGGTGGAAGAGCCGATCCCGCTGGGGCCGCGCGGTGACTACGTGCCGAAGTACTCGGGTTACCTGAGTTTCGAGCGCGTGTTCGAGTGCGTCTGGGGCGGGCGCCGCCACGCCATGATCGGCCCGACCCAGATCGACCGGTGGGGCCAGAGCAACTTGTCCTGCGTGGGCGACTATCACCAGCCCAAGGCGGCCATGCTCGGCGTGCGTGGCCTGCCTGGCAACAGCATCAACCACATCAACTCGTTCTTCGTGCCTAACCATAACACCCGCGTATTCGTCAGCGGCGAGGTGGACATGGTGTCTGGCGTCGGCTTCAAGGCCGAGCGCTGGCCGCAGGGCGTGCGCCGTGACCTGATGGATATCCGCCGCATCGTCACCGACCTCTGCGTGATGGACTTCGAAGGGCCGGAACGCGCGGTGCAGGTGCGCACCTTGCACCCTGGGGTGAGCTTTGAAGAGGTGCAGGAGAAGACCGGTTTCCCGCTGCTCAAGTCGCCAGCGCTGATGGAAACCGCACCACCGACGCCTGCGCAACTGGCCCTGATCCGTCGGCTTGACCCCCACGATTACCGCAGCGCGGCGATCAAGGGCAATCCGCCTGGCATCCGTCAGGTGTAGGGGAGGGAGGTGAGCATGAACAGCCCTGACAGTGAATTCGTCCAGCGTGCAGACCACGCGGTCTATGAAACGCAAGAACCGGTGCTGTACAGCGTGGCCGACGGCATTGCCACGCTGACCCTGAACCGGCCAACCTTCAATAACGCGCAAAACTCGCAGATGACCTACGCGCTGGATGCGGCGCTGCGCCAGGCCGTCGACGATGACGGCGTCAAGGTCATCGTGCTGCGCGGGTCGGGCAAGCACTTTTCCGCGGGCCATGACATCGGGACGCCCGGGCGTGACATCAACCGACCGTTCGAGCGCGCCCACCTGTGGTGGGACCACACCAACAAGCCGGGCGGCGAGCAGCTGTATGCACGTGAGCAGGAGGTGTACCTGGGCATGTGCCGGCGCTGGCGCGAACTGCCCAAACCGACCATCGCTATGGTGCACGGCGCCTGCGTGGCGGGCGGGCTGATGCTGGCCTGGGTGTGCGATTTGATCGTCGCCAGCGACGATGCCTTCTTCCAGGACCCGGTGGTGCGCATGGGCATCCCGGGGGTCGAGTATTTCGCCCACCCCTATGAGCTGAACCCGCGCATCGCCAAGGAGTTTCTGTTTACCGGCGACCGCATGGGCGCCGAGCGCGCCTACCAGATGGGCATGGTCAACCGGGTGCTGCCGCGCGCAGAGCTGGAGCAGGGCACCTACGCGCTGGCGGCAAACATTGCCCGTCAGCCGCGCATGGGGCTGGCCTTGACCAAGCAGGCGATCAACCACGTCGAAGACCTGCAGGGCAAGCGTACGGCGATGGATGCCGCGTTTGCCTGGCACCACTTTGCCCATGCCCACAATGAACTGCTCAGTGGCGACAAGCTGGGCGGCTTCGATGCCAAGGCCATGGCCCAGGCCAACAAGCAGGCTGCCAGTGGAGAGCAGGCATGAGCCGCTGGATGAACACGCCATTGACCGACGCGTTGGGCTGTCGTTACCCGATTGTGCAAACCGCCATGGGCTGGGTGGCCGATGCCAACCTGGTAATTGCCACGACCAAGGCCGGCGGCTTTGGTTTTCTGGCCGGGGCCACCATCGCCGCACATGCCCTGGAGGGCGAGATCAACAAGGTGATTGCCGCCACCGGTAGCCGCAACTTTGGCCTGAACTTCCACATGTTCCAGGAAAACGCCGCGCAGTGCGTCGACCTGGCCATCCGCCACCGCCTGCGTGCCGTGAGCTATGGCCGTGGGCCAGACCAGCAGACCATCGCCCGCTTCAAGGCTGCCGGCGTGCTGTGCATCCCCACCGTGGGGGCACTCAAGCACGCGATCAAGGCCGTGGCGCTGGGCGCAGACATGGTCACCATCCAGGGCGGCGAGGGCGGCGGCCACACCGGGGGCGTGCCCAGTTCGATCCTGCTGCCGCAGGTATTGAACGCCGTGACGGTGCCGGTCATTGCCGCCGGGGGGTATTCCACCGGCCGTGGCCTGGCAGGTGCCCTGGCAGCAGGCGCCGTGGGCATTGCCATGGGCACGCGTTTTCTGATGAGCCGAGACTCGCCCACGCCCTCGACCACCCTGGTGCACTACCTCAACGTCAACGACCCGCAGCGGGTGCGGGTGACCACCGCTGTCGATGGCATGCGCCACCGCATGATCGACAACCCGTACATCAACCGACTGGAACAGGCCGGGCCGCTTGGGCGCTTGGGCATTGCCCTGCGCAGTGCCTGGAAGTGGAAGCAACACACCGGCATGAGCCTGGCGCACCTGGTGTCGGTGCTGCGTCAGGCCCTGGCAGAGGACCCTGGCGCGGTCTCGCAGGCGGTGATGGCGGCGAATCAGCCAGTGCTGTTGCAGCGCTCGATGATCGATGGCGTGCCGGACGAGGGCATTTTGCCCAGTGGCCAGGTCGCGGCCGCGATTGGCGAACTGAAAACTTGCCAGCAGGTGATCGACGAGATCGTCCAGGAAGCCGAGCAGTGCCTGGAGGCGTTGCTGGCCCGCCATCGCGACCAGGACCTGCCTGAGCCGTTAATTGAATTGCCCCGCTGAGCCTTGGAGAGAACCACCGTGAATCAAGCATTTACTACACAAATCGAGGCGGGCATTGCTGAACTGGTGCTCGCCAAACCGCCGGTCAACGCCCTCGACAGCCAGGAGTGGTTTGACCTGGCGCGGCACGTCGAGGCACTGGGCAACGACCCGCAGGTGCGGGTGATCGTCATCCGTGCCGAGGGCCGCGGCTTTTGCGCAGGCGTCGACATCAAGGAGCTGGATGCCCACCCCGAGCGGATCGTGGCGGTGAACGCCGGTAACTACGCCGCGTTCAAGGCGGTGCATCGCACGCCGGTGCCGGTCATCGTCGCCGTGCATGGTTTTGTGCTGGGTGGCGGCATTGGCATCACCGGGGCGGCCGATATTGTCGTTGCCTCCGAGTGCGCCAGCTTTGCCTTGCCTGAAGTGGACCGCGGCGCCATGGGCGGCGGTGCGCACCTGCAGCGGTTGTTCCCGGTGCAGAAGGTGCGCTACCTGTTTTTCACCGGCGACAAGATCAGCGCGGGCGAGGCGGCGCAGTACGGCTTTATCGAGCGTGTGGTGCCGCGCGAGCAACTGCGCGAAACCGCCCTGGAAATCGCCGCCAAGATAGCCGCCAAGAGCCCGGCGATGATCCGTATTGCCAAGGAAGCCCTCAACGGTATCGAAGACGGCAACCTGGAAGACAAGTACCGCTGGGAGCAGGGCTTCACCCTGCAGGCCTATACCAGCCCGGATTCCGCCGAAACCCGCCGCGCCTTCGTCGAAAAACGCGACGCGAAGTTCTGAGAGAGCGCCATGGAACTAGCCTATACCGCAAAGCAGAAGGCCTTCCGCCAGGAAGTCCGTGAATGGCTGGCCGCAAACCTGCCGACCAGCCCCCTGGGCAGCTACGACACCCGTGAGGGCTTCGAGCAGCACCGCGCCTGGGAAGCCAAGCTGTTCGAGCATCGCCTGTCGATGGTCATGTGGCCCAAGCACTTGGGCGGGCGGGGATGTGACCTGATCGAGTGGCTGATTTTCGAGGAAGAGTACTACGGCGCCGATGCGCCGATGCGCGTCAACCAGAACGGCCAGTTGATGCTCGGCCCGACCCTGATGGAGTTTGGCACCGAGGCGCAGAAGCAACGGTTCTTGCCGCGCATGGCCTCCAGCGTCGACATGTGGGCGCAGGGCTGGTCAGAGCCCAATGCCGGCTCGGACATGGCGGCGATTACCAGCAAGGCCATTCGCGACGGTGACCACTACGTGCTCAATGGGCAGAAGACCTGGTCCAGCCGGGCGCTGTTCGCCGACTGGCTGTTTGGCCTGTTCCGCAGCGATCCGCACTCCAGCCGGCACCATGGCCTGTCGTTCATCACCGTACCGCTCGACTCACCGGGCGTGACCATTCGCCCGATCAAGGCACTCAACGGCAAGAACACCTTCGCCGAAGTGTTCTTCGACGACGTGCGGGTGCCGGTGGAAAACTGCATTGGTGAAGAAGGCCAGGGCTGGCAGGTGGCAATGGCCACCGCCGGCTTCGAGCGTGGCTTGCTGTTGCGCTCGCCGGCGCGGTTCCAGGCCACGGCGCGCAAGTTGGTGCAGCTGTACCACGCTAACCGGGAAAGCGCAGACCGTGACCCGAGCATCCGTGAGGCGGTGGTCGAGGCCTGGCTGGGCGCCGAAGGCTATGCGCTGTCCTCCTACCACACCGTGGGCCGCTTGAGCCGTGGCGCGCAGATCGGCGCCGAATCGAGCATCAACAAGATCGTCTGGTCCGAACTTGACCTGAAGATGCATGACACCGCCATGCGCATCCTCGGCGCCCACGGCGAGTTGTTGAGCAGCGCCCCGCAAGCGGTCGCGGGGGCCTGGCTCGAAGGCTTCCTGTTTGCCCAGGCCGGGCCGATCTATGCCGGTACCAACGAAATCCAGCGCAACATCATCGCCGAGCGGATGCTCGGCCTGCCGAAATAGGAGCCGGCCATGGACTTTACCTTTACCGATGATCAGCTCACGTTTCGTGAGGCCATCAGCCGTTTTCTGATGACCGAAGCCGCGCCGGAGATGCTCCGCGAGATCTGGGAAACCGACGTGGGCCGTTCTGCCGACCTGCGCGGCAAGATCGCCGAACAGGGCTTGACCGCCTTGTCGGTGCCCGAACAGTTCGGCGGCCTGGGCATGGACGATGTGGCCTGGTCGTTGATGACCCAGGAGCTGGGGTATTACGCCATTCCCGATTCACTGGCCGATACCGCCTATGTGGTTACCGGCCTGCTCAACGGCCTGCCCGCCGAGCACCCGGTGAAAGCCAGCCTGTTGCCGCGCATCGCCGAAGGCAGCGTGCGCATGGCCATCGGGCACCCGATCAACCCCTTGGTGCCCGATGCGCCTGTGGCCGAGTGGCTGATACTTGCCCACGGCGATGAGGTACATGCGGTGCCGCGTGCACAGGTGGATGTGCAGGCCAACGCCAGTATCGATGCCTCGCGCCGGCTCGGAAAGGTCAGCTGGCAGCCAAGCCCCGATACGCTGTTGATCGGGGGGGAGCAAGGCCGCGTGTTGTGGGCCGAAACCTTGAACCGCGGCGCTTTGTCGGTTGCCGGCCAGTTGCTTGGCCTGGCCCAGCGCATCCTTGACTTGTCGGTGGACTACGTGGCCCAGCGCAAGCAGTTCGGCAAGCCGATCGGCAGCTTTCAGGCGGTCAAGCATCACCTGGCCGATATCGCCAGCAAGATCGAGTTCGCCAAGCCCGCGCTTTATCGCGCCGCCTACGCATTGGCCCACGGCGAGCGGGGCGCCGATGTGTATGTCTCGCAAGCCAAGCTGGCCTGTTGTGATGCCAGTTGGCTGGCGGCGCGCCATGGCATCCAGGTGCATGGCGCGATGGGTTACACCTGGGAGGTGGACCTGCAGATGTTCATGAAGCGCGTCTGGTCGCTTGACCCGTCATGGGGTGACCGCGCCACCCACAAGGCCCGCGTAGCCGCCTATGTACTCAGCGATCAGGCCCGGCTTGGGCCGGGCGCCACCTTCGAGGAATGAGCCATGCCCCAAGCCTATATTGTCGATGCCCTGCGTAGCCCGACCGGCAAGCGCAAAGGCAGCCTCGCCGATGTGCATGCCATCGATCTGGGTGCACATGTGTTGCAGGCCCTGGTCGAGCGCAATGCAATACCGGCCGAGGAGTATGACGATGTGATCTTCGGCTGCGTCGATGCCATCGGCTCGCAAGCCGGTGACATCGCCCGCACCAGTTGGCTGGCTGCCGGCCTGCCGCTGAATGTGCCGGGTACCACGGTCGACCGCCAGTGCGGTTCGTCTCAGCAGGCGCTGCACTTTGCCGCCCAGGCAGTGATGAGTGGCACCCAGGATGTGGTGGCGGTGGGTGGGGTGCAGACCATGACCCAGATCCCGATATCGTCGGCCATGCTGGCCGGCCAGCCCTTGGGTTTCAGTGACCCGTTTTCGGGCAGCAAGGGCTGGCAGGCCCGCTTCGGCAGCCAGCCGGTCAACCAGTTCTACGCCGCGCAACGGATTGCCGATCACTGGCAGCTCAGCCGCACCGACATGGAAGTGTTCGCCCTGGAAAGCCATCGGCGTGCGCTGGCAGCAGCCGATGCCGGCTACTTCACCCGCGAGATCGTGGCCTGCCAAGGCCTGGCACACGACGAAACCCCGCGTGTCAGCAGCCTGGAGAAGATGGCCAGCCTTGAGCCGGTTAGCCCGGAATACCCCTCGATCACGGCGGCCGTCTCCAGCCAGACCTGCGATGCCTCGGCGGCCTTGCTGGTGGTGTCAGAGGCCGCGCTCAAGCGCTACAACCTGACGCCCAGGGCCCGTATTCATCACTTGTCGGTACTGGGCGATGACCCGATCTGGCACCTCACCGCGCCAATTGCCGCGACCCGCGCGGCGTTGAAGAAGGCCGGCATGCGCATGGCCGACATCGACCTGGTGGAGATCAACGAAGCGTTCGCGTCGGTGGTCATGGCCTGGGCCAAGGAGCTCGACTACGACCCGGCGAGCACCAACCTCAACGGCGGCGCCATTGCCCTTGGCCACCCGCTGGGCGCCACTGGCGCACGCTTGATGACCACCTTGCTGCATGCGCTGGAGCGCACGGGCGGGCGCTATGGCCTGCAAACCATGTGCGAAGGCGGCGGCCAGGCCAACGTCAGCATCATCGAACGGCTCTGAAGCCGCCAACACTCAGCAACAGGAGCACTCCCATGGCAATCTGTGAAGGCCGTACCGTGATTATCACCGGCGCCGGTGGCGGGCTGGGCCGCGCCTATGCGTTGGCGTTCGCCGCCGAGGGCGCCAATGTCGTGGTCAACGACATCCGCCGCGAGGCTGCCGAGGCGGTGGTGGAGGAGATACACACGCAGGGCGGCCAGGCCATCGCCAACGATGACGACATCACCACCCTAAGTAGCGCGCAGCACATCGTCGACGCCGCGCTGGCGGCGTTTGGCGAGGTGCATGTGCTGGTCAACAATGCCGGCATCCTGCGTGACCGCATGTTCATCAGCCTCTCGGAAGAAGACTGGGACCTGGTGATGCGCGTGCACCTCAAGGGGCATTACTGCCTGGCCAATATTCTCGGGCGGCGCTGGCGTGACCTGGCCAAGGCCGGTACACCGGTACCGGCGCGGATCATCAACACCAGCTCCGGCGCGGGCTTGCAAGGCTCGATCGGGCAGTCCAACTATGCCGCCGCCAAAGGCGGCATCGCCTCACTGACGCTGGTACAGGCCGCCGAGCTTGGGCGCTATGGCGTCACTGCCAACGCCCTGGCCCCGGCGGCGCGCACGTCGATGACTGAAAGTGCCATGCCCGACATGGTCAAAAAGCCCGACGACGACAGCTTCGATGCCTGGGCGGCCGAGAACGTCGCGCCCTTGGTGGTGTGGCTGGGCAGTGCTGAATCCGGGCATGTCAGCGGTCAGCTGTTCGAGAGCCAGGGCGGGCGGATTTCCCTGGGTGATGGTTGGCGAACCGGGGTGACCCGCGACAAGGGCGCGCGCTGGCAGGTCGGCGAGGTGGGCGAAGTGGTTGCCGCCATCTTGCACGAAGCGCCCAAGGCGCAGAAGGTCTGGGGCGCCTGAAGCCCCAAAGGTGCAGGCGTGGGGCAACCCCGCGCCTGTGTGCGTCAGCCCGCTGCAGAACCCAGCCCGCAATGCCTTCCCCCGTCCGTTTTGACGATGTGCCCGATGGCCTCGGGCTTTATACCTGTCGGCAACCTGTATTCCGTCAGAGGTAGTCATCGTGAAGCAAGCCCCTCCCTATGTACCCGGCCATCAGCTGTTGGCCGGTAAATCCGTACTCATCACTGCTGCGGCAGGTGCCGGTATCGGCTATGCCGCTGCCAGGCGCTGCGCCGAAGAAGGCTGCCGGGCGTTGATGATTTCCGATGTGCACCCCCGCCGGCTGGAGCAGGCGGTCGAGCAACTGAAAGCCGAAACCGGGCTACAGGCGGTGTATGGCCAGCTGTGCAATGTCACCATCGAGGATGAGGTGCAAGCCCTGGTGAGTGCCGCCGAACAGGCCCTGGGCGGGGTCGATGTGCTGATCAACAACGCAGGCCTGGGGGGGCAGAAGCGCGTCACTGCCATGAGCGATGAGGAATGGCTGCGGGTGCTCGACGTGACCCTGACCGGCACCTTCCGCATGACCCGCGCGATGTTGCCGCACATGGAACGGCGCGGTACTGGCGCCATCGTCAACAACGCCTCGGTGCTCGGTTGGCGTGCACAGAAGGAGCAGGCCCACTACGCCGCCGCCAAGGCCGGGGTCATGGCGCTGACCCGCTGCAGTGCCCTGGAGGCCGCCGAGTACGGCGTACGCATCAACGCCGTGGCACCGTCGATTGCCTTGCATGCGTTTTTGAAGAAGGCCGCCAGCGAAGCATTGCTGGCCACGCTGGCCGATCGCGAAGCCTTCGGCCGCGCCGCCGAGGTGTGGGAGGTGGCCAACGTGATGGTGTTCCTGGCCAGCGATTACGCCTCGTACATGGTCGGCGAAGTGCTGTCGGTCAGTTCACAACAGGCGTGAGGGCAAGCCATGAGCACACGATTCAGTAATGCCACGCAGCTGCTGGCGGCCCAGGGCCTGAACCTGGGCGTGACCGACTGGCTGGAGATGACCCAGGCGCGGGTCAACCTGTTTGCCGAGGCCACCGGCGATCAGCAATGGATACACGTCGACCCCGAGCGCGCCGCCAGCGGCCCGTTCGGCGGTTGCATCGCCCACGGCTACCTGACCCTGGCCCTGGCCAACCTGTTCATGCCGCAACTGATGGCCATCGACAACCTGGCCATGGGGGTGAACTACGGCACCGACCGCGTGCGTTTCCCGGCAGCGGTGAAGGTGGGTGCGCGGGTACGCGGCCAGGGCCAGGTCGTCAGTGCCGAAAGGGTCGGTACGGCAGTGCAGGTGGTGGTGCGCATCAGTATCGAGATCGAGGGCGCCGAGCGCCCCGGCTGCGTGGTCGACACCATCAGCCGCTACACCTTCAACCCCACGAGTGAGTGAGCCTGAACATGAGCATGAATGACGTAGTGATCGTTGCAACTGCGCGTACCGCATTGACCAAGTCCTTCCGTGGCGCGTTCAACGACACCGAAGCGCCGGTACTGGGTGGCCATGTAGTACGTGCGGTGGTCGAGCGCGCCGGTATCGAACCGGGGGCGGTCGATGACGTGATCATGGGGGCGGCCGTGCAGCAAGGTACCCAGGGTTACAACATCGGCAGGCTGTGCGCCTACACCGGCGGCCTGCCTGACAGCGTGCCCGGCATGGCCCTGGACCGCATGTGCGCGTCTGGGCTGATGAGTATCGGCGTGGCGGCGAAGAACATCATCGCCGGTGAAATGAGCATTGTCGTGGCCGGTGGCGTCGAGTCGTTGTCGCTGACCCAGAACAAGCACAAGAACACCTATCGCAACCAGTCCGAGGCGGTGCTGGCCTGCATGCCCAGCGCCTACATCCCGATGATCGAAACCGCCGAAATCGTCGCACGCCGCTACGGCATCAGCCGCGCCGCCCAGGATGACTATGCACTGCAAAGCCAGCAGCGCACGGCTGCGGCGCAGCGTGATGGCCTGTTCGTGGATGAAATCGTGCCCCTACAGGCGCACAAGCTGCGCTTCGACAAGGAGGGCCAGCCAGACGGCCACGAGCAGGTGCTGGCCGATCGCGACGAGTGCAACCGCCCCTCGACCCGGGCCGAAGACCTGGCGGCATTGAAGCCGGTGTGGAAGAACGGCCAGTGGGTAGCGCAAGGCGAGTTCATCACCGCCGGCAACGCCTCGCAGTTCTCCGACGGCGCTTCGGCCAGTTTGCTGATGAGCCGCGCCCAGGCCGCTGAGCATGGCCTGCAGCCTCTGGGCATCTACCGAGGTATCGCGGTGGCCGGTTGCGCCCCAGAGGAGATGGGCATCGGGCCCGTGCTGGCGGTACCCAAGTTGCTCAAGCGCTTTGGCCTGTCGGCCGCCGATATCGGCTTGTGGGAGATCAACGAAGCCTTCGCTTGTCAGGTGCTGCATTGCCGCGACGCCTTGGGGATTGACCCGCAACGCCTGAACGTCAATGGCGGCGCCATCGCCATTGGCCACCCATTCGGCATGTCGGGGGCGCGCATGGTCGGCCATGCCCTGCTTGAAGGGCGCCGCCGAGGCGTGCGCTACGTGGTGGTGGCGATGTGCATCGGCGGCGGCATGGGGGCGGCGGGGCTGTTCGAGGTCTGCTGACCAGGCTCTGCTAACCAGGACTTGCCTGCTTGGCGCCGGCTTAGGCCATTTGGACGATGTACCGGCAGCCAAGCAGACGGACTATCTACACACCTCAGTCACGACCCGTTGCGCGCACTGCACCTCGGGGCGCTGATTCACTATTACAAGAAGAGGGTGGGCCGTATGGATAATGTCGAGCGCCTGGATGTTGCTGCAAGGAGTCGCCCATGCGCCAGCTGATTGCCTATCTGGTGTGCATCACGGTCGCCGGGGTGGTTGCCTTGGCGTTCACGCCTCGCCAGCCCGTGAGCATCGCCGACACCCAGCTCGACACTGGCCGCATGCAGGTCAACGGGCTGCTCAACCTCGGCAAGCGCCAGGTCGCGGTCGGCGAGCGCGGCACCATTCTCATCAGCGATGATCGCGGCCACAGCTGGCAGCAGGCCACTGTTGAACCGCAGCGGCATATCTCCCTGACCGCCCTGGCAGCGCTGAACACCGAGCAACTGATCGCGGTTGGCCAGGACGGCTTGATCCTGCGCTCGCAGGACGCCGGCAGCAGTTGGCACGAGGTGCATATCGAGGCCGATGCCGGCGAGCCCTTGCTCGGTGTGTGGGCCGCTGGCGGCCAGCAGGTCTTCGCCTTCGGCAGTTATGGCAAGTTCTATCGCTCTGATGACGCGGGCCTCAGCTGGCAGGCGCTGGCGCTGCCTGTCGACCGCGCGCACCTCAATGCCATGGATGGCGGCCCGGACGGGCGGCGCATGCTGGTGGGCGAGCAGGGCCTGGTGATGCTCAGCGTCGATAACGGCCTGCACTGGCAGCCGCTGCCTGCCTTCTACAGCGGCTCACTGTTTGGCGTGGTGCGCCTGAGCGCCGAACGCTGGGTGGCCTATGGCATGCGTGGCAATGTCTTTGTCACCGACAACTTCGGTCAGTCGTGGCAAGCCCTCAAGGTGGGCAGTAACCAACCGCTGTACGGCCATGTGCTGCTGCCCGACAACGCAGGTGTGCTGATTGTCGGTGCGGGCAGCTCGATGGTACGGCTGGATGGGGAGGGCCGATTGCTCGGTATTCATCGTCAACCCGGTCTGGGGACGTTGACCTCGGCCATTGTCATGGGGGCTGACCAGGTGCTGGTGGCCGGTGAGCGTGGTGTATTCCAGGGAAACGGTAACAGCGTTGCCGCCCTTGGCAAGCGGGGGGCTGTACATGAAGCGCGTTGATTCCTGGGTTGAACGCAAGGTCGAGCGTTGCGCCGACTTGCTGCTGGCTCGCCGTAAACTGCTGTTGACCTTGTTCATGCTGCTGACCCTGGGGTTGGGCTACAGCGCCACGCACACCCAACTCGACCCTGGGTTCAACAAGCAGATCCCGGTGCGCCACGCGTACATGGTCAATTTCCTCACGTTCAGCCAGTACTTCACCGGCGCCAACCGCTTTCTGGTGAGTGTGAAGTGGAAAGGCGAAGGTGACATCTACAACCCGCAGTTTCTGGAGACGCTGCGCAAGGTCACCGATGATGTGTTCTTCATCAATGGCGTCAGCCGGGCGAGCGTGACCTCGCTGTTTACCGCCAATGTGCGTTACATCGAGATTACCGAAGAAGGCTTTTTTGGCGATGTGGTGGTGCCCCCGCGCTTCACCGGCACCCCGCAAGACCTGGCCCAGGTGCGTAGCAATGCGGCGCGTTCCGGGCAAGTGGGCCGCCTGGTGGCCAATGACCTGAAATCGGCCATGGTGCGTGCCGACCTGCAGGACATCGACCCGCAAACGGGGAAAGCGGTCAACTACGTTGAAGTGGCCGAGCGCCTGGAAGCCATTCGCGCCAAGTACGCCAGCGACCAGGTCGAGATCAACATCGTCGGTTTCGCCAAGCTGGTGGGCGATGTGGTCGAGGGGTTGATGACGGTCATCGGCTTCTTTGCCGTCGCCTTCCTGATCACCGGGGCGTTGCTGTGGCTGTACTCGCGCTCGCTGCGCCTGACCGTGGTGGCCTTGCTGGTGGCGCTGCTGCCGGTGGTGTGGCTGTTGGGCTTGCTGCCGCTCATGGGCCTGGGCATCGACCCGATGTCGATCCTGGTGCCGTTTCTGATTTTCTCCATTGGCGTCTCCCATGCGGTGCAGATGACCAACGCCTGGAAGCAGGAAGTACTGGCCGGGAAGGACTCGCTGCAGGCGGCGCGGTCGGCCTTTTGCAAGATCTTCATCCCCGGTTCGCTGGCGTTGTTGATGAATGCGCTGGGCTTTGCCGTGATCATGCTGATCGATATCCCCATCGTGCATGAGCTGGGGGTGACAGCCTGTATTGGTGTGATGCTGATGATCATCACCAACAAGTTGATGCTGCCGATCATCATTTCGCACCTGCGCCTGGAGCCGGCGGTGTTGCGCAAGGGGCAGGCTCAGCAACACGGCAGGCATCCGCTGTGGTGGCGGCTGTCGGCGCTGGCCGAGCCACGCCCGGCGCTGGCGGTGCTGGTGCTCAGCGTGATGCTGCTGAGTGTTGCGGTGGTCAAGGCGCGGCAGCTGGAGGTGGGCGACATCGGCGCCGGGGCGCCGGAACTGCGTGCCGAATCGCGCTACAACCAGGACAACGCGAACATCATCAGCAGTTACTCCATCGGTCTGGATGTATTGGCTGTGTTCGTTCAGGCCCAAGGTGTGGAAGAGGCCTGCCTGTCGCCGACGGTGATGCGCGCGGTCGAAGCGTTCGACTTCCAGATGCGCAGCGTCACCGGGGTGCAGTCGGTGCAGAGCGTGGCAGGGTTTGGCAAGACCGTGATTGCCGGTAACAACGAAGGCAACCCGCGCTGGGCGGCCATTCCGGGCTCGGCCCGTGGCCTTAGCCAAGGCGCGCGGGCTTATGTACCCGAAGACGGCTTGGTGACCGATGGCTGCCAGCACATGCAGATTCTGGTGTTTCTCACCGACCACGATGGCGCCACCGTGGCCCATGTGGTCAAGGAGGCCCAGCGCATCATTGCGCAGGTGCAGGTGCCGCAGATCACGTTCCTGCTGGGCGGGGGCAACGTCGGCGTAATGGCGGCGTCCAACGATGCCGTCAAACATGCCGAAGTGGTGATGCTGGTGGCGCTGTTCGGCTCGGTCTGGCTGTTCTGCTGGCTGACCTTCGGCTCGCTGCGGGCGGTGCTGTGCATCCTGGTGCCGCTGGCGATCGTGGCGGTGCTGTGCAATGCGTTGATGGCCATGCTCGGTATCGGCCTGAAGGTGGCGACGTTGCCAGTGATGGCGCTGGGGGTCGGGGTAGGGGTGGACTATGGCATCTACCTTTATGAGCGCATTCAGCACGAAATGGCTGCCGGTGCCGACCTGCGCCAGGCGTTTTACCAAGCCATGTGCCAACGCGGCACAGCGGCGGTGTTCACGGCCCTGACCATGGCCATCGGCGTGTGCACCTGGGCGTTCGCACCGCTGAAGTTCCAGGCCGATATGGGGGTCTTGCTTTCATTCATGTTCTTGGTCAATGTGCTGGGGGCGATTTTCCTGCTGCCGGCATTGGCCGCCTGGTTCAATCAGGGTAAACCCCTCGTGCTGGCCAAGCCTGGCCGCACACCGCATGCGCAAGTGTTCGAATCATAACAATAAAAACGGGCACGGCCTGGGCTGTGCCCTGCGAGGAGACGGGCGATGGAAAATGCCAGCTTGAGCGTTCAAGCCTTGGCCGAAATGGGCCTGGAGCTTGATGAGTACGATCGGCTGATTGGCGAGTTTTACGACGGTGCGCTAGACCAGAAGCTGATGGCCAAGTCCTTGCGGCACATCCGCGGTCTGTTCCAGGCCAACTATGTGACCTTGATCTTGCGCGTGCCCGAGCAGCCCGACATGGGCTTGATGATTGTGGTGGGCGACATCGAAGGCGAAGGCGAGGTCAGTTACTGGGCCTACCCGCAAGCGGTCACGCCCTTCAGCAACCAGCCGCTGGACCGTGTGTTCACCGTCGAAGACCTGATGACCGAGGCCGAGTGGACGGGGTCGGCCTACTTCAAGACCTACTGCATCAGCCAGGACATCTACCATGTCATGGGCGCCGACATCTCCACGCCCGATGGCGGCAAACTGCGCTTTCGCATCACCCGGCCGAAAAGCGCGCCGAAATTTTCCGCGGCCGAACGCACCCTCTGCGAGATGTTCCTGCCGCACCTTCGGCGGGCCATGCACGTGCACAACCTACTCGACCGCAGCGAGTCCATCAGTGAGCTGTACTCCCAGGCGATCAGCCGCTTATCGGTGGCCACCATCGTGCTTGACCAGACGGGCAGCGTGTTGCGCCTGAACCCTGTGGCCCGGGAGCTGCTTGAGCGCGCCGACGGCCTGAAACTGGTCGGCGGGCGCCTGGAAGCGACCTACCCCAGCGATAACCGCGAATTGCAGCGCCTGGTGCGCAGTGCCTTTGCGCGCGACATGGGCAATGAAAAGGTCAGCGCCGCTGCCGAGGCCATGTCGGTGGCCAGGCCGTCCGGCAACGTCAACCTTGGCGTGGTGGTCGAGGCCATTCCGACCCAGGACTGGGCAGAGGGTAAAACCAAACCGGTGGTGGTCGTGTATATCCGTGATGCGGTGGGCCGCTCCATGGCCAACGAGACCGTGACCAAGCAGTTGTTCAACCTGACCCGCGCCGAAACCGCGCTGGCCATGGAGTTGGCCAACGGCCTGTCGCTTGAAGAAGCGGCCGAAGTGTTGAACGTGCGCCGCAACACGGCCCGCGCCCACTTGCGTTCGATATTTTCCAAGACCGGCGTACGCCGCCAGACGGAGTTGGTGCGCATCATCCTCAACAGCGTGGTTGCCCTGGGAAAGCCCAAGGCAGCCCTGCTGGCACCCGATAAGCTCGAAGCACCTGCCTTGAAGCTGGCACCGCCGCTGCGCAACAGCGCCTGACCCTCACCGGTCACCACACGAACGCCCCGCGCCTGCCTGCCAGGCCGGGGCGTTTTAGTCCGTGCGGACGATGTTGGCGGGTGGCTGCGCCACCAATACTAGCCCGCACCGTCATTTAACGAGGAACGACGTTATGCCAGTTACAGCCGTCAGCGGTTCTGCTTCAGGGATCGGCGCCGCCGTGTGCCAGTTGCTGCGTGCCGCAGGCCATCGGGTGATCGGCATCGACCGGGCAAATGCCGAGGTGCTTGCCGACCTGTCCAGCGCCGCCGGGCGCCAGGCCGCCATCGCCTCTGTGCTCGAACAGAGTGAGGGTGTGCTCGACGGCCTGGTCTGCTGCGCCGGTGTGGGCTCCAGCGCGTTGTCCGATACCATCGTGTCGGTGAACTACTTTGGCGTCACCGAGCTGCTCGATGGCCTGGCCGAGGCCTTGGCCAAAGGCCAGGCGCCGGCAGCGGTGGTCATCGCCTCGATTGCGGCAACCCATGTGAACCCCGACCAGCAGCCGATGGTTGCCGCCATGCTCGCGGGCAACGAAACCCTCGCCCTGGAGCAGGCCAATGCGCTTGAACAGTCGCACGTGGCCTACGCCTGCTCCAAATATGCCGTGACCGCCAACGCGCGCGGCAAGGCGGTGGACTGGGCCCGGCAGGGTATCCGCTTGAATGTGGTGGCCCCGGGGGCGGTCGAGACCCCTTTGCACCAGGCGGCGCTCAACGACCCGCGCTTCGCCAAGGCGGTACGCGAGTTCGTCGCGCCGCTGGGGCGCTCGGCCCACCCGGAGGAAGTCGCCCAGGTGGTGGTGTTTCTGCAGTCGGCGCAGGCGAGTTTCGTGCACGGCAGCGTGGTATTCGTCGATGGCGGAATGGATGCCAGGGTTCGCCCGGCACGCTTCTGACTTTTATCCCAGGGAGAGCACGCATGACCAAGGTGGCATTCATTACCGGCGCCAGCCGCGGTATCGGGCGCGAAACGGCATTGGCCTTTGCCCGGGCGGGTTTCGATGTGGCCATCAGTGCCCGCACGGTGGAAGAGGGCACCCACCTGGAGCACCGCTTGCATGATGCGCAAGGCAAGCCCTTGCCCGGCAGCCTCAACGACACCGCGGCAGCCATTCGTGCACTGGGGCGCCAGGCGTTGGTGGTGCCCATGGACTTGCTCGACAGCAAATCGGTATTGCAGGCCAGCCAGGCGGTATTGTCGGCCTATGGCCGGATCGATGTGCTGGTCAATAACGCCATCTATCAAGGCAATGACCTGAACGGGGCGTACATGAGCCTGCAGGCGCACACCCTGGACCGCGTGTACAGGGCCTATGTATTGGCACCGATGCTGCTGACCCAGTCGGTACTCAAGGCGATGCTTGCCCAAGGCGCCGGGGTGGTGATCAACGTCACCTCGGGCGCTGGCGAAAGCGACCCGCCGATGGCGGCGGCAGACGGGGGCTGGGGCTATGCGTATGGGGCCGGCAAGGCGGCAGTCTCCAGGGCCAGCGGGGTCATCGCCGCCGAATTGGGCGGGCAGGGGGTTCGCGCGTTCACGCTCAACCCCGGTGTAGTCACCACCGATGCGCTCAAGGCCACGCTGGGCGAGCGCGGCGTGCTGGCCATGCGCAGCGGCACGGCGCCGCCGCAGGTGCCGGCTCAGGTAATGGTATGGCTGGCCACTGCGGAGCAGGCCGCACGCTTCCAACGGCGCACGATTGCCGCGCAACCCTTTGCCCTGGAGCACGCTATCGTCGACGACTGGCGCTGAGACAAAGCCTGCGAAGTGGCTTGTGTGGGGGCTATCTAGTCCATGCGGAGGATGAGCCTCGGCGCCTGCTCGGTGAAGATTGGCCGGGCAAGTTACCGGGGATTTCCACACGAGGAACAATAACAATGACCAAGCTCGCAGCAATCAATGTCGACAGTGTTCTGGCCCCTCGCTTTGGCCGAGGCTGGCATTGCCTGGGTGAAGCGGCCGATTACCGTGACGGCCAGTTGCATACCCTGAATATCTTCGGCACGCGCTTGCTGGCCTTCGCCACCTCCGCGGGCCAGATCAGCGTGATTGATGCGCACTGCCCGCACATGGGCGCCGACCTTTCGCGCGGCACGCTGGAGAACGATCGGGTGGTCTGCCCCTTCCACCACTGGCAGTACGATGCGACCGGCAAATGCGTGGAAATTCCTTACTGCAAGCGCATACCGCCCAAGGCCAAGACCCGCAGCTGGCTGACCTGTGAAGAAAACAACTTGTTGTTTGTCTGGAACAACCCGGAGGGCAACGCCCCGGCCGCCGACGTGGTGATCCCGCACCTGCCGGAGCAAGACAGCGACGCCTGGCTGCACGACTGGCACATGGACAAGCTGATTATCGAGACCAACCCGCGGGAGCTGGTCGACAACCTGGCAGACGCCCAGCACTTCGGCCCGGTCCACGGCACGCCGACCAAGTACTTTGCCAACGTCTTCGAAGGCCATATTGCCCAGCAGATTTTCCATGGCGATTCCGAGCGCCTGGGCGGCGACCTGGTGGCGGAGTCGGCCTACTACGGCCCGGCGACCCACTTTACCCGTATGCGCGCGGTGTTCGAGGGCATGGAGATCCATTCGATCCTGCTCAACTGCCATGTACCGATCAACGCCAACAGCTTCGAGCTGCGCTTTGGTTGCATGGTGAAAAAGATCGATGGCTGGAGCGAAGAGCAGAACCGCGCCCTGGCTCAAGACTACGTGATGCGCAACCGCGAGTCGTTCTACCAGGACGTGGACATCTGGGCGCACAAGGTCCGGGTCAACAACCCGGTTCTGGCGCAAGGCGATGGCCCGGTCTATCAGCTGCGTGAATGGTATGAGCAGTTCTTCATGGACGAAGCCTGCGTGCCCCCTGCCATGGCCGAGCGGCGCGAAATCATCACCGTCGGCCAGCGCTGATACCCAGACGAGCAGGAGTGCGCAATGAACATGAATGGCCGTAAAACGCTGGCGATCATGCTGGCCGCCAGTTTCGCTTCGACGATTGGAGGGCTGCCGTTCAACACCTTGCCTATCCTGCTCGGCTCGATGGTCGACAGCCTGGGCTTCAATGCCGGGCAGATCGGCATGCTGGGGGCGGTGTGTTTTGCCGGTTACCTGCTGGGCACCGTGGTGGCTGTGGCGTTGATCGACCGCATGAACTGGCGTGGGCTGACGCTGGGCTGTGCCCTCGGCGCTGCGGCGGCGTACTGGCTGTCGTCCTGGCTGCCCGCCGCGGCGCCGTTGCCGGTGTGGGCGTTGATCGGTTTCTTTGCGGCGCTGATGACCTGCCTTGGCATGCGCATCATGGGGCAGATGGCCAACAAGGAGCGTGCCCTGGGTATGCGCCTGGGGATTGAGCTGGCGGTGGTGGCGGCCGTGTTGTTCGCCTTGCCGCCGTTGGTGATTGCGCACTTTCACTACGCCGGCGCAGCGCTGATGTTGGCCGTGATGATTCTGCTGTTGAGTTGCAGCGCCCTGGCCTTGCCCAGGCGCGAGGACTTCGTCGGTGAGGGTGGCCCGGCCCACCACGGGTCGCTGCTTTCACGCTTCAGCTGCCCACCCGCCGCCTATGCCGCGCTGGCATGCTTTTTTCTGTTTGGTGCCGGGCAGATCGGGTTGTGGGCGTTTCTGGAGCGTTTGGGGCATGCCCTGGCCCTGCAGCCGACTGAACTGGGGGTCGTATTCGCCGTGTTGAAGCTGTTGGGCGGCGCGGCGGCCCTCGCATTGGCTTTGGTCGGTGACCGCCTGGGTGTGCGCTTGCCGCATGGGGTGGTTCTGGCCGTTCTGGGCACCGGGCTGTTGCTGCTGGCCAATGCCGAGGGCTTTCTGGGCTATGCCTTGGGCGCCTGGATCTGGGAGGTGGGGTTCACCTGGGGCTGCGTGTATCAGACTGCGGCCATCGCGCGTCTGGACAGCAGTGGCCGGTCGATCATGCTGATTCCGGGGGCGTTTGCCCTGAGCTCCATGGCAGGGCCGGCGTTGGCCGGGCAACTGGTCAGCGGGGGGTACAGTGCGCTGTTGTGGGTGGCCGCCAGCTGTGCGGTGCTTCCTGTGCTGGTGTTCTCCTGCCTGCTGGCGCGGCCCTCAGCGCAGACGGCGGCGCTAGGGGCGGCACGGTAAATGCGCAGCTTCAACCATTGGCAGGGCAAGTGCCGCTCGACGACGCGGCGGCCTGGCTGATCAGGGCCGCCAGACGCTTGACGTTGGCTTGCTGGGCAATCACCACGTCATCGATGCTGCTGCCAGCGGCGGTCTGCAAGGTGCTGCGGCAGGTCAGCTGGGTATTGGCTTCGCGGGCGCGCAAGCGCCACCTGGCGTCCAGCAGTGCGTACTGCCCCGGCAGTGAATCGAAACGTTGCACATCCACGCGCAGGGACAGCTTGCGAGCGGGGCGGGTATTGCTCAGTTGGTCGACCAACGCGCTGCGCAGCTCATCCACCAGCGTGGCGCCCCACCACTGCGTCTCGAGAATCGCCAGGCTGCTGTCGCCCTGGCGGATCACCAGCTGTGGCCGGTCGACCTGTGGTGGAACGCTGACACTTTCGATCAGGATCTCGTCCGCAGCGTTGTGCGACGTGGGTGCCGGCTGCGCCGGCGTGAGGGTATGGAACTGGATCGGGTCGCTGCGGCAAGCGCCCAGGGCCAATAGCGCGACCAGCAGGGTAATCCTTGGCAACGGGGTCATGTTCAACACTCCTGTGGTCATTTGCGGGGCGGCCCTTGCAGGTCCATCGGCCCTGCGTTGTCCGGGCGGCCACGGATCAGCGACTCGGGGTTGCGGCCCAGGTAGTCGGCAAGCTCGCGCAGGGAGCGCGACATGCGCCCCAGCTCGTCGAGCGTCTGGGTCAGCTGTTCACGCTGTGGCGAGTCTTCTGCCAGGGTCGAATTGGCCGACTTCAAGGTATTGCTGACCTCTGCCAGGGTGTTCTGCACCCCTGGCAAGGTCCGGGCGTTGAACTGGGTCAGGCCCTTGCGCAGCTCTACCAGGTTGGCATCGAGGTTACCGGCAATACGCTCCAGCGGCAGCCGGTTGAGCTTGTCGACCATGGTCTGCAACTGCTCCTGAAGCAGCTCCAGGCTGCCTGGAATGGTCGGGATGACCACCGGGCGGGCCGCCGGGTCGAAGGCCACCTTCTCGGCTTTGGGGAAGAAGTCCAGGGCGATGTACAGTTGGCCGGTGAGCAGGTTGCCACTGCGCGCCTGGGCACGCAGGCCGTTGTCGATAAAGGTGCCGATCAGCTTGGCGGCGGAGGCTTCGTCATTGGGGTCGTGCTGCAATACCTTGAGCATCTTCTCGTGCGCCCGGCCCAAGCGTTGCGGATAGATGACGATGCCGACATTGACCGGGAAACTGCGTTTGACTTCATCGAAGTCCAGGTTCACCGCGACCACTCGGCCAATCTCCACGCCCAGGAACTCGACCGGCGCACCGACCTTGAGGCCGCGCATCGCCTGGTCGAAGCGTAGCGCCAGGTACTGCGCCTTGCCGGCGGGCGGGGCCAATGCACCAGCCTGGTCGGCGAACAGTTCAAAGCGCTGGTTCTCGCTGGCGGCCGTGTCGTTCGGGTTGTAGTCCGGCGCGCGGAAGGCGATGCCGCCGACCAGGATCGACGACAATGACTCGGTTTTCAACGCAAAACCATTGGCGCCGACCTCCACATCAATGCCGCTGGCGTTCCAGAAGCGTGTGTTGGCGCTCACGAAGGCGTCGTTGGGTGCATGGATGAAGATCTCCACGTCCACCCCTTTACCTTCCTGGTCGAGGGCGTAGGCGACCACCTGGCCGACCGGGATCTTGCGGTAATACACGGGCGAACCGATGTCCAGCGAGCCCAGGTCCTGGGTGTGCAGGGTGAAGTGCTTGCCGGGCTCGCCGTAGGTGATGGCCGGCGGGTTCTCCAAGCCAATGAAGTGCTTCACGCGGGTGCTCGACTGGCCGATGTCGGCGCCGATGTAATCGCCCGAAAGCAGGGTGTCGATGCCCGACACGCCACCGGCGCCGATGCGCGGGCGGACTACCCAGAACTTCGAGTCCTCGCGGGTGAAGCTCTCGGCCTGCTTGTCGAGCTTGACGGTGGCGTTGACGTTTTTCTGGTCGTCACTCAGGGCCACTTCGGTGACGTGACCGATCACCACGTTACGGTAGCGTACCTCGGTCTTGTTGGCCGCCAGCCCCGCGCCGGTCTTGAAGGTGAGGGTGATGGTCGGGCCTTCCTGCATCAGGTTGTGCACGACCAGGGAAAGCCCGACCAGCACGGCCACGATGGGCACGATCCACACCAGGGAAAAGCCGAAGCGCCGAGTCTTGACCGGTGCAGGGCCGGGAATGGGCGGGCGGTCATTGCTGGATGGGGTCATCCATGAGCTCCTTGTCAGGTGGCGTGTCCCAGATCATGCGGGGGTCGAAACTCATTGCTGAGAGCATGGTGAACACCACCACCAGGCCAAAGAACAGGATGCCCGGACGCGGCTCGATGTCACCCAGCGATTGAAACTTCACCAGCGCCGCGACCAGCGCTACCACCAGCACATCGAGCATCGACCAATAGCCGATCAGTTCAACGAAACGGTAGAGCTTCGAGCGCTGCTGTTGCGCCCAGGTACTGCCGCGCTGGACGGTGATCAAGAGCATCGACAGGGCCACGAACTTCACCCCCGGCACAGCGATGCTGGCGATGAAGATGATCAGCGCAATGTCCCAGGCGCCGTGCTCCCAGAACTCCAGCACGCCGCTCATGATGGTGCTGTCGGCGCCGCTGCCGAGCATCATGGTGTTCATCACCGGCAGCACGTTCGCCGGTACATAGAAGGCCAGGGCGGCCAGCAGGTAAGCCCAGGTGCGGCCCAGAGAATTGGTCTTGCGCCGATGCAAAGGGGCGTCGCAGCGCGGGCACTGGTGCGGTTCGTCGTGCATGTCGCAGGCCAGGCCACAGCTGTGGCACAGGCACAAGTCAAGCTCGCTGGCGGTTGGTGGCCGGCTCATGGCATGTCCCACAAGTCACGAATATCGCGCCCGGCGATACGGATCATCAACAGGCTCAACACAGCCAGTGCGAGCAGGCCGATACCCGGCAGCACATCGAGCATACCGGCGAGCTTGAACACCGCCACCATCGCCCCCAGCAGGCACACTTCGAGCATGCTCCAGGGGCGCAAGGTCTCCAGCCAGCGCATGCACAGCTTGAACGCGGGGGAGCGGCGGGCGGTGAGGGCAAAACCCAGCACCCAGATGAGCAACAGCAGCTGGAAGGCGGGGGCGATGATGATCGAAATGGCCGCGACCATGGCCATGAAGGTAATCGGCCCCTGGCTCAACGCCAGCACCGAGTCCCATAACGTGGCGCTGTTTTTAAGCCCCTGCAGGCTGATGCTCATCACCGGGTAGAAGTTGGCAAACAACCACAGCACCGCAGCCGTGAAGCTTAATGCCAGGCGTTGTTCCACCGTCAAGCCGTTGTGCCGCTGCAGCACACCGCCGCAGCGCGTGCACACGGTTTTCTGATGTTTGGCGAGCAATGCCTTCTGATAAACGCAATCGCAGTGCTCGCAGATGATCAATTGCTCGGGTGTGGACATCATGATGCTCTGATCAACCGGCAGTGAGGCCTTTCTGAATATAGAAGCGCTCTGGCATTAGGCAAATGGCCGGCGGACGAAACACGGATTGGCCCTTGGCTGGCCAAGCCCCAATCCGCCCCCTCTACACCCATCGAACCCCAAACCCGCTACCCAAGTAGCATTCGTCCCCCCGTGCGCCCTCCGTACACTCAAGCCTCAGACACCCCGCGCCGGAGACCACGATGCAGCAGGCCCAAAACGATGGTGTTGTCAGCGCCATGTCCCAGGCAACCGACGCGCGGCTGGCGGCCCAGGACCTGGCGCGGCAACTGCTGCACCCGCACCTGGGCTTCGTGCTGTTCTTCTGTTCGGCCGAATACAATCTACGCGAGCTGGGCGAGGCCCTCGAACAAGGTTTCGGCGGCATCCGCCTGGTCGGTTGCACCAGTGCCGGCGAAATCACCCCGCTGGGCTACGGCCGCAATTGCGTGACGGCAGTGGGGTTCGATCATCGGCATTTCTCCATCGCCACCGAACTGATCGATGAAATGGAGCGCTTCAGCCTGATCGACGCCCAACAGCGGGTCGAGCGCCTGGTCGGCACCTGCCGCAGCAATACCCTGGCGCCGATCAAAGGCCACAGCTTTGCCCTGACCCTGCTCGACGGCTTGTCCAGCCGCGAGGAGATGATCCTCGCCGCCCTTAGCGCAGCACTGGGGGACATCCCGCATTTCGGCGGTTCGGCCGGCGATGACAACTACCTGACCCGCACCCATGTGTACTTCGGCGGCGCCTTCCACAGCGGTGCGGCGGTGGTGGTGCTGGTCAACACCTGGCTCGATTTCGAAGTGTTCACCACCCACCACATCCTGCCGCGCCAGGAAAAGCTGGTGGTGACCGGCGCCGACAGTGCCCAGCGCCGGGTCTTCGAGCTCAATGCCGAGCCCGCTGCCGAGGAGTACGCCCGGCACATCGGCGTGCCGGTGGCCGAGCTCGATCACCGGGTTTTCGCCGCCCACCCGCTGGCAGTACGTCTCCACGACCAGTACTACGTGCGGGCGATCCAGCAAGTGCACCCGGACCTGAGCCTGAGCTTCTACTGCGCGGTGGAGAACGGCATCGTGCTCACGGCCATGGCCCCAGGGCCACTGTTGCCAAACCTGCACAACGTGTTCGATGGCTTGCACCGGCGCCTCGGCCCGTTGCTGCTGACCATCGGCTGTGACTGCTTCCTGCGGCGCCTGGAGCTGGAAGCCCAGGGCAGCCTGGCGCAGGTCGGCGGGTTCTTGCGCGAGCAGCGGGTGATGGGCTTCAACACCTACGGAGAGCAGTTCAATGGCATGCACATCAACCAGACCTTCACCGGGGTCGCCATTGCCCGCAACCGAGCTGCGCTCAGCCGCTGAACTGCAGGCCGAGGTCGCCCGGCTGCAGCACGAAAATCATAAGCTGCAGCGGATCAATGGCGCACTGATCGAGCGCATCGAGTCCGGCGTGACGCGTGGCAACGACCCGTACGCGGCGTTCCAGCATTCGGTAGTGCTGGCCGAGCAGGTGCGTGAACGCACCGATGCCCTGAACCAGGCCATGGCCGAGCTCAAGGCCGGCAACCATCTGCTCGGCGAAGCCCGACTGCGGGCCGAGACGGCCCACCAGCACCTGATAGACGCCATCGAAAGCATCTCGGACGCCTTCGTGCTGTTCGATCAGAACCAGCGGATCGTGCTGTGCAACAGCCGCTTCAAGGCCTTCTGGGCCAACACCCGGGTGCGCATCATTGCCGGCATGCGCCTGGCCGAGGTCAAGCGGCTGATGACGGCCAGTGGCCTGTTCAGCGAAGAAACCCGCGGGCACGCCGACGAGCACCTGCTGTACCGGCTGTACAACGGGCGCTGGCTGCAAGTCAGTGAACGGCCGACCTGCGAAGGCGGGCGGGTGATCCTGTTTACCGATATCACCGAGGTCAAGCTCAGCGAAACCCTGCGCCGCGAGCAGGCCGTGGCACAGAAGTCGCACCTGTTGCAGCGGGCGGTGGACAACCTGTCCCAGGGGGTGGCCATGGTCAATGCCGAGGGGGTTCTGGAACTGTGGAACCGGCGTTTTCTGGAGCTCAGCGGCTTGGCTCCAGTCGCTGCCCACCGGCCCTTTGCCGAGGTGATCGGCGACAGCGAACTGAGCCTGTTGACCCCAGACAGCCGCGACGCCAACGGGCGGGTCATCCACGAGTGCGAACAACGCCTGTACGACGGGCGCATGCTGGAAATCCGTACACATCCGCTGCCCACCGGCGGTTTCGTCAACACCTTCACCGATATCACCGAGCGCTACCAGCACGCCGAAGCCCTCAGCGAAAGCGAGCGCTGGATACGGCTGATTACCGACCATGTGCCGGCGCTGATCGCCTACCTCAATGCCGACCTGGTCTACGAGTTCACCAACAAGGTCTATGAACAGTGGTATTGCTGGCCGCGCGGCGTAATGCTCGGGCAGAGCCTGCGCGAGGCCCACAGCGAGCAGCATTACCAGCGCCTTGAAGCCTACGTGGCGCGGGCGCTGGCGGGGGAGAGCGTGACGTTCGAGCTTGCCGAAACCAACATCAACGATCAGGAGCGCTACATGCTGCGCTCCTACGTCCCCAACCGCCTGGCCAACGGTGAAGTGGTGGGGATCTTCGTGCTGATCCGCGACATTACCGAGCGCCGCAAGACCGCCGAGGCCCTGCACCAGGCCTACCAGAACCTGGAGCAACGGGTGCGCGAGCGCACCGCCGAACTGACCCGCCTCAACGACCAGCTGCTGCGCGAGATCGATGAGCGCAGCCACGCTGAATCGCGCTTGCGCGAGGCCAAGCGCGAGGCCGAGCAGGCCAACCTGTCGAAAACCAAGTTCCTCGCCGCCGTCAGCCATGATCTGCTGCAACCCTTGAACGCGGCGCGGCTGTTCACCAGCGCCTTGCTCGAGCGCCGCGAGCCGCAACAGAGTGTTCAATTGGTGCGTAATGTCAGCAATTCCCTTGAAGACGTGGAAAACCTGTTAGGCACCCTGGTGGACATTTCCAAGCTTGATGCCGGGGTTATCAAGGCCGATATCGCACCCTTCGCCCTCAGCGAGCTGATGGACAACCTCGCTGCCGAGTACGCCCAGGTGGCGCGCAGCGAAGGGCTTGAGTTGCACTTCGTGGGCTGTTCGGCCGTGGTGCACAGCGACATCCAGCTGCTGGCGCGGATCCTGCGCAACCTGCTCAGCAATGCCATCCGCTACACCCGCAGTGGCCGCGTGGTGCTGGGCTGTCGGCGCCAGCACCGCGGCCTGTGGATCGAGGTGTGGGACAGCGGGATCGGCATCGCCGAAGAACGCTTTGACGAAATGTTCCAGGAGTTCAAACGTGGCGATGTGCAGCGCCCGGACCAGGACCGAGGCTTGGGCCTGGGTTTGGCTATCGTGGAGAAGATCGCCGGCATCCTCGGCCATCGGATCCGTGTGCGCTCATGGCTCGGCAAGGGCTCGGTGTTCGCTGTCGAGGTGCCGCTGAGCGCCACCGCGCCCAAGCCACAGCCGAGCCTGGCAATCAGCGAGCCGATGCTCGAACGCCTGCGCGGGGCGCGGGTCTGGGTGCTGGATAACGACGCGGCGATCTGCGCCGGCATGCGCACGCTGCTGGAAGGTTGGGGTTGCCGGGTGGTCACGGCACTCTCGGAGCAAGACCTGGCGCGCCAGGTGGACAACTACCACGCCGAAGCCGACCTGCTGATCGCCGACTACCACCTGGGCAACGGCTGCAATGGCGTTGATGCGGTGGCGCGGATCAATGCCCGCCGTGCGGTGCCGTTGGCGGTGATGATGATCACCGCCAACTACAGCAACGAACTCAAGCAACAGATCCGTGAGTTGGGCCACACCCTGATGCACAAACCGGTGCGGCCGATGAAACTCAAGACCGCGATGAGCCACCTGCTGGCCGGCAACGCCACGCAGCCTGATCAGCGGCGTAGGTAGTCGCCGAAGTCGATATCGCCGGCACTGAGGATTGCCTGTACACGATTGTGCACATTGAGTTTGCGCAGAATCGCCGAGACATGGGCCTTGACCGTGGTTTCGGCGATATCCAGGGTGTAGGCGATCTGCTTGTTCGACTCGCCCTTGGTCATGCGTTCCAGTACCAGCAGTTGCTTGCGGGTCAGGGCCTGGAGCATCTCCGGCGGGAAGCTCGGGGCCTCGTTCAGGCGTCGGCTGGTGCCGGGCTTCTGGGCGCGGATGATGTCTGGGGGCAGGTAGACATTGCCGTTGAGGATCTGCTCGATCGCTTCGATCATCTGTGAGCGCGGCGAGGACTTGGTGATGAACCCCACGGCGCCATAGGTGATGGCCTGCAGCACGATCTGTTTTTCCTGCTCGGCCGAGACGATCACCACCGGTGTGGTCGGTGCCTCGTTGCGCAGGGTGATCAGGCCATTGAGGCCGTGCATGCCTGGCATGTTCAGGTCGAGCAGGATCAGGTCGAGGTCGTCATGCGCTTGGGTCAGCGCCAGGGCGCTGTCCAGGTCGGCAGTTTCCATGACTTCGCTGCCTTGGAAACCATCGCTGATGACGTTGTGGATGGCTTCGCGAAACAGTGGGTGATCGTCGGCAATCAGAATTTTGTACATGGCCTTTTCACCTCGTTGTTATTGGATGGGGCGGGCACGCGTTCGCAGGCGGTCAGTTCAGGGAAAGGGCTCTGGCTGCGCGGCTTGCAGCGGCAGCTTGGCGTTTTGCCAGGCGTCCAGGCCATCGCGATACCAATACAGGTTCTTATAGCCCAGGGTCGCTGCGCGTTTTACCGCGTTCCAGCTTAACCAGCAATCGGCGCGGCAGTAAAAGACCAGCGGTTGATCCACATGGCCGCCGGTGGCTTTTTGCAGATGGCGTGCGAAGTAGGCTTGCCAGGGCGGGCTCAGCTCACCGTCACCGGTGTTGGCCAGCCAGTAGCTGCCGGGGAGGTTGGTGTGGGGGTGGTCTTCGATGAAGCGCCCTTGCAGCCATTGCCGGCGATAGACATCGACCAGTACCGGCCTGGGCTGTTGCCCCAGCAGGCCCTGCAGTGTGGCGGTATCGATAACCTGGGCGCCCTCGACCTGGTGCGGGGTCGGGCTGCGATAGAGGGCGGTGCGATAGCCCTCGGCGGAGAACAGCGGCGTCGTGTCGGCCTGGGCGACGCCCAGCGACAGACTCAGCGAAAGGGCCGCCAGCAAAGGGCGCGGCAGCCTGGGCAGGGCACGTGGCATGGGCTTTGTCCTTTTTGTTATAGGCCCATTACATGCCAGCAGGGGTGCTTTGTGAATGCGACGATAGACAGCAAAGCCAGTACTAAAGTAGTAGTTGGCCGTGGCTGATGACCCCAGTGGGTTGCGGGCCTATGCAGAAAGTAGCGGTTACCCGGCACCAAGGTAGTAAATCCGCTGGGGGTGCTCGGTTCTACGATGGGCAGCAGCGCACCCCAGGCTGGGCGCGCAACCCTTGAGGAGAACCGCCCATGCGCCTGGTCAAAGTGCTGCTTCTGCCGTTGCTACAGATCCGCTGGGCGGTGCGCCGGGGCAGGGGGTTGCTGGATGAGCTGGCCCAGGCCCAGGCCGCCAATGCCCAGCTGACTCAGGCCCTGCTGGCGGTGCAGGAGCAGGAGCGCACACGGCTGGCGCAGGCCCTGCACGACGACCTCGGGCAATACCTGGCGGGCATCCGCGCCCAGGCCTGCCTGCTGCGCAGGGTGGCCGACCAGCCTGCGCGGGTGGAGCAGACCGCGCAGGCCCTGGCACTCCATTGCGAATACCTGCAGCAGGGCTTTCGTGCGCTGGTGCACGACCTGTATCCGGTGGCCTTGCACCAGGTACCGCTGGCCGAAGCCTTCGGCCAGTTGGTAAGCCAATGGCAGGCCAGCCAGGGCATCGATTGCCGCCTGCGGGTCGCTGAGCACCTGCCGACGCTGAGTGGGGCAAGCCGGGTGCACTTGTATCGGTTGCTGCAGGAGGCGTTGACCAATGTCGCCCGGCATGCCGGCGCCAGCCAGGTGCGGGTACGCCTGCAACGCAGCGCCAAGGGCGTGCGCCTGCTGATCCGCGACAACGGCTGCGGCGCATGCCAGCCCCAGCGCCCCGGGGTGGGGCTGCATTCGATGGCCGAGCGCGCCCGCAGCCTGGGCGGCGAATTGCGCATCCTCAGCCGGCCGGGTGCCGGTTGGGCGTTGGCCCTGAACATGCCCGTGGAGGTCTGATGAATATCGTCCTGGTCGATGACCACGCGGTGGTCCGTCAAGGTTACGCCAGCCTGCTGCGGGCAGTGCTGCCGGCGTTGCAGGTGCGCGAGGCCGCCAGCGGCGAAGAGGCCCTAGCCCGGGTTCAGGAGCAAGTGCCGAACCTGGTGATCATGGACTTTGGCTTGCCAGGCATCAGCGGCCTGGAAACCACCCGCCGCCTGCGCCAGCGCCTGCCACAGTTGCGGGTGCTGTTTTTCAGCCTGCACGATGAACTGCCCCTGGTGCGCCAGGCGCTGGATGCGGGGGCCTCGGGTTACCTGACCAAGAACGCGGCGCCCGAGGTGTTGATCGAAGCGGTGCAGCGGGTGTTGGCCGGGCATGCCTACATCGAACAAGCGTTGGCCACCCAGCTGGCGTGTACCCCACAACAGCGCGCCAGCGACCCGCGCATGCGGCGCATGACCCAGCGTGAAATGGAGATTTTCGTGATGCTGGCCAAGGGCACACCGATGCGGGTGATTGCCGAGCAGTTGTGCATCAGCGCCAAGACGGTGTCCAACCACCTGACGTTGCTCAAGAGCAAGTTGCAAGTCAGTTCCCATGCCGAGCTGGTGCATCTGGGGATCGACATGGGGGTGGTGAGGGTGGCGGGGTGAGGGTGGGGATGAGGATTGTGGGGGGGCACACAAAAAATCTGGCAGCCCCTCCCAACTCATTTATCCCAAGTCTCAGGACACCCCGCACACCCCTCCATATTCGCCTCCTGGAAATTCCCATAATGCTGCCGCGCCCCGCGCAAGTCGGCCCCTGCCAGGTTGCTCTGGCCAAACTTGGCTTCCTGCAGGTTGGCATCGCCAAGCTTGGCCCCTTGCAGATCAGCCTTGCTCAGCCAGGCCATCTCCAGGTCCGCCGCCTGCAGGTTGGTCTGGTGCATCTTCGCCCCAGAAAGCCGGGCGAACTGCAGGTACGCAGCGCTCAGGTCGGCACTTTCAAACTGCGCACCTTGGGCGAACAAGCCCCAGCCTTGAATGGCAATGAGCCGGGCATGGCTCAGGTCTGCCAAGCGCAGGTTGCTCTGCTGCAGGCTGGCGCGGGTCAGGTTGGCGCCCTGCAAGCGGGCTTTTTCCAGGTTGGCCAGGTCCAGCTGGGCATGGCGCAGGTCGGCCTCGCGCAGGTCGGCGCCGGCCAGGTTCATCTTGCGCAGGTCCTGGTTGGCCAGGTTGGCGCCACGCAGATTGGCCCCCGGGCACTGGCTCGCTTCGGCGATGACACAGCCGTTGACGGTCAAGGGGGTATCGTTGCCATCGTCGTCGGCGTTCGCGGCCAGGGCAGGTGTCAGGGCCAGCAGCAGGGCAAAAGTCAGGTAGTTCATGGCAAAAGGCTCTCGGCGAAAGGAGGGCTGTTGCGGGGCGCGGGCTGGCCGCGCCCCGCAGGGATCAACGCTGAGCGGTCTTGGTGTCCCAACTCGGGATCTTGAACACCCAGAACGAGCCGCCCTGGGCCACCGGCTTGGTCAGCTCGGCCATGTCGCCACCCCACAGCGGCACGGCGCCGCCGTAGCCCACGGTCACGCCGATGTACTGCTCGCCGTCCTGTTCCCAGGTGATCGGCGGCGAGACGATGCCGCTGCCGGTCTGGAACTTCCACAGCTCCTTGCCCGTCTTGGCGTCGAAGGCCTTGAAGAAGCCGTCGCCCGTGCCGGTGAACACCAGGTTGCCCTTGGTCGCGAGTACGCCGGCCCACAGCGGCAGGTGCTCCTTGTGCTCCCAGACCAGCTTGCCGGTGCTCGGGTCCATGGCGCGCAAGGTGCCGACGTGGTCGTCGTACATGCGCTTGATGCGAAAACCCATGCCCAGGTAGGCCGAGCCCTTCTTGTAGTTCACCTCCTCGGTCCAGTACTCCTCTTTCCACTGGTTGCCGGGGATGTAGAACAGGCCGGTGTCCTGGCTGTAGGCCATGGGGTTCCAGTTTTTACCGCCCAGGAACGGCGGCGAGACTTCCACTGGCTTGCCCTTGGTTTCACCCGGTAGTGGCTTGGCCGGACGCTGGCCGGGGTTTTCGACCGGGCGCCCGGTCTTGAGGTCGATATGGCTGGCCCAAGTGATGTTGTCGACGAAGGGGAAGGCGTTCTGCAGTTTGCCGTTGTTGCGGTCCACCACGTAGAAGAATCCGTTGCGGTCGGCGTGGCCGGTGGCTTTGACCACCTTGCCGTCCTTGTCCTTGTAGTCGAACAGCACCAGTTCGTTGTTGCCGGAGAAGTCCCAGGCATCGTTCGGCGTGTGCTGGTAGAACCACTTCACCTCGCCGGTGCTCGGGTCGACGCCGACCTGGCCCGAGGTATAGAGGCTGTCGTAGTCGTGGGGGTTGCCATCCTTGGAGGTGCGCGCCCAGGTATTCCAGGGGCCAGGGTTGCCTGCGCCGACAATGATGGTATTGCTCTCGGCGTCGAAACTGGCGCTCTGCCAAGGGGCGCCGCCGCCGTGGCTCCAGGCCTCGACCTTGCCGGTTTCGGTGGTGGCGTCGTCTGGCCAGGACGGCGCCTTGACGTCGCCGGTCGGCGTGCTGTCCTTGCCGTTCAGGCGGCCCATGTGGCCCTCCACGAAGGGCCGCATCCACACTTCTTCGCCCGTGTCCGGGTCACGGGCAAACAGCTGGCCGACCACGCCGAACTCATCGCCGGAGCTGCCGTGGATCAGCAACACCTTGCCGCTGGTCTTGTCCTTGATCAGCACCGGGGCGCCGGTCATGGTGTAGCCGGCGCTGTGGTCGCCGAACTTCTTGTTCCACACCACCTTGCCGGTGCGCTTGTCCAGGGCGATGAGGCGGGCGTCGAGGGTGCCGAAGTAGATCTTGTCGCCGTAGATCGCCGCCCCGCGGTTGACCACGTCGCAGCACGGGCGAATGTTGTCCGGCAGGCGGTGGTTGTAGGTCCACAGGCGTTTGCCGGTCTTCGCATCGAGGGCGAACACCCGTGAGTACGAGCCGGTGACGTAGACCACACCGTCGCTGACGATGGCCTGGGATTCCTGGCCGCGCTGCTTCTCGTCGCCGAAGGAATACGACCAGGCCGGGGTCAGCTTGAACACGTTCTGGTCATTGACTTGGGCCAAGGGGCTCCAGCGCTGGGCGTTGGTGCCCATGCCGTACTGCAGTACGTCCTGGGTGGTCAGGTGGTCGTTGGCGATGTCTTCCCAGGTCACGTTCTTGCCGGCCGGTGCCGCAGGCGCGCTGGCCGCCGTGGCCGCCGTGCAGAGGGCCAGGCTACCGGCCAGCAGCAGGGCCCGCACGCCCAGGGCCAGAGGGGAAAGGGCGGGTAGCGATCTTATTGTCATGGTTGCAGTTCCCTGTGGAGTTTTGGCCTGCACAGGGTGGGGCGGGGCGGCTGTCGGGGATACGGAAAAAGTCCCGCACTTGCCGGGAAAAGTTCCCGGTCGGCACCTCATTTGGCCCTTCGCCACAAGCCCTACTACCAAGGGAGTACGGCCCGGCCACCAAAGCAGCATACGGCCGCCTGCGGGCTGTTTCTAAGATGGCGGCACGGCCTCTGTGGTTGAGGCCTTGCGTGCAACTTGAGGGCATAACAATGACAACAAAACGCAACGTCTTGCTCGCTACAGGCCTGCTGGCCGGCGCTTTGCTGACCGGTACGGCCTGGGCCCATGGCAACGTGGTGCCCCAGGCAGTGGAAACCAAGGGCTTGACCCCGATCAAGGACGCCGGGGTCAGCCTGGACGGCGACGGCTGGGCGGCGGTCAACCCGTATCGTACCTCCGCCGAGCACGACAAGGCCGTGGAAATCGGCGCCTCGGCGTACAACCAGAACTGCGCTGCCTGCCATGGCCTGGAAGCCAAGTCCGGCGGCATCGCCCCGGATTTGCGCATGCTCGATGTCGGCGAGGCAGGGGATGAGTGGTTTGTCGAGCGGGTGCGCCACGGCGCGGTGCGTGACGGGCGGGTGTACATGCCAAAGATGGCCGACTACCTGAGCCAGGAAGCCCTGTGGGCAGTGCGCACCTACCTGGACAGCGTGCACGTCGAGGAGTGACAACCCTAGGAGCAGGTGATGAACTGGCGAACGACTATGCTGCTGGCCTGCTGGATGCCCTGGGCAGCGCAGGGCCTGGCCACTGAAGCGAGTGCCCACCCGGACCCGGTACCGTCGGTGATGTGGGACTTCTACCACAAGCAGTTGCTGGGGCAGGCCGCTTTCGTCTTCGATGATCGGGTCAAGCTGCTGGCGCCGCCCTTTGCCGAGGACGCACGCCAGGTGCCGCTGGAAATCGACGCCCGGGCGTTCGCCGGCGAGGTGGTACGCATCATTGCCTGGGCCGAGCTCAACCCGCTGCCGCGCATCGTCGATTTCGAGCCGGGCGAGCGCGTGCTGCCGTGGCTGTCGGTGCGCATCCGCATTGAGCAGGCCACGCCGCTGCGTGCGGCGGTGCTGACCCGCGACGGCCTTTGGCATGTCGGCTCGACCTTGATCGATGCTGCAGGTGGAGGCTGTACGGCGCCCAGCGTGGTGCGCAGCCAGCCCGGCTGGGAGGAACACCTGGGTGAAGTGCTGGGCGGTCGCTACCCGCGAGGCGATACCAGCCGCCTGCGTTTGCAGGTGGCCCACCCGATGGACAACGGCCTGGTCAGCGGCATCCCCGAATTCTTCCTAAACCATGCCGAGTTGCAAGACGCGGATGGCCAGCGCCTGGCCAGCCTGGAACTGTACCCGGCGGTCAGCGAAAACCCCAACCTGGGCTTCGATATCCAGGGCCCTGGGCTGACCCGGCTGGTGTTGCAGGACAACAGTGGCAACCGCTTCGAGGCGACCGTTCGTTGAGCGTGTTGCTCGCTTTCATTCCCTGACCCGAGGCGCCCGCCATGCGTTGGACCTTGCTGTTGCTGCTATGCCTGGGCCTGCCGGCCTGGGCCGACCTGGACTATCGCCTCACGCCCCGGCAGATCGCGCAGGGTACCTGGTTGCTGGAGGGCAGCACCGACAATTTCGCCAAGGGCAATGGCGGCAATGTCGTCAACACGGCGTTCATCGTCACCGACAGCGGCGTGGTAGTGATCGACAGCGGGCCGTCCAAACGCTATGGCGAAGCTATGCGCCAGGCCATTGCCGCGACCACCGACAAGCCGGTGGTCGAACTGCTGTTGACCCACCATCACCCCGACCATGTGTTGGGCAACCAGGCCTTTGCCGATGTGCCCATCGGCGCACTGGCAGGCACCAGCGAGCTCTTGCGCCATCAGGGCGACGCCATGGCCGAGAACATGTACCGACTGGTCGGCGACTGGATGCGCGGCACCGAGGTGGTGCTGCCGACCCGAGTGCTGGAACCAGGCGTTCATGAGGTTGGCGGCCACCGGCTGCGGCTGTTGGCGTTGGGCGGGCATACCGGCGCTGACCTGGCGATTTTCGATGAGCAGACGGGCGTGCTGTTTGCGGGTGACCTGGTGTTCCATGAGCGTGCTCTGACCACGCCCAACAGCCCGGGGCTGGAGGTTTGGCTCAAGGACCTGGATACCCTGCAAGCCTTGCCCTGGAAGCGGGTTGTACCCGGGCACGGGCCGGTGGCCAGCGATGCGCGGCCGTTTGCGCAGATGCGCGACTACCTGGGCTGGCTCGATGGCCTGATGCGTGAGGGTGCAGCGCGGGGGGATGACATGATCGAGATGATCCGCAGCCCGATTCCCGAGCGGTTTGCCAGTATCAGCTTGAGCCGGTATGAATTGATCCGCAGTGTCAGCCATCTTTATCCGCGTTACGAACGTCAGCGGTTGCAGCGCGTTGATGGGGGTAGGGTGGGGTTGTAGGGATCAGGATATACGCACCACCACAACCCTCAAACTGAACCCCCGATCCTTCGTGCCCTTACTACCAAATGACGAGACCTCCACTGCCAACGATGCATTCGTCCGGCACGCGGAGCTTTTTACCATGGCTCCATCGCCCGTCGTCGGACAGGCATCGACCCGCAGAGGCTCAGCATGATCTACGCACAACCCGGAACGCCAGGCGCTGTCGTGGCCTTCAAACCCCGCTATGGCAATTTCATCGGCGGCGCGTTTGTGCCACCGTTGGGTGGCCAGTACTTCACCAACAGCTCGCCGGTCAATGGCCAACCGATTGCCGAATTCCCACGCTCCACTGCCCAGGACATCGACCTGGCCCTGGACGCCGCGCACGCCGCCGCCGAAGCCTGGGGCAAGACCTCGGTGCAGGAGCGCGCGCGGGTGCTGCTGAAGATCGCCGACCGCATCGAGCAGCACCTGGAAGTGCTCGCTGTGACCGAAAGCTGGGACAACGGCAAGGCCGTACGCGAAACCCTCAATGCCGACGTGCCGCTGGCAGCAGACCACTTTCGTTATTTCGCCGGCTGCATCCGTGCCCAGGAAGGGGGCGCGGCAGAGATCAACGAACTGACCACGGCCTACCATTTCCATGAACCGCTGGGCGTGGTCGGGCAGATCATCCCGTGGAACTTCCCGCTGCTGATGGCCGCCTGGAAACTCGCCCCGGCCCTGGCCGCCGGTAACTGCGTGGTGCTCAAACCCGCCGAGCAGACGCCCTTGTCGATCACGGTGTTTGCTGAGCTGATCGCCGACCTGCTGCCCGCCGGTGTGCTGAACATCGTCCAGGGCTTCGGCCGTGAAGCCGGCGAGGCCCTGGCCACCAGCAAGCGCATTGCCAAGATCGCCTTCACCGGTTCCACCCCGGTGGGCTCGCACATCATGAAGTGCGCGGCCGAGAACATCATCCCGTCCACCGTGGAGCTGGGCGGCAAGTCGCCGAATATTTTTTTCGAAGACATCATGCAGGCCGAACCTGCGTTCATCGAAAAGGCCGCCGAAGGCCTGGTGCTGGCGTTCTTCAATCAGGGCGAGGTTTGCACCTGCCCGTCACGGGCGTTGATCCAGGAGTCGATCTACGAACCGTTCATGGCCGAGGTGATGAAGAAGATCGGCAGGATCACCCGCGGCAACCCGCTTGACACCGAAACCATGGTCGGCGCCCAAGCTTCGCAGCAGCAATACGACAAGATCCTCTCCTACCTGCAGATCGCCCAGGACGAGGGCGCGCAGTTGCTCACCGGCGGCGGCGCCGAGCGGCTCGACGGCGACCTGGCCAGTGGGTACTACATTCAGCCGACCCTGCTCAAGGGCCACAACAAGATGCGCGTCTTCCAGGAAGAGATCTTCGGCCCGGTGGTGGGCGTGGCCACCTTCAAGGACGAAGCCGAAGCCTTGGCGATCGCCAACGACAGCGAGTTCGGCCTGGGCGCAGGGCTGTGGACCCGCGACATCAACCGCGCCTACCGCATGGGGCGGGCGATAAAGGCCGGTCGCGTGTGGACCAACTGCTACCACCTGTACCCGGCGCATGCGGCGTTTGGTGGTTACAAGAAGTCTGGGGTGGGCCGCGAGACCCACAAGATGATGCTCGACCATTACCAGCAGACCAAAAACCTGCTGGTGAGCTACGACATCAATCCGCTGGGCTTCTTCTAAGCGCACACAGGCCCAGCGGTAGGGTGCCGCTGGGCCTGGATGCAACGACGCACGCGGGGAGGGCTCTGGGTGGGCGCCTCCCCGCGCGCGTCACCCGTTTGCGTAATGTCCCGTGTCACCCCCTACCAACGCACCCCGCAAACTCGTTCCAAAGTAGCATTCGGCCCCGTCGCCCCCCGTGCATTAATGCCTCTACCGGAATCGCCCGGCATTAGAAGAGGACTGCCCCATGTGGACTAAACCCGCTTTTACCGACCTGCGCATTGGCTTCGAAGTGACGATGTACTTCGCCAATCGTTGATGGCCTTGCGGCCATCGTTGCGATGGCCGTTTCTTCTCTGGGAATTGCAGCCCATGCTGGACATCCTCAAGTTCAAGCTCGATGTGCTGTGGAGCATGCTCGATGCCATGAGCATGGCGTATGGGCTGCAGCGGCTGCCGTATCACAGCGTCACTCGGGACAACGTCTGGCATCGGAGGATTACCCTGTGAAGCTGATCGAGCGTGAGCAGGTGCTGGGCTTGCGCCGCGGTTTTCGCCTGCAATGGGAGCCACGCCAGGATTGCCATGTGCTGCTGTACCCCGAAGGCATGATCACCCTCAATGCCAGCGCCGGCTGGGTCCTCGAATTGCTCGACGGCCAGCGCAGCGTGGCGCTGATCATCGACAGACTGGCGCAACGCTTCCCCGGCGTGTCGGGGCTGGATGAAGATGTGCTGGCGTTTCTGGAGGTGGCTCGTGCCAAATACTGGATCGAATGAGCCACGCCCGGGGCCGCCGCTGTGGTTGCTGGCGGAACTGACCTACCGCTGCCCGCTGCAGTGCCCGTATTGTTCCAACCCGCTGGACTTTGCCCAACAGGGCGAGGAGCTGACCACTGAAGAATGGATCCGGGTGTTCCGCGAGGCGCGGGCGATGGGCGCCGCGCAACTGGGCTTCTCTGGCGGCGAACCGTTGGTGCGCCAAGACCTGGCAGTGCTGATCGAGGCCGCGCGGGGCATGGGTTACTACACCAACCTGATCACCTCCGGCATCGGCCTGACCGAACAGAAAGTCCGCGACTTCAAGCGCGCCGGGCTTGACCATATCCAGATCAGCTTCCAGGCCGCCGACGAGGCGGTCAACAACCTGCTGGCCGGCTCGCGCAAGGCGTTCGCGCAGAAGCTGGCGATGGCCCAGGCGGTCAAGGCCCAGGGTTATCCGATGGTGCTGAACTTCGTGACCCATCGGCATAACATCGACCAGATTGCCGAGATCATCGAGCTGTGCCTGGCCTTGCAGGCGGACTTCGTCGAGTTGGCGACGTGCCAGTTCTACGGCTGGGCCGAGCTCAACCGTGCAGGCCTGTTGCCGACCCGTGAGCAGTTGCAACGGGCCGAACGCATTACCCAGGGTTATCGCCAGCGGTTGGAGGCCGTGGGACATCCATGCAAGCTGATTTTCGTCACGCCGGACTACTACGAAGAACGCCCCAAGACCTGCATGAACGGCTGGGCCAATTTGTTTCTCGACATCACCCCGGATGGCACTGCGCTGCCGTGCCACAGCGCCCGGCAGTTGCCGGTGAGCTTCCCCAACGTGCGCGAACACAGCATCGAGCATATCTGGAACGACGCCTTCGGCTTCAACCGTTTTCGCGGCACGGCCTGGATGAAGGAGCCCTGCCGCTCCTGCGATGAAAAGCACCAGGACCTCGGTGGCTGCCGCTGCCAGGCCTACATGCTCACCGGCGATGCGGCCAATGCCGACCCTGTGTGCAGCAAGTCGCCGCACCACGGCGTCATCCTCAAGGCCCGGGAGGAGGCGCAGGCAGCGGGGCAGGGCATGGTGCAACTGACCTTGCGCAACGAAAAGGCGTCGCGCCTGATTTTTCGGGGCTGAGCCCTTGCCACCCTTTGGTCTGGTTGCTTTCGTTGCGGGATGCTTTACGCTGGCGGTTACCTTTCAGAACAAAAAAAACAGGCTTTCCGATGAGCCAGAGTTTCAGCCCGCTTCGCAAGTTCGTTTCGCCTGAAATCATCTTTGGTGCCGGCTGCCGGCATAACGTCGCCAACTACGCCAAGACCTTCGGTGCCCGCAAGGTGCTGGTGGTCAGCGACCCCGGCGTGATTGCCGCCGGTTGGGTGGCGGATGTCGAGGCCAGCCTGCAGGCGCAAGGCATCGATTACTGCCTGTACAGCGCCGTGTCGCCCAACCCACGGGTCGAAGAGGTAATGCTCGGCGCCGAGATCTACCGGGAAAACCACTGCGACGTGATTGTCGCCGTCGGCGGCGGCAGCCCGATGGATTGCGGCAAGGCGATTGGCATCGTGGTCGCCCACGGGCGCAGCATCCTTGAGTTCGAAGGCGTGGACATGATCCGGGTGCCCAGCCCGCCACTGATTCTGATCCCCACCACGGCCGGTACCTCGGCCGACGTCTCGCAGTTCGTGATCATTTCCAACCAGCAGGAGCGCATGAAGTTCTCCATCGTCAGCAAGGCCGTGGTGCCGGACGTTTCGCTGATCGACCCGCAAACCACCCTGAGCATGGACCCCTTCCTGTCTGCCTGCACCGGCATCGACGCGCTGGTGCATGCCATCGAAGCCTTCGTCTCCACCGGCCGCGGCCCGCTGACTGACCCCCATGCGCTGGAGGCCATGCGCCTGATCAATGGCAACCTGGTGCAGATGATCGCCAACCCGGGCGATATCGCCCTGCGCGAGAAAATCATGCTGGGCAGCATGCAGGCCGGCCTGGCGTTCTCCAATGCGATTCTTGGCGCGGTGCACGCCATGTCCCACAGCCTGGGCGGGTTCCTCGACTTGCCCCATGGCTTGTGCAACGCCGTGCTGGTGGAGCACGTGGTGGCGTTCAACTACAGCTCGGCCCCGGAGCGCTTCAAGGTGATTGCCGAGGTATTTGGCATCGACTGCCGCGGTCTCAACCACCGGCAGATCTGCGCGCGCCTGGTGGACCACCTGATCGCGTTGAAGCGCGCTATCGGCTTCCATGAAACCCTTGGTCTGCATGGGGTGCGCACGTCCGACATTCCGTTTTTGTCGCAGCACGCCATGGGTGACCCGTGCATCCTCACCAACCCTCGTGAGTCGAGCCAACGTGATGTCGAGGTCGTCTATGGCGAGGCCCTCTGACGAGCAGCAGCGGGCGCTGGCCGGGCTGTTGGGGCTGGGCGACCACTCGGCGCGCAAGAGCCATTACCCGGAACTGGCGGCGCGCCTGGACGAACTGGAAGCCGAGCGCAACCGTTACAAATGGCTGTTCGAGAACGCCGTCCACGGGATTTTCCAAGCCAGCCTGCAAGAGGGCATGCGTGCCGCCAACCCGGCGCTGGCTCGCATGCTCGGCTACGAGAGCCCGCAGGCGGTGTTGTTTTCCCTGACCGACCTGGCCGCCAACCTGTTTGTCGGCGGTGCCGAGGAGCTGCACGCCATTACCGCGTCCCTAGCACGTGAACACAGCCTGCATGGCTACGAAACCCGTTTGCGGCGCAAGGACGGCAGCCACCTCGATGTGCTGATGAACCTGCTACTCAAACCCGGCCAGCAAGGGCTGGTGGAAGGTTTTGTCGCCGACATCACCGAACGCAAACAGGCCCAGCAGCGCCTGCAACAACTCAATGACGAACTGGAGCAGCGGGTGGCTGCCCGTACCGATGAACTGCTGGAGGCCAACCGCAACCTGCAACAGCAGATTACCGAGCGTAAACAGATCGCCCGAGCCCTGCGCGACGCTCGCGACGCCGCGGAAACCGCCAACCGCAGCAAGGACAAGTACCTGGCTGCTGCCAGCCATGACCTGCTGCAACCGCTCAATGCCGCACGCCTGCTGATCTCGACCTTGCGCGAACGGCCATTGCCGGAGGCCGAGCAGGTGCTGGTGGAGCGTACCCATCAGGCTCTGGAGGGCGCCGAAGACCTGCTCACCGACCTGTTGGACATTTCCCGGCTCGACCAGGCGGCGGTCAAGCCTGACGTGGCGTTGTACCGCCTCGATGAACTGCTCGGGCCGCTGGTCTCGGAATTCCGCTCGGTGGCCGACGCGGCAGGCCTTAAACTGCGGGCACGCATCGGTGACTACGCTATCAGCACCGACCTGCGGCTGATGACGCGGATCCTGCGCAACTTTCTCAGCAACGCCTGCCGTTATACCGACCAGGGCCGGATCTTGCTGGGGGCCAGGCGTCGCGGCGCCTGCTTGCGCCTGGAGGTGTGGGACACCGGGCGTGGCATTGCGCAGGATCGGCTGGAGGCCATTTTCCTTGAGTTCAACCAATTGGACGTTGGCCGCGCCGCTGATCGCAAAGGCGTAGGCCTGGGTTTGGCCATCGTTGAGCGGATCGCCAAGATTCTCGGTTACCGGATCCAGGTGCGGTCATGGCCCGGCCGTGGCTCGATGTTCAGCATCGAGGTGCCGATCGGCGAGAAAGTACCGTTGCCAATCCACAAGGGCGCGCCGCAGCCCGGCGCCGGTAACCCGTTGCCCGGCCGCCGGCTGCTGGTGCTGGACAACGAAGTGAGCATTCTCGAAAGCATGCGCGCGCTGCTGGCTCAGTGGGGCTGCGAGGTGGTGACCGCGACCGACCAGGCAGGGGCCTTGTTGGCCTTGCAGGGGCAGGCTCCGGAGCTGATCCTGGCGGATTTCCACCTGGATCACGGGGTTGTGGGTTGCGAGGTGGTCCGGCACTTGCGTGAGCATTTCAACGCCACCATCCCTGCGGTGATCATCACCGCAGACCGCAGCGATCAGTGCCGGCGTGCTTTGCAAAAGCTCGGTGCGCCGCTGTTGAACAAGCCCGTCAAACCGGGGAAATTGCGCGCGGTATTGAGCCAGTTGCTGGGTTAACAGGCCCCTGCAGCCAAGGTGAACGTCACGACTGGAGCTCGGCCGCCGTGTTCTTCTTCCAGCCCCTGAGGTTCATGAGGCATAGCACTACCTGCAGCACAATCAACGCCCAAGCCTGAGCGTGCCAGCCCCAGACTGACCACAGTAGGTTGCTGGCAATGAAACAGCAGAAGCCAAGCTTGCGACGCCCGGCGCGGCGCGAGCCTATGCACCAGGCGGCCAGTACCGTGACCGCCATGGCAGGCCATTCCAGCAATTCGATCCAGTTCGCCATCAACGCCAACCCCAACGCATTTTCTTACTGGGCGCCTGCCAGGGCGAGCCGAGAGGGCCCCGGCACGGTGCACTCGATTCAAGCGGCGCGCTGCTCGCTCTTGAGCAGTTTCTTCTGCGCTTCCATGGCCAGCCCCAGCTCTTCAAGCTGGCCCTTGCCCAGCAGCTTCTTGGCCGTCGGGAACAGCTCGCCTTCCTCTTCTTCGATGTGATGCTCCAGCAGCTCTTTCATCACCTTGACCCGCCCGGCGAATTCGAGGGTGCCGGTTTCGGTATGAAGCAGATCAGGCAGCACCAATGAATCGACGGTGCGGTGCTCTTCCTTCGCTTCGTAATACATCTTGGCTTCTTCCTTGCCACCGGCCTGCTTGATCGCCGGGTAGAGGATGTCTTCCTCCAGGGCGGTGTGGACTTGCAGTTCCTGTTCAATCCGATGCAGCAGTTCAGCACGTTTCTTCACGGCACGTTCAGTGGTCGAAGACAGTTCTTCCAGCAGCTTTTTAACCACGTTGTGGTCTTGAACCAGCAGATCGATAGCATTCATGTCGTCACCTCAGTGCGGGCGGGTTAATACAGACTTACTAGGCATTGAGTCGACCGTGTGCAGCAGGGTTCAACAAGGATGATGGTTGGCGTGCTTGTCTTGGGCGTGGAGGTGTTGCGAAGATCAAGCGCCGCCCGCGCGGCGCTCGATCTGACAGGCGCTAAAAATGCACTGGCGAGCACCTTGTAGCCCAAATGCAATCCCCCCCAAAAAAAACAGGGAATTTCGAATTGGCATGGAAATCTCATGGTAACTATGAGAAATAGTTCATCTCATTAACCCTGTTTCAACCTCCTACCAAAAATAAGCAGAAGGGGGCTTCATGAGTTGTCTGATTTGCGCGGGAAGTGCCGAATCCGTCGAGTGTTCGACGGGGTGGGAAGAGCGTCACTGTTCGCAATGCGGGTGCTACCGAATGTCCCAAGCGCTGATTCTGGTGATGATGGAAGAGGGGCAGATCTTCGATACCGCACGGATGCGTGAGTGGCTGACGACGCGGCGCAGTGTGGTGCCCGTCCCGTCTATCGAGGTTCACCAAGCCATCCTGGTTCAGTAAACCCAGGACGAGACTGTGGCCCTCATGAAGTGTCCGTTATTCAGGCGCGGTCCCCGCGCAGCCAGCGCTCGTAGTAGTGACCCAGTCGGGTCAGCCCATACAGGGGCATCGCTGTCCTTTAACGCACCTAACGCCATTTTCCAGGCCACGGCCTCGCTGGTCTGGCCATAGCGCTCGATGGTTTGCGGGTTCACATGCAAGAGACGTGCAGGCCCCTTGAGCGATGCAAGGGGCTGCAAGGGGCAGGTTCAGCCTGCCAGGGCGCTGATCAACTGCTGGTTGAACGCGGGAATATCATCTGGCTGGCGGCTGCTGATCAGGTTGCCATCAACCACCACCTGTTCATCCACCCAGGTGCCGCCGGCGTTGCGGATATCATCCTGCAGTGTCTTGTAACTGGTCATCCGCTTGCCTTCGACCAGGCCACTGGACACCAGTAGCCATGCACCATGGCAGATCACCGCTAATGGTTTACCGGCCGAATCGTGGGCTTTTACCAGTTCCTGCGCGCCGGCTATCAGGCGAATGGTGTCGGAGTTTTGTACGCCGCCAGGCAGTACAAGGGCATCGTAGAGGTCGAGCTGGGCATCGTCGAAGGTTGCATCCACGGTAAATTCGTCGGCAGGCTTGTCATGATTCCAGCCGCGAACGGTGCCTGGCGTGTCACTCAGGATATCGACCACTGCGCCGTTATCTTTCAAGGCATCACGAGGACCGGTCAGTTCCACCTGTTCGAAACCATCGGTGACCAGAAAGGCCACGCGCTTGCCACTGAGTTGCGCACTCATCGGGTATCTCCTTTTATCAATACACCTGAGAAAGAAGGCCTGCGACAAGCAAGCAAAGTTCCGACGCTGTGCGTCAGCGTCCTCACATTTTTTTGTACAGGGGTGCATCCAAACAGGACGGTGGCGGGTAATCAGGACAGGGCCGCCTTGCTGCAGCCCCGACCCCCCCCTATCAGGAGTTTGCACGATGACCTTCACATCCGTTTCCTGCTCGCTCGTCGCTGGCCTGGCCCTGGTTCTGGCCTCACACACAGCCCACGCTCAACAAGGCCTGCCTGATGCCGTGAAGGTGCCCGAAGGCCACAAGGTGGTCCTGGAAACCGTGGGCGTGGGCGAAATCACCTACGAATGCCGCGACAAGGCCAGCATGCCGGGGCAGACCGAGTGGGTATTCGTAGGCCCGAAAGCGGTGCTCAATGACCGTTCGGGCAAGGCAGTGGGCGACTACTTCGGCCCGCCTGCCACCTGGCAAGCCAAGGACGGTTCGAAAATCACCGGGACCCAGCTCGCTGTGGCGCCCGTGGACAAGACCGCGCTGCCGTATCAACTGGTGAAGGCCAACCCCGCCGAGGGCCCGGGTGCCATGCACGGCGTCAGCTACATCCAGCGCGTTGCGACCCGTGGCGGCGTTGCGCCGCAAAGTGGCTGCATGGCGCAGAACAAAGGCGAGCGACAAATCGTCAAGTACCAAGCTGACTACGTGTTCTGGGCCGCCAAATGATCGATGTTGTGGCAGCCGGCGGGTGATTGATCATCTACCCTTACCGCCAGACCTGGCCTCAAGGCTGGGGCTGCACTCGGTAATGCTAGGAGTGATCGAACGTTGAACCTGCCTGTTACCCCTTTCGATTTTCAGGCATGCCTGGCGGCGTGCGCTCAAGGCGATCGGCGCGCCTTGCAGGCGCTCTACACCCATGAAGGCGCACGCTTGCTGGGCGTCACGCGGCGCATCGCCAGGGATGACGCAACCGCCGAGGATATCGTCCACGATGCCTTCATCCGCATCTGGACCCGCGCCGCGAGTTTCGACCCGGCGCGCGGTTCGGCACGGGGTTGGATCTACAGCATCACCCGGCACCTGGCGTTGAATCACATACGTGACGTGCGCTGTGAAGTCGCTTTTGACGAAAGCGATATCGACGCCATCGGCGCCGTGTTCCCGGGTGCCGATGATGAGGCATGGTCGGGTTCGAGCAGGATCTACCGCTGCCTGGAGCAACTGCAGCCGTCACCTCAACGGTGCATCCTGCATGCTTATGTGGACGGGTGCAGCCACATCGAGATCGCTAGCCTGCTCGACGCGCCACTAGGTACCGTCAAAGCCTGGATCAAGCGAAGCCTCAAGGCTCTCAGAGAGTGCATGGGATGAAAGCGGATGCTGCCGATCAAGACCAGGACGCGCTGGAGGCGCTGGCAGGGGAGTACGTACTCGGCACACTGCCTGCCGACCAGCGCGCGGCGCTGGCCGCGCGCATGGCGCATGACCCGCGCCTGCAGCGGGCTGTGGATGCGTGGGAAGAACGCCTGCTGGCCCTGACCCGTGTTGCCCAACCCTCGACACCCAGCCCCCGCTTATGGGGGCGTATAGAGCGCAGCCTGGACGAGCGCGCGGGGTGGTTTGCCAAACCGTCCGTGGCGTGGTGGCAGCGTCTTCGCCTGTGGCAAGGGGTGAGTGCCGTGGGCATCGCAGCGAGCCTGGTGCTGACGTTTCTGTTGCTGGTCAGCCAGGCACCGTCGCCGCGCTACCTGGTGGTGCTGGTTGCACCGACGGACCAGGTGCCGGGATGGGTGGTGCAGGCAAGCGATGGGCGGGCCTTGGAGCTCATCCCCCTGGGCCAGGACGCTGTACCTGACGGCATGGCGCTGCAGTTCTGGACCAAGGGCTCGCAATGGCCCGCGCCCGTTTCGCTGGGGCTGATCAAGCCAGGCGAGCAATACCGCGTCCCCGCCAGCAGCATGCCGCCTTTAGAACCCGACCAACTGTTCGAGCTGACGCTTGAAAAAGCCGGTGGCTCGCCCACCGGGCGGCCGACCGGGCCGGTGAAGTTCATAGGCCGTGCGGTGAAGGTTATTTGAGCATGGAGGCTGCTCGGTCGCCAGCCGACGGCATGCTTCGACCTCGCTCATTGGGCCATGAAATCCCGTGGGGGTGGCGTGAGTTCGGCCAGCAGGTTTTTCAAGCCATCACCCCATTGCTTGCGGATCTGGCTGTAGTAAGGGTCGTCATGATGAATGCGAACCGGCTCCCTGGCTGTGCAGCTGTCTTTGCCATACACCAGCAGATCCAGGGGCATGCCCACGGACAGGTTGCTGCGGATGGTGGAGTCGAATGAGATCAGGCCGCAGCGCACCGCCTCGTCCAAGGGCGTGTGGTAGGTGAGATTACGGTCCAGGATCGGCCTGCCGTACTTGCTCTCGCCCAATTGCAGGAAGGGGGTGTCTTGGGTGGCCTGGAAGAAGTTGCCCTGGGCATAGACGTTGTAGATGCCCATAGGGCTGCCAGCGATCTGCCCGCCCACCATGAACGAGGCGCTCAGATCGATCTGGGCTGTCAGCTTGCTGCGGTCACGGGCGACCACTTCGCGCAGGGTTTCGGCCACCAGCACCGTTGCATCGTAGAGCGTGGCGACGTTCAGCAAGTGGGTGCCGGCGCCCCCCCGGCTGCGTTGTTCGAGCAGGTTGACCACCGATTGCGAGGTGGCGAGGTTGCCGGCGGTCTGCAGGACGATCAGCCGCTCGCCGGGCACGCTGAAAATGAACAACTTGCGAAACGTGGAGATCTGGTCGATGCCGGCATTGGTGCGTGAGTCGCAGATGAATACCAGCCCGTCCGCCACGTGCATAGCGACACAGTAGGTCATGCTGTTTACCTTGTGCTTTGAATGGAGGGCCCCGCCGCACACGGCACGCCGGGGCCTGCTGGTGTTGCGCCAGGGGGTTACTGGCGATGCACCTGAACACTTGCCTGCATGGATTCGACGCCGCCACCCCGGCGCACGCCGCGGACCGGACAGGCATCGAGGTAATCCAGCCCGACGGCCAGTTTAAGGTGACGCTCGGGCCGGGTGAGGCGGTTGGTGACGTCGAAGCTGTACCAGGCTTCATCGATCCAGGCTTCAGCCCAGGCGTGGCTGGCCAGGTGGGTTTCGTCTTCGGTACACAAGTAGCCGGACACGTAGCGTGCGGGGATACCCAGGCTGCGGGCGCAGGCCAGGAACGCGTGGGTATGGTCCTGGCACACCCCGGCACCGCCGGCAAACGACTCGATGGCGGTGGTGCCCACCGAGGTCGCGCCTGGGCTGTAGGGCATATGGTCGGCCAGGCCTTGCATCAGCGCAGTCAACGCTGCCCGGTCGCGGCGCTCGCCACACTGTTGAGTGGCGAAGGCCTTGAGCGCGTCACTGGCCTGGGTGAGGTGGCTGCTGCGCAGGAACGGCAGGGGCGACTGGCTGCCGGCCTCGTGCTCGCAATCCGGGTCGATTTCCACCTGGCCGCTGGCCGTCAGGGCCAGGTGGCCATGGGGCTTTTCCAAGGTCAGCACGTGCAGGATGTTGCCATAGGGGTCGATCTGGCTGTTCACCTTGCAGGGCAAGTCCAATTGCCAGTCGAGGATACGCTGGCGCTCGCTGCTGCGCGGTGTCAGGCGCAGGAACTGGATGCTGTTGCAGACGTCACTGGCGTAGCTGTAGGTGGTGTCGTGGCGGATGGACAGTTTCATATGACCTCCAGATAGGCGTTATGGACGGTCTGGCCCAGTTGGTGGATGCGGCCGATGAAGTCGGTCAGCCACAGGTGCAGCCCGGCTTCGAGAATCTCGTCGATGGCGGTGTAGCGCAGTCGTGCGTTGAGTTCGGCGGCCAGCCTTTGTGCGGCGCGGCCGGTATTGCCAGGCAGGCCGGCAAGAATCTGGTCGAGCTCATCAATGCAGGCATGCAGCGAACGCGGCACGTCAACGCGCAGCAGCAAAAGCTCCGACACCGGTCGCGCGCTGGGCGCGTTGCGGTAGATTTCATTGAAGGCTTCGTAGGCGGTCAGGGCGCGCAACAAGGCGCTCCACTGGTAATAACCGCGTGCAGAGTCGTCGCTGACCTCCTCGGAGGTTTCCCCGAACATTTCATAACGGGCATCGAGCAGGCGCAGGGTGTTGTCTGCCCGCTCGAGGAAGGTGCCCAGGCGAATGAAACTGTAGGCATCGTTGCGCATGATGGTGCCGGAGGTCGCGCCACGGAACAGGTGCGAGCGTTCCTTGACCCAGTCGCAGAACTGGCTGATGCCGTAGCGCCCAAGGCCGTTGCTGGCGATGTTGCGCATTTCGATCCAGGTGGCGTTGATGTTTTCCCACATGTCGGCGGTGATCCGCCCACGTACCGCATGGGCGTTGGTACGGGCAGCTTGCAGGCAGCAATAGATGCTGCTGGGGTTGCTCGCGTCCAGCGCAAAGAAGTGCAGCATGCGCTCGGGGTCCAGCTCGGTGTGCTTGCGGATGTAATCGTCCAGCGTACCGGACGCCAGCAGCGACATGGCCAGCTCGGCGTGGCCATCCGAACGCCCGGCTTGCGGCATCAGCGACAGCGAGTAGCTGACCTCGAGCATGCGTGCGAGGTTTTCGGCGCGTTCCAGGTAGCGGGACATCCAGTACAGATCGGAAGCGGTTCTCGAAAGCATGGGTCAGTCCTCCACCACCCAGGTGTCCTTGGTACCGCCGCCTTGCGACGAGTTGACCACCAGCGAGCCTTCTTGCAGCGCAACGCGGGTCAGGCCACCGGGCACCAGGCGGGTTTCACTGCCTGACAGCACAAACGGACGCAGGTCGATGTGGCGCGGCGCAATGCCGCTTTCGACGAAGGTCGGGCAGGTGGACAGGCACAGCGTGGGCTGCGCGATGTAGGCGTGCGGGCGCGCCTTGATGCGGGCGCGAAAGTCTTCGATCTGCGCCGCTGTGGCGGCAGGGCCGACCAACATGCCATAGCCGCCGGAGCCTTGGGTTTCCTTGACCACCAGCTCGGGGAGGTGGGCCAGGACGTGGGAAAGGTCCTTTGGCTTGCGGCATTGCCAAGTGGGCACGTTCTTCAGGATCGGCTCCTCGCTCAGGTAAAAGCGGATCATCTCGTCGACATAGGGGTAGATCGACTTGTCGTCGGCAACGCCGGTGCCCACCGCGTTGGCCAGCACCACGTTGCCAGCCCGGTACACCGAGATCAGCCCCGGTACGCCCAGCATCGAGTCAGGGTTGAACGACAGCGGGTCGAGGTATTCGTCGTCCAGGCGGCGGTAAATCACATCCACCTGCTGTGGGCCGGCGGTGGTACGCATATAGAGATGGTCGTTGCGCACGAACAAGTCGGCGCCTTCGACCAGCTCGATGCCCATCTCCCGGGCCAGGAACGCATGCTCGAAGTAGGCGCTGTTGAAACGCCCCGGAGTGAGCACCACGGCGGTCGGGTTGTCCAGCGGGCTGGCACTCTTGAGTGTGTCCAGCAGCAGGTTGGGGTAGTGGTCGATGGGTGCGATGCGCTGGGCGGCGAACAGCTCGGGGAACAGGCGCATCATCATCTTGCGGTCTTCGAGCATGTAGCTAACGCCGCTGGGCGTGCGCAGGTTGTCTTCCAGTACGTAATACGTACCATCACTGTCACGCACCAGGTCGACGCCGGCGATATGGGCGTACAGCCCACGGTGCAGATTCAGGCCCTGCATGGCGACCTGGTAGCCCTCGTTGGCCAGTACCTGCTCGGGCGGAATGATGCCGGCCTTGAGAATGCGCTGTTCGTGGTAGATGTCCTGCAGGAACAGGTTCAGCGCCTGGACGCGCTGGATACACCCGCGTTCGACGATGCGCCATTCGCTGGCGCGGATGCTGCGCGGGATGATATCGAAGGGGATCAACCGCTCGGTGTCTTGCTGGTCACCGTACAGGGTGAAGGTGATGCCGGCCCGATGAAACAGCAGGTCGGCTTCGTGCCGCCGCTGCTCCAACAATGCCAGCGGCGTGTTCGCTAGCCAGCGGGCGAACTCCTGATAGTGCGGGCGGCAACTTCCGTTTGCCTCATACATTTCATTGAAAAAAGCCCGGGACATACCCACTCCTTGCCACGACTCGTCGGCAGTGATGTTGCACATTCATCCATTCACAACGGGGTGCGGTACTGCATTTACTTGTGGATGCGGTTTTTATGGATCGCCTCGGGTTAAGGGGTGAACTCGCTTTGCAATGACAATGCCGGAACGGGCAGGGCGGATGAATCGGGAGGGAAAATGGCGCTAAAAAAGCAGATGTGCGCGGTTTAGTAGCAGAAACGCGACGGTATCAGCCGAATTGGCGGGGGTTTATGGCACCTGGATGTAGGGGCGCATGCCGAGCGCGCGGCTGCCTTGCATCAATTGAGTGCAAGGTTTGGCGTGATGGCAGGGTTGAACCAAATCTGGGCAGGCTTGCCTCTTGTCAGACGGCGGCGTGCATCTGGTCGACGACCGTCACTCGGTTACGGCCGGATGCCTTGGCGTGGTACATGGCTTTGTCTGCGCTACTGAGCAACGCACCGAGTTCACTCGCGGGGGCTGTTGCGAACGCCAGGCCTATGCTTGCGGTCACCGGGTGTTCGACGTTGACGTTCAGTTTGGCTATCAGGGCCCGCAGGCGCTCGGCGATCTCGGTGGCGGTGTGCAGGGGCGTATCGGGCAGCAGGATGGCGAACTCCTCGCCGCCCAGCCTGCCGGCTATGTCGTCATCCCGCAGGCTGGCGCTGATCACGGCACCGATCCGCTGCAGCACCTGGTCGCCCGCCGCGTGCCCGGCCGTATCGTTGATCTGCTTGAAATGATCGACGTCCAGCATCAGCACGGCCACGAAGTTACACCCCTCCCTGCAGCGGGCGTGCTGCACCGATGCAGAGTCGAAAAAGGCACGTCGGTTGTTCAGCCCGGTCAGTTCGTCCGTGCACGAAGCCACCATGGCAAGCCGGTGAGCGTGTTCCATTTCGTGTTTCAGGCGCCACGCGGTCAACAGGGCTGAGGACAGGCTTTGCGTCGCGTTGACGACGAACGATGCGAACACCAGTACCGCCAGTGCGATCCCCTGCTGCAGCGCGGAAGGCTGCACCACCAGCCAACCGGTACAGGGCAGCAGCACCAGGGCGATCGATACCACGGTCATGTTGCGGTATGACGAGTAACACGACACGGCGCTGACCGACATGCCCACGGCAAACAGCATGATCAATGTCTGCCCCAGCAGGTCGTCGGCCGGCATCACAGCCAATGCACCCAAGCCCCAGGTCGCCGCCGACAGTACCAGCGTGGCCCAGTAGCGCCACTCCCAGCGTTCAGCCGTGCGCTGGCTGGCGGGAGCGCGCAGGTAGGTGATGAACATGGCGGTACGCAGGGCCGTCGAAAGGCTGAGTACGGCCATCCAGGCGACCACCTTTGGCTGGTCGAAACGCTCCCAGCCCAGCCAGCACAACATGATGGCTGCCAAGTAGCTGCCCAGCACAGCGGGCGCTGACTGGACGAACAGCTGTTTCAGGCGGTCCGTCCTTACCGAGTGCGCTATCTCATCGCGAGGATCAAGGCCTGTCATGGCTGCCGCCGCCACGCTTGAACGGTAGCGCGTTGCGGCACTTCGCAGGCACCTGCAACGGTTGTCAGCAGTTCACGTTGCTGCATGAGGTTTCCCTTGATCGAAGTCGGTGCTGGCGACGCGCAGTCGAGTTTCGTCGAACATAGCCTGTTTCATGACAATCCGAAAGCCAGGCACGCGGGTGTCAGTGCGGGCTGATCCCCGCCGGTGAGACGGTGTTTGAATCTCAGAGCAGGATGTAGTCGCTGTATTGACGCAGCCCGCCATGGGCACCTTCGATCAAGTGCACATAACGCCCGCCCACCCGGTCGACGGGCAGGCAGTCGTCTACTTCCAGTACTGCATCGGTATGCGGTTTGAGCCAGCCCGACTGCAAGCGTTGCTTGCCCAGTTGTTTGGCTTGGGCCTTGTCCCTGGCCACCACCAGCAGGTAGCGGTGCGCCTCGCCAAACACGTTGGGCTCGTAGCCACCCAGGTTGATGAAGAACAGCCGTGGGTCATCCGCGCCTGGCGCCAGCGGGCTGAACGCGACACGGTAGCGATCGATGCCGTCGACTTCCAGCCATGAGTCGATGTGCAGGCCCGCACGGCTGCCGAACCAGTCCTGGCGCAGTTGCGGGTATGCCTGCTCCAGTGAATCGGCCTGTGCGAACAGCACGTCGTGTACCTCGATACTGGCCCGTGGGTGGCGGCCACCGAGCATGACTACGTACAGCATGAGCAATTCCTTCAGGGGGCAGTAGACGGCGTATTTTGCGGGATTTGCAGGGCGCGTGTGGAGTGTGGAGAAATCTGTACAAATCCATCTAATATCTATGCAATAAGCTAGTATTGTATAGTATTTTTCCAGGTGTCGAGGCCTGCTGGGCGTTCTTCGCCCTCTGGCTCGATCCGCAGTCCAGGGACCCGCAACTGCGTCAGCGCCTCCTCGGGCTGGCAGCGGGCAACGACCGAGGTAGCTGAACATGTACAAAGCGCTGTTGCTGGTTGCCTGTCTGCTTCTGGGAAGCTGTGGCAATGTCGGTGTCGAGCACTATGCCCAGGCGCAACCGACGCTGGACCTGGCGGCGTTCTTCTCGCGCCCGGTGCAGGCCTGGGGGATGTTCCAGAAGCGTTCCGGCGAAGTGGTGAAGCGCTTCCACGTGCGCATCGACAGCCGCCGCGAAGGTGAGCGGCTGATCCTCGACGAGCATTTTCTCTACAGCGATGGCACGCGCCAGCAGCGTACCTGGACACTGGTGCCGGATGGCCCTGGCCGCTGGCGCGGGACAGCGGGGGACGTGATCGGTGAGGCGCGTGGCGAAGTGGCGGGGAATGCGCTGCGTTGGCGTTACCAGCTTGACCTGCCGGTCGACGGGCGGCACTGGCAGGTGGACATGGACGACTGGATGTACCTCATGGATGAAGACACGCTGATCAACCGCACGAGCATGAGCAAACTGGGCGTGGAAGTCGGCCAGATCACCCTGTTCTTCCGCCGCTTGCCAGCGGGCACGCCCTGAGGCTGAGCGCGCTTGCCCCGCTCAACGTGAGGGCGACGCCGCGAGACGCGAAAGCAGTGGCAGGGCCAACGCCCACACCGGCATCAATAACAGGCCGGTTTCCATCGTGCCCAAAGGCAAGGCGACATCCGCCAGCCTGGCGCCGCCGACATACGCCAACGGGCCGCCGAATGCGCCCAGCAACGCGCCGAACCAGTAGCGCTTGCCGGCCCATGCCAGGCTGTGGCGCATGCCGCTGGCCAGCACCCACCACAGCAGTGCCAGCCACAGCGGCAGTGGCCAGGCGTCGAAACCGAACACGCCCATTACCCCCAACACGCTATCGAGCAGGCAGCCGGCCAATGCAACGCGCCACAGTGCCTTGCCCTCGGCGTTGAAGTTCGGGCACAGGCGCAGGTGCACGGCCAGGCCCACAGGCACCAGCAGCAGCAACCAAGGGCGTTGCGCGCCCAGCACGCAGGCCCACCAGCCGGCCTGTAACCAGAGCGCATTGGCGACCAGCCAGCAGCTGCGCATCACGCACTGCCAGGCCAGGGGGCGCGCCGTGCCTGGGGGGCCGCCCACAGCAGGTGCGCGACACCGATGGCGCGCTCCTCGAAGCCGCCTTGGCAATAACACAGGTAGAACTCCCACAGGCGCTGGAACATGTCGTCGTAGCCCAGGTCCATCAGCGCTGTGCGCGCCTGGCGCAGGTTTTCGCGCCAATGCTGCAAGGTGTGGGCATAGTCCAGGCCAAAATCCTCCAGGTGCACAAGGTTGAGTGCAGTCTGCCGGCTGGCGGTGTCCAGCATCACGCTCAGCGAGGGCAGGGCGCCACCGGGGAAGATGTAGCGCTGGATAAAGTCTACCGAGCGCCGTGCCTGGGCATAGCGCTGGTCGCGGATGGTGATCGCTTGCAACAGCATCAGGCCTTCGGGCTTGAGCAGCGAGGCGCACTGACGGAAGTACACCGGCAGGTAACGGTGCCCGACAGCCTCGATCATCTCGATCGATACCAATTTGTCGAAGCTGCCTTGCAGGTCGCGGTAGTCTTCGCGCAGCACCGTCACGCGCTGCGCCAGCCCCTGGGCCTGAACGCGCTGCAAGGTATGGGTGTACTGCGCTTCGGAGAGTGTCGTGGTGGTGACCCGGCAGCCGTACCGAGTGGCAGCGTGGATTGCCAGGCTGCCCCAGCCGCAACCAATCTCCAGCAGGTGATCGTCAGCGCGCAGTTCGAGTTTCTGGCAGATGCGCTCCAGCTTGTGCAACTGGGCGTGCTCCAGGGTTTGCCCGGGGTACTCGAACTGGGCGGCAGAATACATCATGGTCGGGTCCAGTAGCCGCTCGAACAGGGCATTGCCCAGGTCGTAGTGCGCCAGAATGTTGCGCCGGGCGCCGCGCCTGCTGTTGCGGTTGAGCCGGTGCAGCAGGCGCAGGGCAGGGCGGCCGAAGCGGGCCAGGCCACCTTCGAGCGCATCGAGCACTTCCAGGTTGGCGACGAACAAGCGCGTAACCAGTGCCAGGTCGGGGCTTCGCCAGTAGCCATGGATGTAGGCTTCGCCCGCGCCGATCGAGCCATTACCGGCGATCAGGCTCCAAGTGGCGTCATCGAGGATCTCCACCTCGGCCTGGAGCAGGCTTTCGGCATCCCCGAAGCTCCACTGCTGCCCGTGGCTGAGCAGACGCAGGTGGCCGTGGCGCAGTTTGCCCATCTGGGCCAGCACGGCGCTTCGTGCCAGCCCGCCGAGCAAGGGCGCAAGGCCGGCGAACTTGCTAACGCTCAGGGTGGGATTCGACATGTTCAGGGTCCTCGCAAGGTTGGCCGAGCGCCAGGTCACCCTGGCGGGTGGTGTGGTCATGGACGGGGGTGCGTTTGAACAACAGGCGCAGCGCTTGCCAGTAGATGGCCAGAACGGTGTGCAGGCTCATCCAGGGAAAGGTCAGCACGTAGCGGCGCAGCGCGGGTGCATCCAGTGGCTGGCGCTGCAAGGTGAGGTCGGCCTCGAACACCTTGCGGCCGCCTTGCCAGTTCTGCATGTGAATGCGTACATGCGCCGCGTCCAGGCTGAAGCGCAGGTGATAGTCCATGTCCAGGGGCATGAACGGCGACACATGGAAGGCCTTGGCTACGGTGAAGTGCTTGGCAAGGTTGCCCTGCACCGGCAGCACGTAGTGAAAGCGTTCACGCCACGGCGTGTTGCGCACCTCCAGCAGAATCGCCGCCAGGCGCCCGTCGCGGTCATGGCAGAAGTAGAAGCTCACCGGGTTGAACGACAGCCCCCAGCAACGCAGTTGCGTGAGCAGGCGCACCGGGCCTTCGGGCATATGCCCTGTCGCCTGGTGGACCAGCAAGCGTGCGGCTTGGGCCAACGGCTCGCCTTGGCGGGTCAGCGCGGGCAGGTAGTCGGTCTCGCGCCAACACAGCGGTGCCAGGCGCCAGCGCCCCAGCCAGAGAGACAGTTTCAGCAGCCAGGTTTGCTCGTCCAGGTCCAGGTAGAACATGCCGATCCGGTAACGGAACGCGTGGCGCCGCGGCGTCAGGCGCCGGTGGCTGACCCAGCCCAGGCAAAGGCTGCTGTTCACAGCTGCTCTCCAAAGTGCGCGGCCACTTTCAGCGCGCTGACTACCCCGTCTTCGTGAAAACCATTACCCCAGTAGGCGCCACAGAAGTAACTGTGTTGCTGGCCCTGCAACTGCGCCTGGCACGCCTGCGCGGCGGAGGCCGCAAGGCTGTACTGCGGGTGGGCGTACTGGAAGCGGGCGATGATCTGCGCCGGGTCTACCTGCGCGGTCTGGTTGAGGCTCACGCAGAAGGTGGTCGGCGCCTTGATGCCTTGCAGCAGGTTCATGTTGTAGGTCAGCGCCGCGGGGGCCTGCGCTGGGCCGCCCAGGCGGTAGTTCCAGCTGGCCCAGGCGCGCCGGCGGCGTGGCAGCAGACGGGTATCGGTGTGCAGCACCACGTCGTTGCTGGCGTAGCCGATGGCGCCGAGCACGGCGCGCTCCTGTGGGCTTGGGGTGTCCAGCAGCGCCAGGGCCTGGTCGCTGTGGCAGGCGAACACCACATTGTCGAAGCGTTCGCTGCCGGCAGCGCTGACCAGGGTGACGCCACCTTCGTCGCGGCTGACCCGGTAAACCTTGCAGTTGAGGCGGATGCGTTCGGCAAACGGTCGGCACAGCGGCGCAACATAGCCGCGCGAACCCCCTTTGATCACCCGCCACTGCGGCCGTTGGGTGACCGACAGCAAGCCATGGTTGCGACAAAAGCGCACGAAGAATTCAAGGGGGAAGCCGAGCATGTCTGCGCGGGACATCGACCAGATGGCCGACCCCATTGGCACGATGTAGTGGTCGATGAACCGCCGCCCATAGCGGTGCGCCTGAAGGTAGGTGCCCAGGGTGGTATTGGCGTCGATGCGCTGGGCGTCGAGGTCGGCGACTGCCTGGCGGTTGAAACGCAGAATATCCCGTAGCATCCCCCAGAACCCTGGGGACACCAGGTTGCGTCGTTGGGCGAACAGTGTGTTCAGGTCATGACCGTTGTATTCCAGGCCGCTGATCGGGTCATGCACCGAGAAACTCATCTCGGTCGGCTGCGAGGCGACCTTGAGCTGGTCGAGCAACCGGATGAAGTGCGGGTAGGTCCAGTCGTTGAAGACGATGAAACCGGTGTCTATTGCATGGCGCTCACCTTGCCAGATCACATCGAAGGTATGCGTGTGCCCCCCGACCCATTGCTCGGCCTCGAAAACCGTCACTTCGTGCTTGCGTGACAGCAGATGGGCGCAGGTCAGCCCCGCGATGCCACTGCCGATGATTGCTATACGCATGGATCATCATTCCTGTTCATGACGGGCAAGGCGTTGGCCCAGTGCCAGGCGCAGGCGCGCGGGCAGCGCCCCGAGCAGGCGCAACGCCCAGGTAAAAAAGCCGGGGAAATTGATTTCCAGCGGGCGGCGCTGCAGGCGCCTGGCGATATGCTGGGCTGCGCGCTGCGCGGGCCACAGCTGCGGCATGGGGAAATCGTTGCGCCGGGTCAATGGCGTGTCGACGAAGCCGGGGCTGACCAGGGTGACCGCGATGCCCTCGTGTGCGAGGTCGATGCGCAGTGACTCCACCAGGTAACGCACCGCAGCCTTGGACGCGCCGTAGGCGCCAGCGCGAGGCAAGGCCAGCCAGCTCACCGAACTGCCCATCACCACCAGGTGGGGACGTTGGCCGGCGCGAAGCAAGGGCAGTGCCGCCGCCAGGCAGTAGCTGGCACCCAGCACGTTGGTGCGCAGCACACGTTCGACCAAGGCCGGATCAAAATGGCCCGGCTCCAGGTATTCGCAGGTGCCTGCATTGAGAATGGCCATGTCCAGCCCGCCCCAGGCCTGCTCGATGCGGGCAGCGATAACGGCCACCTGCTGCGGGTCGTCAATATCGCCAATGGCCAGCAATACCTGCCCGGGGAACCGTTCAGCCAAGGGGGCAAGGCGCTCCGCGTGGCGCCCCCCCAGGGCAACCTGGTGGCCTTGCTCCAGCAGTATCTGCGCGAGTGCGGCACCGATACCGCTGCTTGCGCCGGTCAGCCAGCAGCGGCTCATGCCAGCCTGCCTTTGAGCCAGCGAATAGCACTGCCCATGACCGGAAGGTGTTCATACAGCAGGGCGCCGGCGTCGAAATAGTCCTGGTGAAAATGCACGCGGTCGTGCCAATGCAAGCAGCTGCAGCCTTGCAAGGTGATCTGCTGGCCGCGGGCCAGGCGTGGGTGGCAAAACTGCAGGGTCCAGCGCAGGTAACCCTGCCCGGGCCTCACCTCGTCGGCGCTGGTGAAGGCATAGCGGATATCGTGGGCGTTGGCGTACAGCTGCTCGAAGTAGGCCCGCAGGGCCGGCAGCCCCTGTATCTGATGCAGGGGATCGCGAAAGGTGACCTCTTCGCTGTACAGTTTTGCCAGCGTGTCGAGGTTACCCCCATCGAGGCTGGCGAAGCGCTCGGCGAATTGCTGTAGGTACGCTGACATGCTGGGCTCCAGTCAATCCTGTACAACTATGCTTTGTTGTACAGGTATAGCTGAAGTCTAGGTCTTAATCTATACAAATTAACGATCGTGTATAGGTTTTTTGGGTCAGCCCTTGGCCTGGCCCAGTTGCCGGCGCAATTCAGCCACTTCCGCCTCCAGCTCGCGAACCTTCTCCTCGGCGAATACCTGCGCTGTGACATCGCGCTGAATGCCGATGTAGTACGTCAGCTGGTCCGCTTCGTTGTGCACGGGCGTGATGGACAACTCGTTCCAGAACAGGCTGCCGTCCTTGCGGTAGTTGCGCAGTACCTGGCAGCAGGGGCGACCTTCGCGGATTGCCTTGCGGATGGTGGCGATGGCCACCTGGTCATGATCCTCGCCCTGAAGAAAGCGGCAGTCCTGGTAGAGGATGTCGTCGGCGCTGTAGCCGGTCAGGCGCTCGAAGGCCGGGTTGACGTAGATAAGGATGCTGTCATTGCCCTCCTGCTCGGCGACGACGACGCCATCGTTGGAATGCTCGACCATCAGTTGCAGGAGTTTTGCGTTGATCATAGGGCCCACCCACAGAAATCTCGTATGCGATATGCGCAGCGTAGCCTCTGTGCAGAAGGCTTCGGCGCCGTGTGCTGTATGATGAACCAAGGTTGCTCGCCGCAGAAGGTGCAGATGGGTTTAGAATAGGGCACCCCCCGGAAGCCCACTCGCCATGACAGACGCCACCCCACCCGATTTGCTACCCATGCGCGACGTGGTCAGCCTGACCGGCATCAATCCGGTGACCTTGCGTGCCTGGGAGCGGCGCCACGGGCTGATCCGCCCGCAGCGCACCGAAGGCGGCCATCGCCTGTACACGGCCCGGGATGTGCAGCGTATACGTGACATCTTGCGCTGGACCTCCAACGGCCTGCCCATCAGCAAGGTCGGTGACATGCTCGTAGGCCAGCCTGAGGCGTCTGTGCAGCCGCATTCGGCCTTTGACGATTGGCGCGCCGCCGTAGTGCGCGCAACCCAGGCATTCGATGCGCAGGCGCTGGAAGGGATCCATGGCCAGTTGTTCACACTCATGCCCAAGGCCACTGTACTGCGTGAAGTGCTGATGCCGGTGTGGCATGAGTTGGCTTCAGGCAGTGCGTTCGGCCAGCGTAGCCAATGGCTGTTTCTCGATACGTTCCTGCGCGCCCGCTTGCTGCTGCGCCTGCAGATGAACCAGCCCGATGCGCCGCGCGTACTGCTGGCGGGCACCGAAGGGCAAGCCGAACTGCAAGTGTTGTGTGCCGGGCTGCTGTTGAGCGGCGAGCAACAACGCATCGAGGTGCTCGGCTGCGGGCAACCGCTGGAAGAGCTGCCCCTGTTGTGTGCGGCGATGCAGCCGGCGGCATTGGTGATTGCGCTGCAGGCACCGGTTGGCCCGGTGTTGGCCAGGCGCCTGCGCGCGTTGCAGATGGAAATTGCCTGCCCGCTGGCGCTGATAGGCGCAGGCCTGGCGGGCTCTCAGGCGGCGTTGCAAGGCATTGCGTTGTGCCTGCTGGACGAGCAAGGCGCCGACGTCGCGGGCAAACTCAACGCCTTGCTCAGCGGCACCCTGGATTTCTGACCCAGGAAGGCACGCGATCTTCAGCTACCACACGGTTACGCCCATTTTCCTTGGCCAGGTACAGGCGCTCGTCGGCACGCTTGAGGATGGCTGCGGCGGTGGGGGTCTCTGTACTGCGGTAAGCCACACCGATAGATAGCGTCAGCGTGCCGACCTGCTTCATGGGCGTGGCGCTCAGCGTCGAGCGAATACGCTCGGCGACCTCTTTCGCAGTACTCGGCCCGGTGTTCGGCAGCAGCAGGCAGAACTCTTCGCCGCCGGCCCTGCAGGGCAGGTCCCCTGCACGGGTACAGTCACGGATCACCTGCGCCACCTGCTGCAGGGCCAGGTCGCCGACATCATGGCCGAAGGTGTCGTTTACCCGCTTGAAGTGGTAGATATCCAACGCCAGTACCGCATAAGCCTGCTGCGATGCATCCAGGGCCTCGAGTGCCGCCTTCATCGCGCGCCGGTTGCCCAGGCCGGTCAAGAGGTCGGTTTCGGCGGCGGCGTTCAAGGTGCCGATCTTCTGTTGCAGGTGTTGCGCCTGCATCACCAGTGCCTGGCGGATCGCCGCAGCCTCTGCGTACCAGGCATTGATCGCGGACAGTTCTGCCGTTGCATTGGGCGCCGAAAGGTCGATGGCATGGCCGGCCAGCGCACGTAACGGGCGGGTGATCAGCATTACGCCGAGCAGTATCAGAGCAAAACCGACCACCCCGGCCGGGATGATCTTGATCAGCATGTCGCGCATCAGCTTGGCCAATGGCGCCAGTGCCTGTGCCCGCGGTTGTTGCACCACCACAGCCCAGTTGGAGCCTTGTACATGGGCAAACCCGGCGAGCATCGGTACCCCTCGGTAGTTGACGGTCTCCAGGGTGCCGTTTTCACCGTGCAGGGCGATGTCCACCGTCTCGCTCCAGCCGAGCACTTCACCGATGCGCTGTTGGTCGGGGTGGTAAAGCAAGCGGCGGTTGCCGTCGGCGACGAAGGCGAAGGTGCCATCGAGGTGATGTTCGCCAATCAGCGAATGCATCACGCCACGCTGCTGCAGGTACACCGAACCGCCCACCAGTCCGAGAAACTGGCCGGCCGGGCTGAAGATCGGCTGCGACACGAAGACGATGAGCTTGCCGTTGGCCGCGGTGAATGCCTGGCTGACCAAGGGCTGCCGTTGTTTGAGTGCTGCGTGCAACTCAGTAGACGCCACCGTCGAACCGATCTGCACCCCGGGCGGGTATGCCTGCAGGATCTTGCCTGCAGGGTCGGTGATCAGCACGCTGTTCAGTTCCGAGTCCTGGGCCTGCAAGCGAAGTGCTTCCTCCTCCAGCAAGGCTGGGTTGGCAATGTCGCGGCCCAGGCGCTGGCTGCTGTATTTCAGGCGTTCATTGACCGAGTACAGGAACCCATCGATGCTGGAGGCCACCTTGAAGGCATAGGCACGGTTGGCTTCTAGCGCCGAGTGGACCAAAGCATCGCGTTGCACGCCGTAGGCCGTGATCAGTCCATTGCACAGGGTGCCCAGCACGGCAAGTAGAACAAAGCTCAAAATCAGGCCACGCAGGCCGATATGTGATGACAGAATGTTGCCCATGAGTACGTCGTAAGCCTCAACTGCTGGAAATGCTGGCAGAAGCTTAGACAGGAATCGGGTTGTGCACCGAAACCAAGCCAGGCCCCCCTTCCCCATACGCCTCACAGGCCTTACCGAACATCTCCTTGCAATTAATTACATTTGCGCGCGCCAGCATTTTGCCTTCGTGCTGTAAGATTGACGGTTATGCTCAATTGCATGCTGATTTGCTATTTTTTTGACGAAGATCAAAGTGCCACCTTAGCGCGCATGCAATATTCCTCCCGAAATCCGTTTCAATTCTTAATTTAGAGCCAGTGTTTTGACGAATGGAATGCCGTTGTTGGCAATCTCCGGCTTAGGCGCCGAAAGCAGCCAGCTTCATCTACAAGGACTGTATTGGTTGGCCTGTGACACCGCAGAAGACGCCACCTTGCTCTGCCGCCAGGTGGTGGAGGGGTTGCCCGAACCAACGCGGGCAGCCCTGATCGCCGATGCGCAAGGCATGGGTGATGTGCTGAGTGCACTGGATGCCGCAAAGGGCCCGGGCGAGCTGGCGCTGTATGAAGCCAACCCTAACGCCACCCTGCACCTGGTCGATGATCTGCCCCGTCTCGATGTTCCTGGCCGTGTGCTTGTCGTGCTGGCGCCTGCCGGTGCCTGGGCAGACGGCAAGGTCGAGCGCTGGTGCGAGGCGCTGCGCCCGCTGTTGTTGGCCGAGGCGGCGCTGCTGCTGGTCATCAGCGGTGGCCAGAGTGCCGGCCTGGTGGAGCGCCTGCGCGTGTTCAACCAGGGCGTCGACGGCCTGGCCCAGGTGTATCGCGGCAAAGGCGGGGTCCGTTACCTGCAGCACTTCTGGAGCAACCCGCTTGGCAAAGCGGGCACCCGGGACATGGAGCTGGTGCGCCTTGACGCGGGGTTTGCCGTTGCCGGTACGCCGCAGGCGCCCACCGATACCGGTGGCGATGAGCTGTTGTGCCTGGCCCAGCGGCCGGTCCTTGAAGGGGCGCCTGCCTTCTCCGAGCACTGGCAGGTCTGCGAAAGCCTCGACGAACTGGCTGACCGCGCCAGCCGAGCGGTGTCCGCCACGGTCATTTTCGCCATGGATGGCGGGCAGCGCCTGGACAGCCTGGCGCGCCAGCTGCACCGCTTGCGCCAGTTGCGTGGCAATGCCTTGAAGCTGGTAGTGCGCGAAATGGCGCCCACCTTGCGCTACCAGGATGAACAACTGCTGCTGGCCTGCGGCGCCACCCAGATCGTGCCGTTTGGCGCCAGCCTGTCACGCTTCCTGACCATGGTGGAAAGCATCCAGGGTTATGTCTGGCGCCGACACCTGCCAACCGACTTCGATGCCTTGCTCACGCGTTTGCGGCCACTCGCGATCTGCGGCTTGGTAGCGCCTGATGCGTTCGCCGAAGCAGTGCAGAACATGTGGCACGGTGTGCGTAACGGCGAAATCGTCCACCAGTTGCTGGTGCTGCGCCCGGCCTCAGGCCTGACTCCCCTGCAGGCATGCTCGCGTACGGTGTTCCGCCGCGACGGCGACATCGCTTGTGTGGTCGGGGAGGTGTTGTTCCTGTTCCTGTTTGCCTGCCGTTCCGAAGGCGTCGAACAGGCGCTTGATCACATCTTCCAGTTGTCATGGAAAGAGCTGTTCATCAGCCAGGAAGTGCTTGCCGGCGTCGACAGCCTGGCCGCCCCGGCCTTCCTCGATAACCGCTCGCCGCAGCCGCCGCGGGTCGATGCAGCGGCGCAGTTGCCCACGCAAGCGCGGCCGGCACTGGCGCCGCGCCGGGTCGCCCTGGGCAAGCGGGGCGCAGTATGAACTTCGCGCAATTGCTGCAAGTGATCGCCCTCACTGCGTTGGTCACCTTGGGCCTGGCCTTGCTGGTGGTGCGCCTGCGCGCAGTGTTGCGCGGCTGGTTGCACCGCCGCCTTTCCCCTCGTTACCTGAAACCGCTGGGCGTACGCCACCGCGCTGCACGCCAGGAACCCCGTAATGACTAATACAACCGTCACGCTCCCGGTTCTGGCCCGATGGCCTGGTCTGGGAGCGTGGAACCTCTATTTTCTGGCCAAGTTCCTGCTGGTCGCTCTGGGCATGCTCGACTTCCAGGCGCTGCCGAACCTGTTGTTCGCAGCGTTTCTGCTGATCCCGTTGCCGGGCAAGTGGTTGCGCATTGCGCGCCAGCTAGCGGCGCTGCCGATTGGCATCGCGTTGTTCTACCAGGACACTTGGTTGCCGCCGTTCAGTCGCCTGCTGGCGCAGCCGGGGGTACTCGATTTTTCGTGGAACTACTTGCTCGAACTGCTGGGCCGTTTCATCAACTGGAACCTGATGGGCGCGCTGGCACTGCTGTTGGTGGGGTATCTGTACCTGCGCCATTGGCTGCGCCTGAGTACCCTGAGCCTGTTAGGGCTGGGCTGGCTGGCCGTCGGCGGGCTGCCGTCACTGGGGTTCACTGCGGGCCAGGCGCCCGGCACGGTGACTACCAGCCCCGCTGCGCAGGCGCAGGCCACGGCGGTGGCCGACAACGCCACGCTCGACGGCTGGCTTGAGCAGTTCTTTGCCAGTGAGCGTGAACGCGTAACGGCGTTCCCTGCCATGAATGCCGAGGAGCAGCCGTTCGACCTGCTGGTGATCAACATCTGCTCGCTGGCCTGGGATGACCTGTCGGCCGTGGGGCTGCGTGACAACCCGCTGCTCTCGCGCCTGGACGTGGTCTTCGATCAGTTCAACTCGGCCACGTCCTACAGCGGGCCGGCCGCCATCCGCGTACTGCGTGCCAGCTGTGGGCAGTCGTCCCACGCGGGCCTGTACCAGAGTGCCCCGGAGCAGTGCCTGTTGTTCCAGAACCTGGCCAGGCTTGGCTTCCAGAGCAATACCTTGCTCAACCACAGCGGGCGCTTCGACAACTTCATCGGCGATATCACCCAGCAGCACATGCCGCAACCTGGCCTGCGCAACACCGATTTCCCGCGGGCACTGGTCGGCTTCGACGGCTCGCCGATTGCCAGCGACCTGGACGTGTTGCGGCGCTGGTGGGGCCAGCGTAAAGGCACGCCGGCCGAGCATGTGTCGCTGTTCTACAACAGCATCAGCCTGCATGACGGCAACCGCATCGTCACCGCCGACGGCGGCACCCGTGTGGCCGACTACGCCACTCGCGCCAACCGCCTGTTCGGCGAGCTGGGCACCTTCCTCGACGAACTGCAGCGCAGTGGCCGCCGCGTGGTCGTGGCCATCGTCCCGGAACATGGCGCCGCGCTGCATGGCGACCGCATGCAGCTGTCTGGCATGCGCGAAATCCCCACGCCGTCGATTACCCATGTGCCGGTTGGCCTCAAGTTCATCGGCATGGGGCAGCCTGCGCGCAGCGAGCCGCTGCGGGTCTCGGCGCCCACCAGCTACCTGGCGTTGTCCGAGCTGATATCGCGGGTGTACGCCGGCCTTGGCCAGCAGCAGCCATTGGACGTGCCCAGCCTGCTGAACGACCTGCCGACCACCGAGCAGGTCGCGGAAACCTCCGGTGCGCAGGTCTTGAACTACCAGGGGCGCGCCTACATGCGCCTGCAAGGCCAGCCTGACTGGCAGCCTATCCCCGAGGAGAGCCGATGAAGCCTGGCAACGCTGACCCTGCCGACCGTAGTGACGACATTGCCCAACTGCGCCAGCACCTGGATATGCCGGACCTGAACTATCAGGATATTTCCATGCTGGTGGGGGTTCAGCAGGCCTTGCAGCGCTGGCCGTTGCTGGGTGAAAGCTGCCGGTCCAGTGCCCAGGATGGGCTGCTCATGCCTGCACCGAAGCGCGAGGCGGTGTTGCCATGACCAGCCTGGCGTTGCACGGCGTGCGCGGTGGCCTGGGGCGCAGTGCCTTGCTGGCCGCGCTGGGCTATGCGCTGCAGGGCGTGGGTGAGCGGGTGCTGTTGATCGACCTGTGCCCGAACAACCTGCTGGGGTTGCATTTCAACCTGCCGCTGGAGGCGCGCGAGGGCTGGGCGCTTGCCGAGCGGGAAGGGCGGCCGTACACCGACGCTGTATACGAGGTGCTCGATGGGCTGTGCCTGATGCCGTTCGGCAATGCTCCTGGCGATGCGCTGCACCCGGCGGCCGACGCTGCAACCTGGGCCGCTCGCCAAGTTGAACTGGCCGAACACTTCGACTGGTTGCTGTTCGACGTGCCGCAGTTACCGGCCGCGACTGCGGGCCACTGCGTCGAGACCGATGTGCAGGTGCTGGTGGCCGAGGCCGAAATGGCCAGCCATCTGCTGCTCGGGCGCCGACCCATCGAGCGCTACGACCTGCTGCTGATCAACCGTTACGACCCGGCCAGCCGCTTGCAGAGCGACCTTCTGATGGTGTGGCGCGACCTGTTCCGTGATCGCTTGCCCCTGCAGGTGGTGCACCGCGACGAGGCCTTTCTCGAGGCCTTGGCGTGCAAGGCCCCGCTGGGCCATTACGCGCCGCAGAGCCTGGCCTGCCGGGATGTGCAGAGCCTAGCAGTGCGCTGCCTGACGAGGCGGCAGTCGTGACCCTGAACCCTCTGTCGGCTTACGCCTGGTTCACCACACGCGGCGCGCAGCGGCCGGTCGCCTGGCTGTTTACCTTGGGTGTGGCGCTGGCTGTGCTGTTCTTGCGCCTGGAGTCGCCCGCCTGGCAGGCCCTGTTGGCCGAGCGTCAGCGCCTGTACCCGCAGTTGGCGGGCAAGCGCCCGAGCCTGGGCGACCCCGTGCGGGTGATGATCCAGAGCCTGTGGCTGCTGCTACGGCGCCAACCGCTGCCACGCCAACCAGGGCCGACCAGCAAAGCCTGGCGTGCCGTGCGCGGCCACTGGCACACCACGCGTCAGAGGGTGCAGCACTACCGTGGCCGGTTGATCGACCGCCTGCAACAGTTGCCCGCGCGCTATCGGGCCAGTGCCTTCAAGCAGGCAGCCTCGGCACGCCTGCGTGGCTTGAGCGTATTCGCCCGCTGGGCCTTCTATGGTGTGCTGACGCTCTGCGCCTTTGGCCTGGCCTTGCTGTGCGTGACCGAGCCGTTCGGCTACCTGGCACAGTTGATGTTCATCTGCCTGCTTCTGGGTATCGCCATGCTGGTGCGGCACATGCCGGGCCGCTTTCCCACCCTGATGCTGATCGTGCTGTCGACCATCATCTCTTGCCGCTACCTGTGGTGGCGTTATACCTCGACACTGAACTGGAACGACACCACGGACCTGGTGTGCGGGGTGATCCTGCTGGCTGCCGAGACCTACTCGTGGTGCGTACTGATTCTGGGCTACATCCAGACCTGCTGGCCGCTGCAGCGCAAGCCAGCGAACCTGCCGGCCAACCCCGGGCACTGGCCGACGGTCGACCTGATGATCCCCACCTACAACGAAGACTTGGCGGTGGTGCGCACCACAGTGCTGGCCGCCCTGGGCCTGGACTGGCCACGCGAGTGCTTGCGCATCTACATTCTCGACGATGGCCGACGCGATGCGTTCCGCGCCTTCGCCGACGAGGTCGGCGTGGGCTACATCGTGCGCCCGGACAACAAGCACGCCAAGGCCGGCAACCTCAACCACGCGCTGGGTGTGACCGACAGCGAGCTGATCGCCATCTTCGACTGCGACCACGTGCCGGTGCGCTCATTCCTGCAAATGACGGTGGGCTGGTTCCTCAAGGACCCGAAGCTTGCGCTGGTGCAGACGCCGCACCACTTCTTCTCGCCAGACCCGTTCGAACGCAACCTGGGCTCGTTCCGCCGCCGGCCCAATGAAGGAGAGCTGTTCTACGGCCTGATCCAGGACGGTAACGACATGTGGAATGCGGCATTCTTCTGCGGTTCATGCGCGGTGCTGCGGCGTACGGCGCTGCAAAGCATTGGCGGCTTTGCCGTGGAGACCGTGACCGAAGATGCCCACACCGCCTTGCGCATGCACCGCCAGGGCTGGTCTTCGGCCTACCTGAGCATCCCCCAGGCGGCGGGCCTGGCCACCGAGAGCCTGTCGGCGCACATCGGCCAGCGTATTCGCTGGGCGCGTGGCATGGTGCAGATCTTTCGTACCGACAACCCGATTTTCGGCCGCGGGCTGAGCCTGTTCCAGCGGGTGTGTTACGCCAACGCCATGCTGCACTTCTTGGCCGGCCTGCCGCGGCTGGTGTTTCTGACTGCGCCGCTGGCGTTCCTGTTGCTGCATGCCTACATCATCTATGCCCCTGCCTTGATGATCCTGCTGTACGTGTTGCCGCACATGATCCACGCCAGCCTGACCAACTCGCGCATGCAGGGCAAGTACCGGCAAACGTTCTGGGGCGAGGTCTACGAGACCGTGCTGGCCTGGTACATCGCCCGCCCCACCACGGTCGCGCTGTTCGCGCCGAAGAAGGGTACCTTCAACGTCACCGCCAAGGGCGGCCTGATGGAGCAGGGGCAGTTCGACTGGCGCATCGCCCAGCCTTACCTGTGGCTTGCGGCACTCAACGTGGCCGGCCTGGGCTTTGCCGTGTGGCGGCTGTTCACCGGCCCCACGGCGGAAGTCGGCACGGTGATCGTCAGCTCGCTGTGGGTGGTCTACAACCTGCTGATCATCGGCGCCGCCGTTGCCGTGGCCGCCGAGGTGCGCCAGGTACGCCGCGCCCACCGGGTGCAGATGCACTTGCCGGCGGGGCTGGTGCTGGCCAGCGGTCACGCCTACCCCTGCACCCTGGTCGATTACTCCGATGGCGGCGTCGGCCTGCAGTTGCACCAAGGCCTTGCGCTCAAACCCGGGGCGCAGGTACGCCTGCTGCTCAACCGTGGCCAGCGCGAGTTTGCCTTCCAGGCCAGCGTCACCCGTACCGTCGGGCAACACGTGGGCCTGGTGTTCCACGACCTGAGCCAGCAACAGCGCATCGACCTGGTTCACTGCACCTTTGCCCGTGCCGATGCCTGGCTTGGCTGGCACCAGCAACACGAGGCCGATCGCCCGCTGCGCAGCCTGGTCGAGGTGCTGAAGCTGGGCGCTGTCGGTTACCTGCGGCTGGTCGAGCACATGCCGCCGTGGCTGCGGACGTGGTTGCGCCCGCTGCGCGCGCTGGTGCATTGGCTGGCCAGCTACAGGCCCCGCACGCCGCGGCCTATCCCTTTCATGAACCCTGTTGATCGAGACGCATGATGACTGGTTATCCCGCGCGTACCTGGGGCCTGGCGATGGCGCTGTTTGCCGCCTTGTCGCAGAGCGCCGCTGCCGCCTCCGAAGCCCCGCTTCCCGAGCCCGTCGTACCCAAGGTGCCGAGCTGGCCGGTTACGAAAACCTTGGAGCAGCTCGGGCATGCGTCCGACAGCCTGCTGCTGGGGGTGCGCAATAGCGAACACATCGAATTCGGCCTGCGTCGCGACCGCCTCGCCACCGACGCCACCTTGCAGTTGGACTACACGCCTTCGCCCGCGCTGTTGCCGAACCTGTCACACCTGCGCGTCTACCTCAATGACGAGTTGATGGGGGTAGTGCCGGTTGAGAAGGAGCAACTTGGCCAGCGCGTGCGCCGCCAACTGCCCCTGGACCCGAAGCTGCTCAGCGACTTCAACCGGGTCCGCCTGGAGTTTGTCGGGCATTACACCGACATCTGCGAAGACCCGGCGCACAGCGGCCTGTGGCTGAACCTGAACCGCAAGAGCCAGGTGCAGTTGCACGAGCAGGCACTGGCACTGGACAACGACCTGGCGTACTTCCCGCTGCCGTTCTTTGACGCGCGCGACACCGGCAAGGTCGAGCTGCCGGTGGTGTTCAGTGGCGTGCCGAGCCTGGGTGAGCAGCGTGCGGCCGCGATCCTGGCGTCTTACTTCGGCAGCCAGGCCGGCTGGCGCAAGGCAACCTTCCCGGTGCTGTACAACCGCCTGCCGGCCAGTGCCGACACCCCCAAGCCGAGCATCGTGTTTGCCAGCAATGAACGCCGCCCGGCATTTCTCGCCGACCTGCAGCAGTTTCCGCTGGTCGACGGCCCGGTGTTGCAGATGATCGACCATCCGCATGACCGCTTCAGCAAGGTGCTGTTGGTACTGGGGCGCAACGATGACGACCTGATCAAGGCCGCTTCGGCGCTGGCGGTGGGCAACAACCTGTTCCGTGGTGCCCGAGTGCAGGTCGAGCAGATGACCGCGCTGCAGCCGCGCAAGCCCTATGACGCGCCAAACTGGACGCGCACCGATCGGCCGGTGCGCTTCGCCGAACTGCTCGACTACCCCGAGCAACTGCAAGTCAGTGGCCTGCAACCGCGGCCGGTGACGCTGTCACTGAATTTGCCGCCAGACTTGTTCGTCTGGCGCAACCAGGGCATCCCGTTGCGCACGCTGTACCGCTACACGGCACCGGCAGTGACTGACGAATCGCGCCTGAGCATCAGCGTCAATGACCAGTACATCACCAGCATGCCGCTGGTGGGCAACGACCGGCGCGGCGGCACGCTCGAGCAGGTGCGCCTGGCGGTGTTGTCCGGTGACAGCAGCGCATTGACCGAGAAATCGCTGGTGCCGGCGTTGAAGATCGGCGACCGCAACCGCCTGCGTTTCGATTTCAGCTTTGCCAGCACCCTGGGCAGCGCCCAGCGCGATCATTGCCAGACGTCGCTGCCGGTGGATGTGCGCGCGGCGATCGACGAAAACTCGACCATCGACTTGTCCGGCTACCACCATTACATCGCCATGCCCGACCTGCGCGCCTTCGCCCGCAGCGGCTTCCCGTTCAGCCGCATGGCCGACCTTTCCGAAACCCTGGTCATCATGCCGGCAACGCCCACGGCGATGCAGGTTGGCACCTTGCTCGATGCGGTTGGTGGGCTGGCCGGGCAAATCGGTTACCCGGCGCTTGGCCTGAAGCTGGTCGATGACTGGAAGCAGGCAACGACCGCCGATGCCGACTTGTTGCTGATTGGCAGCTTGCCCGAGGCCTTGAGCGATGCGCCTAACCTCGGCCTGCTGCTCAGCGCCCAGCGTGACTGGCTGCTGCAAGGCCGTAGCGCAGGGTTGCCAGGCAGCCAGCGCTTCGACACCGCGCCGGTGGCCGCGAGCAGCCGTGTGGCGGTCAGCGCGCAGGCGCCGATCGCGGCCATCACCGGGTTGAAATCGCCGTTCCACGAGCAGCGCAGCGTCGTCGCCCTGCTGGCCAACAGCGACAGCGATTACGCATTGCTGCGCGACGTGCTGGGTGATGTGGGCAAACTCGATGCCGTGGCCGGTTCGGTGACGCTGGTGCGCAGCAGTGGTGTCACCAGCCAGTTCGTCGGCGAGCACTACTTTGTCGGTGCGCTGCCCTGGTGGATGTTGCTGTGGTTCCACTTGTCCGAGCACCCAGTGTTGCTGGCGGCGATCGCGGCCCTTTGCGTGGTGCTGTTTGCCTTCTTGCTGTGGCGGGCTTTGCGCTGGGCAGGCCGTCGTCGCTTGGGCGAGCGCGGGTGATGGTGCGTCCGTTGCTGGTAGGGCTGGTCGCCTTGGGGTTGCCCGTTTTCGCCAATGCCGCACCCGCCTGCCCGTGGCCGGCCTGGGAGCGCTTCAAGGCCGAGCTGGTGAGCGTGGACGGGCGGGTCATCGACCCGAGCGATGAGCGCCTGATCACCACCTCGGAAGGGCAGAGTTATGCGCTGTTCTTCGCCCTGGTGGGCAATGACCGGAAGGCGTTCGCGCAGGTGCTGGGCTGGACCGGCAACAACCTCGCCGAGGGCGACCTGGCGCGGCACCTGCCAGCCTGGTTGTGGGGCCGCAAGGGCCAGAACCAGTGGCAGGTGCTGGATGCTAACAACGCCAGCGACGCCGACCTGTGGATTGCCTACAGCCTGCTGGAGGCGGGGCGGCTTTGGGAGATGCCTGCCTATACGCAACTGGGGCAGCACATGCTATGGCGCATCGCCGCCCAGACCGTGCGCAAGCTGCCCGGCCTGGGGGTGATGCTGCTGCCTGGTGACTACGGCTTCGAGGATGCCAACGGCACCCGCTTGAACCCAAGCTACCTGCCGCTGCAAGTATTGGACCGCTTCAGCCTGGTGGACCCGCTGTGGGGCGAACTGGCCGCCAACACGCGGCGTCTGTGGCTGGCTTCGTCGCCAAAGGGTTTCGCCCCGGACTGGCTGCTGTGGACGCCGGCCGGTGAGCTGGCTGCGGACCCGCAGCATGGCAACGCCGGCGACTACGACGCCATTCGCGTGTACCTGTGGGTCGGCATGCTGGCCGAGGGCGCGGCGCAACGTGCCGAACTGCTGGCTCATTATGCCCCGATGGCGGCAGTGACCGCACACCAGGGGCTACCGCCAGAGCGCGTGGATGCGCACAGCGGTAACACCAGCGGCCATGGCCCGGCGGGGTTCTCTGCAGCATTGCTGCCATTGCTGGCCGCGTCGCCAGCGCACGTTGCCAGCCTTGCCGCCCAGCGTCAGCGCCTGCACGAGCAGCCAGTCGAGGCCAAGGCCTATTACGGCCAGGTGCTGGCGCTGTTTGGCCAGGGTTGGGATGAAGCCCGTTACCGTTTTGACTCGCACGGCCGCTTGTTGCCGGCCTGGAGCGCGCCATGCAGCGAATGATTGGCGTGGTGATGCTGGCGACGCTGGCGTGCCAGGCGGTAGCGCAACCCAAGGATGCCGCTGAACAGCGCCAATGGCTGTTGGACCAGGTGCGTCGGGGCGAGGCATTGCACCGTGACGATCTGGTGCGCGATGCACTGGGCCGCCTGCAATTGCTGGAGCCGCGCAACCCGGACGTGCTGCTGGCAGCCCTGAGCCTGGCGTTGCGTGACAAGAACACCACCGAGGCCCAGCAGTTGCAGGCCCGGATCACTGCCCTGGCGCCTGGCAGCCTGCAGGCACGCCAGGCCACGCGCCTGCTTGCGCTGCAGCAGCCAGAGGCCGTGCGGCGCTTGCAGCAGGCACGCCTGTTGGCCGTTACCGGGCGCAATGAAGAAGCGCTGGCGGCGTATGAGCGCTTGTTTGCGGGTGAACCGCCCAGCCTTGAGCTGGCCCTTGACTACTGGCGCGTGCGCGGCAACCTGCCAGGTCAACGCCCTGAAGCCATCCGCCAGTTGCAGCAACTGGACCGGCAGTACTCCGGCAGTGCCGGGCTGCGCCAGACCCTGGCCGGTTGGTTGTTCGCTGAAAACCGCGACCGCGAAGCGCTGGCGCTGCTCGATCAACTGTCACGCGACCCTGGCGCACGCGATGCCGCTGCCCAGCGCGAGTTCGACTACCTGTCCGGGCAGGCGGTGAGCACCGCCAGTGCGGCGGCCTGGCAAGCCTTCCTGCAACGCTACCCAGCCTCGCCGCTGCTGGCCCAGGCCAGCGATAACCTGCAACAGCAGCGCAAACTGCTGGCCGACCCGTCCTGGCAGGCTGGCCAGCGGGGCAAGGCGCTGCTCGACAAGGGCCGTAACGCCGAAGCTGAAGCACAACTGCGCCGGGCGCTGCGCCAATACCCTGACGATGCCAGCCTGTACGGTGCCCTGGGTTATGCGCTGATGCGCCAGAGCCGCTACCAAGACGCCAACGCTGCGTTCCGGGCGGCCAGCGTCAAGGAGCAGGACACCTACTGGATCAGCCAATGGAAAGACCTGGAGTCGTCCAGCCAGTACTGGGCGCTGCTCAACAAAGCTGAGCGGGCATTGCAGGCAAACGACCTGCGAGGCGCGCGCGCCCTTTACCTGCAGGCTCGCCAGCAGCGTCCCAAGGATGAATACGCCCTGCTGGGCTTGGCGGATGTCGCGCTGGCCGAAGGCGACGCTGCAGTTGCCGAGCGCCAATTCCTGCAGGTGCGGCGCATGGCGCCGGATAACGAAAGCGCTGTGCGTGGCCTGATGCGTGTGTACCAGGCGCAGTCGCCAGACAAGGCGCAGGCATACCTGGACAGCCTGCCGCCACGCCAGCAAGCGCAGTTCGCCAGCCTGCGCCGCAGCCTGGAACTGGCGCGCCTGCGTCAACAGGCTGATGAAGCCCTGCAGCGCGAAGACTGGCAGGCGGCCAGCCAGGCGCTGGGCCAGGCAACTGCCTTGGCCCCCGATGAGCCTTGGCTGGTTTATCAGCTGGCCAACAGCTTGCGTCACCAGGGGCGCACCGCCGAGGCCGACGCAGCATTCGCCAGGCTGGTGCAGCACCAGCCACTCGACCCGGCAACCCGCTATGCCCACGGTCTGTTCCTGGAGTCCAGCGACCGTGATGCCTTGGCTCTGGACAGCCTGGGCGCGGTACCGCAGGCGACCTGGACCCCGGACATGCACGCGCTGCAGCAGCGTATTCAACGGCGCATGACCCTGGCCTCAGCGCAACAGCTGCAGGCACAAGGCCGTGGTGCCGAGGCAACAGCTTTGCTGGAAGCCAGTCTGGCGCGTGGTGAAGGTAGCCCGGATGACGTGATGCTGTTGGGCGACTGGGCAGCAGCGCGCGGTGAACCTGGCAAAGCGCGTGGTTATTACCAGCGTGTACTTGCCGTGCAGCCTGGGCGTGCTGATGCGCGGCTTGGGGTGATGGAAAGTGCCGTGGCCGAAGGCAACCTGGCGCAGGCCCGGCACATGCTGGGCGTGCAGGTGCCACAATTTGCCGCTGATGACAGCAACGCCCAACGGCGTTTGGCGGCGGTCTGGGTCGCCTTGGGCGAACACGAGCAAGCGGCGAGGCTGCTCGACCGGATTGCCGCGCAGCAGGCGCGCCCCGATCCATTGCTGCGGCGCGACGCCGCCCGCTTGGTGGCGCAGGATGACCCGCAACGGGCGCTGGACCTCTATGCGGCGGCCATGGCCGATGCGCAGTTGCTCGACCGCGCCGCCGTGTCGCCACGCGACGACCGCGCGCTGACACTGGCCAGCCGCGAGCAGGGCGCCGATGACTGGCTGGCGCGCAGCTTGCGCAGCGACGTCGATGCCCTGTATCGCCAGCGCAATACCCACGTGACCCTGATGCATGACTACGGCTGGCGCGAGGATGACGGTACGCCGGGCACGTCCGAGCTGAGCACCCAGTCAACCTTGTTGCATGTCGATACCCCCTGGCAGGACGGCACCGCCTTTGCGCGGGTAGAACGTATCGGCATGGATGCGGGCTCGTTCGAGCAGAACGATCAGGGGCGTTACACCCCCGACTTCGGCAGCTGCCAGTTTGTTGGCCAGACGGCTGACGGAAAATCGCTGCCCGCGTGTACGGGCGGCTCGCAGACAGCCAACGGCAGTGTGCTGGCGCTGGGTTGGCAGGGCAGCCGCTGGGCCTTCGACCTGGGCACCACCCAGGGCTACGCAGTCAACAACTGGCTGGGTGGGGCAACGGTCAACGGCGACCTGGGCCAGGTCGGCTGGTCACTGACCGCTTTGCGGCGGCCAATGAGCAACTCGCTGCTGTCGTTCGCCGGGGCACGTGACCCGGCAACCGGCGTGCGCTGGGGCGGGGTCACGGCCAATGGCGGCACGCTTGGCCTGAGCTGGGACCAAGGGGGCGATAACGGCGTCTGGGCCAGCCTGGGGCACCACTGGCTGTATGGCGAAAACGTCACCGACAACCAGCGCACTCGCGCCATGGCCGGCTACTACCACCGCCTGGTGGAGAAAGCCGACGAGCGCGTACGCGTTGGCCTGACGCTGATGCACTGGCGTCACGACAAGGACCTGGGCGGCTACAGCCTGGGGCAGGGCGGCTATTACAGCCCGCAACGCTACACGTCGGTGGGCGTGCCGGTCAGTTACGCCTGGCGCAACTACGACTGGTCGTTGCTGCTGGAAGGTTCGGTCGGTTGGTCCCAGGCCCACAGCGGCCGCAGCCGCCTGTACCCGGACGCGCACATCAACCACAAGGTACTGGCGCAGTATGACGTGCGCTCGAACATCGATGCCATGAACGACGCCAGCGACAGCAGCGGCCTGGGCTACCGCCTGCGCGGCCTGTTCGAACGCCGCCTGAGCGACCACTGGGTGCTGGGGGGCGGGTTCGATTGGCAGCACAGCGATGACTATGCTCCGAGCCATGGCATGCTGTACCTGCGCTACCTGTTCGAGCCGTGGCGGGGCAACCTGGCGCTGCCGGTGGCGCCGCTTGAGCCGTACAGCGAGTGGCGTTGAGGCACGCTGCCCCTAGTGTGGTGTTTCGGAAACACCACACTAGGGCGACCGTACACCAGGGATGCGCTACTCAGCCGTGCGTTCCAGTGTGCGGTCTTCGCGGACGAATGCAATGAAGCGCTGGCTTGCCAGGGCCAAGTATTCACCGCGTCGCCAGCACAATCGAAAGTCCATGTGCTGCGCGGGTTCGAAGGGAATGCCGACTAGCCCTGGTGTGCATTGCTGCACCGAACGCAGCAGGGTGGCAATACCGACGTTGTCTTGTGCTGCCTGGATCACCAGCGAAACGAAGTTGCTCTGCAGTGCAGTCCGGTAGCGCACGCCCTGCGTGGCGACGAATGCGTCGAGCATGTGCCGTTGCAGGAATGTGCTGTCGAATACGGCCATCTCGACGTCCTGCAGATCGCCAGGTTCAAGATGGGGCAGGGTGGCCAGGGGATGGTCCGCGTGCATGCACAGCACCATTTCATCCTTGCCCAGCAGTACTGACTCCCAGGACGGGATGACGCGCCGCGACTCGAGCAGCGCCACATCGATTTCACGCCGCTCCAGGCGCTGGCTGATGTCGTCGGCGCTGCCTTCCAGCACGGTCATGACAACGCCTGGGTAAGCCTTGCGAAAACTACTCAGCAGCCTAGGCAGATAATAGAGGCCGAACATCGGCGGGATACCCAGGCGCACCTCGCCGCTTTGCAGGTCCCCCATGTCGCGCAGTTCTTGGCGAGCCGTGTCGAGTTCTCGCAGCACCGAATCGATGCGGGCGAGGAAGCGTTCGCCTTCTGCGGTCGGCACTACACGGCGGCCAGCGCGGTTGAACAGCATCATGCCCAGCTCTTCCTCCAGGCGGGTAATCGCCATGCTCAATGCCGGTTGAGCGATGTGCAGGCTTTTCGCAGCCTTGGTAAAACTGCCCTGGCGATTGACCTCGACGCAGCAGCGTAGCGCTTTCAGGTTCATGCCACTGCTCCATAACAAAATGTGATCGCGAGTATCATAACAATATATTTTTCATTATGAACAAGCCTGTCTAGGATGTGCTGCTCAACCACCAGGGGCCGCATGATGACCATCGCTTTTATCGGTTTGGGAACAATGGGGCTGCCCATGGCAACCCACCTGCTCAGCGCTTACCCGGGCTTGTTGGTGAGTTCTGCCAGCGGTCAGGCGTATGCGGCGCTGGAGCGTCTGGGCGCGCAGCCGACCGATGAGCGTAAGGCCTTGGCCGCTTGCGACACGGTGTTTCTCTGTTTGCCCGATGACCAGGTTGTCGAGCAGGTGCTGTTTTCTGCCCAGGGCCTGGCGCAATGGATGCGCCCTGGCAGTACGGTGGTCGATACCAGTACCCTCGGGTATGCCCAGACCCTCGACATCGCGCGCCGCCTCGCCTCGCTGGGCGTGCGTTTCATGGACGCCCCTGTCTCGGGTATGGCCCAGCGCGCTGGCGACGGCACGCTTACCGCCATGTGTGGTGGCCAGGCCGAGGTCGTTGAACAGATGCGTCCTTACCTGCAGACCATGGCATCGACCATCCTTCATATGGGCCCGGTGGGCAGCGGCCAATTGGCCAAGCTGATCAACCAGTTGCTCTACAACATCAACATCGCAGCACTTGCCGAAATCCTGCCCATGGCCTGCAAGCTGGGCCTGGATGCCCAGCAGGTCAGCCGCGTGGTCAACACTGGAACCGGGCGCAGCCACGCTTCGGAATACTTTCTGCCGCATATTCTGGCCGGCAGCTTCACCAGCAGCTACCCGCTGCAGGATGCCTACAAGGACATGCGTCACGGTGCACAGCTGAGCGCCGAGATGGGCCTGCCACTACCGGTGTTGGCGGCTGCCACCGCGACCTACCAGACGGCACTGCTGCAAGGCCATGGCAGCCAGGACAAAGGCGCCATGATCAAAGTATTCGAGGCGCTGCTCGATGTGCAATTCCGTACCCCACCTGCAACCCATTGACCCGCCCACTCAGCCAGAGGCCTTGATGACTCCTTCGACGTTCACGCCCCAGCCAACCGCCGATGCACTGTTGCGCGCATGGCGCAGCGGCGACCTTCTGCAGTGTTTGCCCGCGCACCTGAAACCCGAGACCCTCGACCAGGGGTACGACGCTCAGGATCGGCTGTTCAGTACGGCGGGTGGCCAACGTGTCGGTTGGAAACTTGGGGTCGGCAGCCCAGCGGCCATGCACGCCGGCAAGCTGACACGGCCGCTGGTTGGGCAACTCGATGCTGCGCGCTGCCACCCAAGCGGGGTCAGGGTACCGTTGCCGGCGCTGACGCCGGTCACTGTCGAATGTGAAGTTGCGTTCGTGCTTGACCGCGATGTACATCCTGAACCGGGGCGCGCACCGACAGCTGACGATATCCGTGCCACCTGCGTAACCTTCGAGGTCGTCCGCTCACGCTTTGTTGATCGCAAAAGTGTCGGCTGGCCGAGCTTTGTGGCCGACAACGTCGGTTTTGAAGCGCTGGTCATCGGCGAGCACATTTGCAGTGGCATCGACGATAGATTGCTGACTGAACTTGCCGCGACCGCGGTCGTGCATCTGGATGGCGTGCCACGGGCGCGTGGTTTGTTCGGCGATGCCGCGACAGACCCGATGCATTCGCTGGCAGCGTTGTATGCCCATGCGGCTGAGCGCGGGCAGGTTCTGCGTGCGGGCGATATCGTCTCGACAGGCGCCATGTGCGAACCGTTCGACCTGGTTGGCACTGGCCATCATGTCGCGGTGAAGTACTTTGACAAGGAACTGCTGTTCAGTGTTTAGCGGCCAAACTGCATGAGGCTTCACTGATTGCCGATAGGAATACCCTTCGATGCTTTTAGACACGGCCTTCGCCTGATCTATGCTTGGGGCGAAAACCTGTTATCGATCAAAGACTGTTGAGGCCTCGCACGTGGGGCAGGAGCAAGGATGGCCCAGTCAAAGAAAATCAGCGTCATGCTGTCCAGTCGCTGCAACGACCGTTTTCCCGCTGGCAGCGATCAAACCCTCAGCAGTATCCGCGCGCAGCTCAAGCGTGAGATAGAAGGCACGACGCTGTTCGGCAAACAACTGTTCGAAGTCTGGATCAACGAAGATGCCCCCCCAGCCGATGGCATGCAGGACAGTTGGGACGCTTGTTTACAAGCCGTGCGCGATTGCGATGTGCTGTTGGTGCTGTCCAATGGCAATGCCGGCTGGGCCAGTGGTGACGGTGACATCGGCATCTGCCATGCGGAGTACATGGAAGGGCTTGCCACCACGCGCGGGAAGGTGCGCTTCATCGCCATGCCGAATATTCCGATCGGTGATAGCCGGGAAGCTGAGGCAGCACGTAATCAGCGCTTCCAGGCGTTTATCGCGCAACAGACCCCGTTCAGGGGGGGAATGGTCTCTACCGTCGAGCAGTTGCGCGACCGCGTTCAGGAAGCGCTGCTCGACGCGGTGGTGGTTCTGACCCAGCGTGGGGTAACCGCTGCGGCTTCGAGCCGCTTCGACATGGGCCAGGCGCTCGATTGGACACGGATGGACTTTCGTCAGCGCAAACGCGCGATGGAAACGGTGTTGCTGCAGGCGCTTACGGGTGGCGAAGCCCCTGTGGGCGATGCGTATGCCATTGTTCCAATGGCCGACGTGAATATCGCTGTGTTTGTCCATGCAATCCCGGCTGCGTTCACCGTTGCCGCTGCGCGTGAGTTGGTGGGTAAACCCTTTCTACGTGACCATGAGCATGCTCATTTATTGCAAGGCGCGCATGGGCCGTTGCACCTGATTGCCTGCCATCGGGGGGCTACAGAGCATCAGGCCACGGCGTTGCTGGGCTTTGCTGATGCAACCGTGGTCAGCGGACCCTTCGGTGTGTTTGTCGCCGATGATGTACAGAAGGTACAGTTTGCCTTCCTGGCCAACTGCCGCGATGCGTCGCAAACGCGCCATGCGCTGCAGCGCTTCAGAGAATGGCTGGACCAGACCGGTGAAGCGCAGAGGCTGGCCAAGAGAGCCGTTTCGCGCGCCAGAATTGTCAGCGTTATTGCTGCCGAGCTTGAGGGGAGATAACAGGGATGTCCAAAGCACGCTTTACCGTAGGGCCGGTGTTGTCTTTTCGCGGCGTCAGTGAAACCGGGCAGTGGCAAGTGACTGCGTTGGTCGGGGTTGCACAGGGTTCTGCATTCCCCGCGCTGGTTATTGAAGGGCGGGCATGCGCTGCGCCGAAGGTGTTGCTGGAGCATGGCAAGGAAACCATCCTTCGCTATGACCTGAGCTGCGAGCAACAGGCCCAGGAGCGAACGGTGCAATTTGGTGCAGCGCAGGGCGGGCCGCAATGGCAGTTCTCCGTGCCCGGCCGAGACTATGCGCCGAGAATGGCCTACGTCTCTTGCAATGGCTTCTCCGACCCAAGTGGCATGCGCAAGTTGGTGCGCCCTGAAAACGCCGTCTGGGCTGACCTGATCAGTAACCATGACAGTACGCTGCGCGATGCAGGTTACGTGCTGGACAAGGAGCAGCTTTGGCACGAAGCCCGTATCCATGACAAGGGCTTGAAGCGCTTTCAATTGCTGTTGATGGGGGGCGACCAGATTTACTTCGATTCGATCTGGGAAGATATAACAGCGCTCAAGAAATGGGTCGGGCTGTCGCGCAAGGAGCAGTTGGCATTCAAGGTAGGCGTGACGCTGGAGAGGGAGATCGAATCTTACTATTTCGGGCTCTATGCCAAGCGTTGGCTGCCGGATACTCGGCGTGACTGGGGCCAGGCCAAGCCGAACCTGGATGCCGCTGATGCGATGGCGAGAATCCCCACGGTGATGATGTGGGACGACCACGACATCTTCGACGGCTGGGGGTCTTACAGCCCCGCCATGCAACACTGTGAGTTGTTCCAGGTGATGATGCGCCACGCGCGCAAGGCGTTCTGGGTGTTTCAGTTGCAGCATGCCCTGGATGACTTGCCGCCGCTGCAAGGGCTGAAGCGTGCAAATGTTTCCCAGCAGGACCCTCAGTACGAGCCGATAGCATGGGGCACACGGCTGAAAGGGGACCGTTTGGCCTTGCCACTTCTGGATGGCCAACCGGGCTTCAGTTTCGGCTTTCACATAGGGCCGGTATCACTGTTCGTGGCTGATTTGCGCACCGAGCGTTCACGCACCCAGGTGATGGGGGCCGCGACCTGGGCTGTCATGCAGGCTTGGCTCGGCACACTGCGTGACGGTGAGCCTGCCCATCCGGGGAGCAAATGCCAGCACCTGATCTTCATGTCCTCGGTGCCAGTCGCGCACCCCAAACTGTCGCTGGCTGAAGGGTTACTCGATACCTTCGGCCAGGACCATGTGCTCGACAGCAATGCTGACGACCTCAAGGACCATTGGTCGCACGGCGATCACGAGGGCGAGCGCAAGCGCCTGCTGGAGTCGCTGACCCGGATTGCCGAGCAGAGGCTGCTGCGGGTATCCATCGCTTCTGGGGACGTGCACGTCGCGGCGTGGGGCAGCTGTTATCGCCGAGACATCCCGCCGACCTCGAACTGGGCGCAGATTCAGCAATTCACCTCGTCGGGTGTGGTGCATCCTTCGTTGATCGGCGTGGCCGAACGGCTGTTTCTGCAGTTGCTGAACCATACCGCGAGCAAGGTCCAGTCCATCGATGTGCAGCACTGTGTCGAGATGATGCTGTTCCCGGGGTTCAATCGCTATGTGATGCCATCCCGGAACTGGTTGGCGTTCGAGTTGGACATGGGCGGTGAGGCCGGTAGCAAGCTGTGGGCGACCTGGCGCTGTGAAACGGAGGCAGGGTTTTCCAACCACTTGCAGGCGGTGCATCCGGCTCAGAAGTAGAGCGTGCCAACAAATCCTGGCCTCAGTGCAGCCGATAGGCATCCTGCGCCATTGCGAGCATCAGATTGGCTCACTCGGCTTTACCCTGATCAGACCAAGGTCGGTGTTTGGGGGGCAGGCGAATGCCCGCCCCGCCAGATCAATCTACCCGCACGAACACGTTCTTGGCCATGTCACTGCCACCAACGGCTTCCAGGCGCTTGCCGCCATCCAGTACGCGAACGTTGATCAGGGCTACCCCGTCCTTGTTGCGAGCAGTGACCACATCATCTTTGCGCTCCCACTCGTCAACCTTGACCTTGTTGCCGTTGGCGATGATGTAGTCGCTCGAGAACTCTACCGTCTGCTTGGGACCCTGGAAGCCCATCACGGTGGTGGTTTGTTCGTAAGTGCCTTCCAGCGCGTCGCCGCCGCAGCCGGCCAGTACGCAGAACGGCAACGCCATGAGCACGAATTTGAGTTTACGCATGAGATTTCCTTATCGGTTGGTGGTGATGTCGGCGGGTCAACCCATGGCGGCCGTTGATTCAATCAAGACCCGCCATGCGCTGCCTTACAGGGGGCAGAGCTTACCTGAGTGACGCCGAGGTATCACGAAATGTCATCAACGCCTCTCACCAACGCGCACGTGGCCCAGCTTGGCCAAGTAGAGGCGCCCGGGGATTCCAGGCGTCATACGGGCAGGGTGGATTACCTGAACAGCGGCACGCCGCTGAGCTTCTGCAACTCGTCGAAGTCGATGTCGGCGCAGATCTCTATCACCTGCAGCCCATCTGACGTCACCTCCAGCACGGCCAGGTCGGTGTAGATGCGGCTTACGCAACCGATACCGGTCAGCGGGTAGGTGCACTCGGGCACGAGCTTGCTTTCGCCGGACTTGGTCAGGTGGTCCATCATGACGAACACTTGGCGGGCGCCCGTGGCGAGGTCCATCGCACCGCCTACAGCTGGGATCGAACCTTCGGCGCCGGTGTGCCAGTTGGCCAGGTCGCCCTTGACCGACACTTGGAAGGCGCCCAGTACGGCGATGTCCAGGTGGCCGCCACGCATCATCGAGAAGGAGTCGGCGTGGTGGAAGAAGGCACCGCCGGTCAGCAGGGTCACGTGCTGCTTGCCGGCGTTGATCAGGTCATCGTCTTCTTCTCCCGGCGCAGGGCTTGGGCCCATGCCCAGCAGGCCGTTTTCGCTGTGCAGGAATACTTCCTTGTCGCCCAGGTAATTGGCCACCAGGGTCGGTGCGCCGATGCCCAGGTTTACATAGGCGCCTTCCTGAATGTCTGCGGCCACGCGCTGGGCCATCTCGGTACGGGAGAGTTTTCGGGTGATGGTCATGGCAGGCCTCAGACAGCGTTGGCGATCGAAGAAGCGGCAGCGCCGGAGACGGCGACCACGCGCTGGACGAAGATACCCGGGGTGATGATGTGTTCCGGGTCCAGTTCACCGAGTTCGACGATCTGGTCAACTTGGGCGATGGCGGTCTTGGCGGCCATGGCCATGATCGGGCCGAAGTTGCGGGCGGCCTTGCGGTAGATCAGGTTGCCCCAACGGTCGCCCTTGTGCGCCTTGATCAGCGCGAAGTCGGCGTGCAGCGGCATCTCCAGAACGTACTGGCGGCCGTCGATTTCACGGGTTTCCTTGCCTTCGGCCAGCAGGGTGCCGTAGCCGGTCGGCGAGAAGAACGCACCGATGCCCGAGCCCGCAGCACGGATACGCTCGGCCAGGTTGCCTTGCGGTACCACTTCCAGCTCGATCTTGCCGGCCCGGTACAGTTCATCGAACACGTAGGAGTCGGACTGGCGCGGGAACGAGCAGACCACCTTGCGTACGCTGCCCGCCTTGAGCAGCGCGGCAAGCCCGACCTCACCGTTGCCGGCATTGTTGCTGATGATGGTGAGGTCGCGGGTACCGGTGGCGATCAGGGCATCAATCAGTTCAGACGGCATGCCGGCAGTGCCAAAACCACCGACCATGATGGTCGAACCGTCGGTGATGCCTTCCACCGCGCTGGCGATGGACTCAAACGTTTTATTGATCAAAGCGAGCTCCTGGTTTTTCCTGGAGTGTGGGTTATCGACCTTGTCTTCGCGTGGCGAAGCGGTGGGCCAATCAGCACCTAGGAATTGTTGGGTGACTGCGTACTAGCGTGCCGCAAGATCGTGCACAAGTAGAGGGAGCTAAGCGGATTTTGTGCGATTATCGAACTGTTGTGCGATGTGTGAGTCGTGATTGCCCGGGCTGTGGTGAGCCCTCAATCTGCTTGTCGCCTGCATGCGTACAGTAGCTATTCACTGGCCAACTGTTTCCGCATCGGTGTACACGCCAGCTCAAGACCGGAGGGAGAGGTATAGATAGCTTCATGCCTTCAAAGCCCGTCGGGCGGCTACATCGCCTTGTTCGATTGACGTAGCGAAGCTTTCCTGGCTACCGAGCAGGCCTGGGGTGATGAAGCGGAACAGGCTCCACAGTTCGCCCAGGTGGTTTTCCAGTGGGGTGCCAGTGGCGACTACACGGAAATTCGATTGCAAATCCATGACCGCTTGAGCGCGCTTGGTCTGCGCATTCTTGATTGCCTGGGCTTCGTCCAGCCCGACACTGTTCCAACTGCAGGCTTGGCATGTCAGCGGACAGTCCTGCATGCCGTAGTGCTGCAGCGCATTCCAGTCGCCTCGCCACAGGGCTTGCTGCATCAATTGCAGGCCCAGCCCCAGGGAGGGGCAGAGCGCCATCTCGTGCTGGGCTAATGCATAGCTGCCGTAGACGGGCCCCAGCAGGCTGTTGTTCAAACGAAGATGATCATGCAACAACAGGTTCAGCCAGACCTCTTGGAGTGCCCGAGCTTTTTGACCCAGCCTTGGTCCTGCAGCAATTGCAGCAGGCTGGCCAACGTAGGGGCATCAAGCAGCTTGCCACCCGAGTCACAGATGCCCATGGTTCTTAGCTGTTTGAGCAGCGAAGTTCGCCCCTTGCCAGGGAACGCCGTCGCCAGGGTATAGAGCAGGCCCCTGCAGCTATCGGGCAGAGAGTCGGGGCAGAGCGGCTGAAGGGACATCGTGGGCCTCATTGGAGCGGTCGAGCGTTTGTTCGTTATGCCGATTCAGAGGCTGTCCGGGTCGCCAAAAACAGTATGACTAGGCCCTACATCAATAGTTTTAGCGCTAAATATTGAGGATATCTCCCCGATTTTGCCCCTCAGTCGCAGCGGGAGCGCAATCAATCACGACTGGCAATTTCTGACGCGGAGCTGGGTAGTTGGTCGCAGAGTCTACGTAAGGCCCGGCTTGCACAGGAGATGCTTGGATGACGGGTAACCATGGGCGCTCAGCCAGATGCGTGGTTGGGGATTGAACTTGCCATCTGGCTAACTACCCGCAGCAAGCAGGTTGTCGCGGGTTTGCCGGTCCAGTGTGTTCTGAATTTCCCGCGCCAGTGTTTTCACGTCATGCTGATCAATCTGTTTGGGCATGACCTGAAAACCGATCGAGTTGTACAACCGCCCCCAGGCAGCCTGGGCATCGGAGTAGGCGGCTTCACGTTGATAGCGTGACAGCAGCAGGCGGCCTTCGGCACGAATCAGTTCCAGTTCGCTGCCCAGTGCCGCGTTGCGCGATGACTGCGCGTAGTTGAGCAGGCTCTGGTCGACACGCAGGCTTTCGTCGGCAAACTCCACTTCCTGGCGCGCCAACTGGTAGCGCAGCAGGCCTACTCGGACCTGGGTAAGGATCGCCATGGACAACGCGGTGCGTCTCATGTCATCGGTTTTTTCCTGGCTTTTTTCCGCAGCCACGATGTCCGGGTACTGCAGCAGACGCAGTAGGTTCATTGAGACATTGATGCCGGTCTGGTTCCAGTCGCTGTTGTACAGGTATTTGTTGGAGTCGTATTCATAGCCGTAGTTGAAGCTCACATTCGGCCACAGCTGCGCCTTGGCGATCTTAAGGTCGTTCATGCTGACGCGTTTGCGATACCACTCCTCCATGATTTCCGGGCGGCGCTCCAGGGACAGGCGCTCCAGTTTTTCGACGTTGCTGGTCAGCAGCGGCAGCGGTTGTTCGGTGACGTCGGCCAGCACCATTCGAGTGTTGGGCGGCAGCGACATCAGCGCCGCCAGCTCCGCACGGGCGAACTCAAGGTCCTGGCGGCGCACGGTGAGCATGTACACCGAGTCGAGCAGGGCGCGCTGGTAGGCGAGGATGTCCTGGCGCGGCAGAAGGCCTTTGCCCTCGGCTTCACGGGCCGCGGTCAAGGCGCGGTGGGTACGCATCAGCAGGCCGTCTACCTCTGGCAGCAGACGCTGTGCGCCGAGGGCACGCCAGTAGGCATTGCGCACGTCCTGCAGCACGTTCTGCGCGACCTTTTCACGACGCTCCTCGGCCATCAGCATCTGGTCGTTTTTTTGCTGCGTGCGGAAGTAGGCGACCCCGAAGTCCAGTAGGCTCCATGACAGACCGAGGCTGTACAGGGTGCGGTAGCGCTCCTCGGAAGTGGACGGACGCAAGCTGACCTGACGGTCCTCAATGCCGATTGAGGTACCGCCGGAGTCGTTGTTGCGTCCGGCATAGCCAGCAGAGGCGACCAGGCGTGGCAGCATCTCGTGGCTGGAAACATCGCGCAGGTCTGACGCCAGGGCACTTTCAAGCAACTTCAACCGGTAGTCGAGGTTGTACTTCAGGGCCCGCGCTGAGGCTTCGTAGAAGGTGATTGGCCCGTTGACTGGCTCCTGCTCCTTGTACATGCGCGCCTGGTCTTCGATCACCCGCTGGCGCATCTCGTCCTCGGTAAAAGGCTTGGGTTCGAAGGCTGAACAGGCGCTGAGCAAAACGCTGACGGCCGTGAAGGTACTCAGGGCTTTAAAGGTCGATACTGGCATAAACAGTCCTTGGTCCATCCGTGAATGCATCGGCTTCATGGGGCGTTGCTGCCGCGGCGCTGGGCGGCTTCACGCAATTGCGCACGAAAACCCTGTGCAGGCTGCGCGGTTTTCTCCGCTTGCGACACCATGTCGGCCTGTGCCGGCGCCCAAAGCGATGGGTCGGGCAACAGGCCGTCGGCGGTCAGGCTGATGACACCGTGGCGGCCCTGGGCCCAGTTCTGGTCTTCGGCACTGGCGCGTCGGCTTTGTGCCACTGCACTGGCAACGAACTGCCCGTTTACCAGGCCAAGCTGGTTGCCGAGTGACTGGCTTTCGATTTCGGGTGTGGCGAACAGGCGTACATCACTGCCATCGGCGCCCCAGGCGGAAAGTGTCAGGCCTTCGTTGACTCGCTCGACCACCGGTGCGACGAAGATCGCCGGGTTGACATCCGGCAGCGGTGCATCCGTCAGGCCGCTGTGGCTGTCGCGTTCGAAATATGGGCCAGGGGGAATGTACGGGGTGGAAATATCCAGCGTGATGACCAGCTGGGCCTGGTCGGTGGCACCCGCCAGGTCGCTGATGGTGTAAGTGAAGTAGTCCTTGAGTACTTGCCCAAGGCCGGCGGCTGCCAACACGTCTGGATTGCTCAGGTCGATGCTGTAGGTGTAGCTGCCGTCGGCATTGAGCACCAAGGTGCCGTACTGGCCAACGGTGGGCTGGCCGACCATGCCGGCCGTACCTGCACCGGCTTCCTGACCAGCACGGATGCCTGTCACAGTGAGTCCGTCGCCGTCGTCCACATCGCTGTCATTGGGTAGCACGTTGCCGCTGGTGTGCGGTGCCGGTACCTGGTCGCTGGCAGTATTGATATCGTCGCGGGCCACCGGATTGTCATTGGCGCCCTGCACAGTCACGGTCAGGCGTGCGTCCGAAGTGACACCGGCGGTGTCGAACATGCGGTAAGTGAATACTTCCCGCAGCGATTCGCCAGCGCCGCGCATGGCCTGTACGGTCGGGTTGTCATTATCGACGACATACAGATAGCTGCCGTTTGCATTGATCAGCAGTGTGCCGTAAAGGCCTTGCAGCACTTGGCCGGCGGTAGCCGTGCGGCCGTTTTCGCCGGTGTATTGCAGCACCGTCTTCGTTTCGCCGTACTGCACACCGTCGACATCGGTGTCGTTGCCCAGCACGTTGCCGCGCGGGTCCACGCCGGCAGTGCCATTGTTCACCCCGCCGGCTTCCACCGCAGTGGCGGTGTCTTCATTGGCGACGGGGTAGTCGTTGCGCCCGTCAATGGTAATGCTCAGCAGGCCATTGGCGGTGCCGCCCCAGAAGTCGGCCAGCAGGTAAGTGAAGTTGTCGACCAAAGCCTGGCCGCTGACGCGCAATGCCTGCACCGCCTGCAAGCTGTTGTCCAGTACATAGCTCCAGGTGCCGTCGCCATTAAGTGTGAGGTCGCCATACTGGCCACGCAGTGTTTGCCCGACCAGACTGGCGTTGCCTGACAGCGGGCTGTCACCCGCCCAGAATGCGAGCACTTCGAGGGTTTCCGGGAACAGGATGTTGATGGTGTCCGGGTCGCTGTCGTTGTCCATCACGTTGCCGCTGGGGTTGCTGCCCGGGATGTTGTTATCGACGCCACTGGCCTCGACGGTCAGGCCCTGGTCGGGGCCGGCGATCGGTGGCTGGTTTTCGCCGCGGATGAAGATGGTCAGGGTGGCAGTGTCGCTCAGCCCGCCGCCGTCGGTGACCTGGTAGGTGTAGTTCTGGATGACGAAGCCCAGTGAGCCGAGGGCAATGATGTCGGGGTCGTTGGAGTTGACCACGAAGCGGTAGCTGCCATCGGCGTTGAGGGTCAGGGTGCCGTAATTGGTGGTGACGGTTGCGCTGTCGGTCAGCGGGTCGAGGGTCAGGTTGCTGCTTTCGGCGCCCACACCCACGGCGGTGACCACTTTGGTGTCATTGGCATCGACGTCGGTGTCGTTGTTCAGCACATTGCCAGTGGGGTTACGCCCACCGCTGCCATCGTCGTCCACCGCTACCGCGTAGGCGAAGTCGTCCTGGGCCACGGGGGCGTCGTAGCGGCCTTCGACGGTGATGTTGATGTGTGCATGGGCGCTGGCACCGTCGGTATCGTGCATGCGGTAACTGAAGGTTTCGCGCAGTTGCTCGCCGGCCTTGAGTGCTTGCACGGCAGCCAGGCTGTCGTTGACGGTGTAGACGTAGTTGCCGTTGGCGTCGATGCTCAACGTGCCGTAGGCACCCGCCACCACGGTCGAGCCTGCATTGACCTGGATGAACGTTCCACCGGCAGCGAGGGTGCCCAGGTAAATGCCATCGACCGCCTTGCTGTCGGCGGCATCCACATCACTGTCGTTGCTCAGCGCGTTACCACTGCCGGGCTGCCCCGGGGTGCCGTTGTCGCTGCCTCCGGCCTCGATGGCAATGGCGCTGTCGTCGGCCGCAATGGGCGTGTCGTTGCGGCCGTGGATGACCACGGTGAAGCTGGCGGTGACCACCTTGCCGTTGCCATCGCTGACGCTGTACTGGAACACCTCGGTGAGCCGGTCGGTGTCGGTGCGTAGGGCCTGCACGGCGCTGTTGCTGTTGTCCACCACGTAGCGGTAGTTGCCCTGGGCATCCAGCACCAGGCTGCCATAGTTGCCGGCCAGGGCTTGGCCCGGTGTGCCGTTGACGCCGGTCGGGCTGACCACGGCGCTGACGGTCAGGGTATCGCCGTCCGGATCGCTGTACGCGGCGCGGATGCTGCCGCTCGGGTCCAGGCCAGCGGTTGCATTGTTCAGCCCGCCAGCCTCGATGGCGTCGACGCTGACCGGGTTGACCACGGGCGGGTCGTTGACCCCTGTCACGGTGATCACCAACTGTGCCTGGTCGGTCAGCCCGCCGCTGTCGTGGATCTGGTAGGTGAAGATCACTTCCAGGCTTTGCCCGGCTGACAGGGCAAGGATCGCCGGGTCGGTGCTGTTGACCTCAAAGCTGTAGCTACCGTCTTCATTCAGAAGCAGTTGGCCGAAATTGCCACTGATCAGGCTGCTGTCGGCCAGGCGGGCAACTGTTCCGGTGAGAGTGGCAGGGGCACCATTGGCCACCAGGTTGAATGTACCGCCGGCAGTTTCCAGCCCGCTGCGCACACCGTCGACCTTGAGCTGGGTGGCCGTTGGTTGGTCGAGGTTGTCGACGTCGGTGTCAGTGCCGACGCCGGCATTGCCGGTGATCACGTTGCCAGAGGCATTGACCGGCGCCGGGTTGCCATCCGTGGCACCGGCACTGGCGGTGCCCTGGTCGTCCACGGCCACGGGCGTGTCGTTGGCGCCTTGAAGGGTGATCATCAGAAGGGTCGTGGAACTCAGGCCATTGGCATCGACCATCTGGTAGGTGAACTGCTCGACCAGCGTCTGGCCAGGCGAAAGCGCTTGCACAGCGGCGTTGCTGTTATCGATGACATAGCGGTAGCTGCCATCGGCGTTGATCGTCAAGGTACCGAAGTTCGCCAGCACATTGGTTGGTTGAGCACTGGTAACGGGGACGGTCCCGCCGCTGCCCTGGCCGTCGAAGCGTACCGCGCTGACCTGCTTGGTCTCGCCCAAGGCAACGGCGTCCACGTCGGTGTCGTTGTCCAGCACATTACCGCTGGCATCCTGCCCAGGCGAACCGTTGTTGATGCCACCGGCCTCGATGGCAATGGCGCTGTCCGCCGTGGCGATAGGTGTGTCGTTGCGGCCATGGATGACCACGGTGAAGCTGGCGGTGACCACCTTGCCGTTGCCATCGCTGACGCTGTACTGGAACACCTCGGTGAGCCGGTCGGTGTCGGTGCGTAGGGCCTGCACGGCGCTGTTGCTGTTGTCCACCACGTAGCGGTAGTTGCCCTGGGCATCCAGCACCAGGCTGCCATAGTTGCCGGCCAGGGCTTGGCCCGGTGTGCCGTTGACGCCGGTCGGGCTGACCACGGCGCTGACGGTCAGGGTATCGCCGTCCGGATCGCTGTACGCGGCGCGGATGCTGCCGCTCGGGTCCAGGCCAGCGGTTGCATTGTTCAGCCCGCCAGCCTCGATGGCGTCGACGCTGACCGGGTTGACCACGGGCGGGTCGTTGACCCCTGTCACGGTGATCACCAACTGTGCCTGGTCGGTCAGTCCGCCGCTGTCGTGGATCTGGTAGGTGAAGATCACTTCCAGGCTTTGCCCGGCTGACAGGGCAAGGATCGCCGGGTCGGTGCTGTTGACCTCAAAGCTGTAGCTACCGTTTTCATTCAGAAGCAGTTGGCCGAAATTGCCACTGATCAGGCTGCTGTCGGCCAGGCGGGCAACTGTTCCGGTGAGGGTGGCAGGGGCGCCGTTGGCCACTGAGGTGAGGGCGCCGCCGGCAGTTTCCAGCCCGCTGCGCACACCGTCGACCTTGAGCTGGGTGGCCGTTGGTTGGTCGAGGTTGTCGACGTCGGTGTCAGTGCCGACGCCGGCATTGCCGGTGATCACGTTGCCAGAGGCATTGACCGGCGCCGGGCTGCCGTCCGTGGCTCCCGCGCTGGCAGTACCCTGGTCGTCCACAGCGACCGGAGCATCGTTGGCGCCTTGGAGGGTGATCACCAGAAGGGTCATGGAACTCAAGCCATCGGCGTCGACCACCTGGTAGGTAAATTGCTCGACCAGTGTCTGGCCGGGCGAAAGCGCTTGCACAGCAGCGTTGCTGTTGTCGATGACGTAGCGGTAGCTGCCATCGGTATTGATCGTCAAGGTCCCGAAGCTCGCCAGCACATTGGTCGGCTGGTTAGTAGTAACGGGAACGATCTGCCCACCGCCTTGGCCGTCGAAACGTACCGCGCTGACTTGCTTGGTTTCGCCCAACGCCACGGCGTCCACATCGGTGTCGTTGTCCAGCACATTACCGCTGGCATCCTGCCCAGGCGAGCCGTTGTTGATGCCTCCGGCCTCAATGGCAATGGCGCTGTCGTCGGCCGCAACGGGCGTGTCGTTGCGGCCGTGGATGACCACGGTGAAGCTGGCGGTGACCACCTTGCCGTTGCCATCGCTGACGCTGTACTGGAACACCTCGGTGAGCCGGTCGGTGTCGGTGCGTAGGGCCTGCACGGCGCTGTTGCTGTTGTCCACCACGTAGCGGTAGTTGCCCTGGGCATCCAGCACCAGGCTGCCATAGTTGCCGGCCAGGGCTTGGCCCGGTGTGCCGTTGACGCCGGTCGGGCTGACCACGGCGCTGACGGTCAGGGTATCGCCGTCCGGATCGCTGTACGCGGCGCGGATGCTGCCGCTCGGGTCCAGGCCAGCGGTTGCATTGTTCAGCCCGCCAGCCTCGATGGCGTCGACGCTGACCGGGTTGACCACGGGCGGGTCGTTGACCCCTGTCACGGTGATCACCAACTGTGCCTGGTCGGTCAGCCCGCCGCTGTCGTGGATCTGGTAGGTGAAGATCACTTCCAGGCTTTGCCCGGCTGACAGGGCAAGGATCGCCGGGTCGGTGCTGTTGACCTCAAAGCTGTAGCTACCGTCTTCATTCAGAAGCAGTTGGCCGAAATTGCCACTGATCAGGCTGCTGTCGGCCAGGCGGGCCACCGTGCCGGTGAGAGTGGCAGGGGCACCATTGGCCACCGGGTTGAATGTACCGCCGGCAGTTTCCAGCCCGCTGCGCACACCGCCGACCTTGAGCTGGGTGGCCGTTGGTTGGTCGAGGTTGTCGACGTCGGTGTCAGTGCCGACGCCGGCATTGCCGGTGATCACGTTGCCAGTGGCATTGGCCGGCGCCGGGCTGCCGTCCGTGGCTCCTGCACTGGCAGTACCCTGGTCGTCCACAGCGACCGGGGCATCGTTGGCGCCCTCAATGGTGATGACCAAGACACTTACGGAGCTCAAACCATCGGCGTCGGCCATCTGGTAGGTGAACTGCTCGATCAGTGTCTGGCCGGGTGAAAGCGCTTGTACAGCGGCGTTGCTGTTATCGATGACGTAGCGGTAACTGCCATCGGCGTTAATCGTCAAGGTCCCAAAGTTCGCCAGTATGTTGGAGGGTTGGTCGCTGGAAACGGGGATGATTTGGCCGCCGCCCAGGCCGTCGAAGCGTACCGCGCTGATCTGCTTGGTCTCGCCCAAGGCCACGGCGTCCACATCGGTGTCGTTGTCCAGCACATTGCCGCTGGCATCCTGCCCAGGCGTACCGTTGTTGGTACCTCCGGCTTCGATGGCGGTGGCAGTATCGCCGTGTGCGACAGGGGTGTCGTTGGCACCATGGATATTGATCTGCAGCGCTACGCTGCTGGTCAGGCCGCCGCTGTCGATGATGTCATAGGCGAATACTTCGGTAATGAAATCACCCGCTGTGCGCAGCGCCTGCACGGCGGGGTTGGCGTTGTCGACGATGTACTGGAAACCGCCGTTCGCGGTAATCGACAACATGCCGTACAGGCCCTGCAAGGTGGTGACCCCATTGGCGGCCACTGCCACGCCAGCAGGGGTGGTGCTGTTGGCAACACGGGTCACGGCGAGCACGTCGTTGTTGGTCTGGATATCGACGTCGGTGTCGTTGTCCAGCACGTTGCCGGTCGGGTTCACGCCAGGGTCGGCGTTGTTCAAACCACCGGCTTCCACGGCGATTGCCAGGTCGGCGTTGGCGATCGGGGCATCGTTGACCGGGTCAATGACGATACTCATCACATCGGTGTCGGTCAGTGCATCGGCCGGGTTCTGCCCGGGGATACCGTCACCGTTGAGCGGGGCGTCGCCGAAGTTGCCCTGGTCATTGGAGACCATGGTCAGGGTTTCCTGGTCGCGGAAGGTATTGAAGTCCTGGTCGCCCTTGTAATAGAGCTGGCTCAGCAGCACGTTCAGTTCGTTCAGGGTCCCGCTGAGCACCAGGCTTCGGCCCGCGCCGGTCGGTGGTGTAGCAGTGGTCGCAGGCGGTGTTGCGGTCTGCCAGATGACCCCGTGCACCACCGTGAGGGTGATGGTCATGATGCCGTCGGCGGTACCTGCGTTTACATCCAGGTCACTGATGGCGAGGCCACCAATGTGTAGCACCGTGTCTTCCTGGCCGTGTTGGTCGGAAACGGTGTTGACCGGCGCCTCGTTGACATGCACGTAGCCGGCATCGGCCGTGCCGGTAGTGCCTTCACCGAGGGTAAGGTCGATGCTGCCCAGGCCGACAGCTGCAGCGCCACTGTCGGTATCGATGCGCACCCGGTAATTGTTGCCGGCGCTGGCTTGATGGTCCTGCGCCACAGCGATCAGGTAGCTGCCCGAAGGCAGCAGCGCAAACTGGTAGAGGCCGCCGTTGGCGGTGAGGGTGTTGAAGGTGCGGTCGTCAGCGCTGCCGAACACGCCATCGTCGCCGGCCCACGTCAGGGTCACGGTAATGCCGTCCAGGCCTGGGCCGTCGGGGGTGATGTTGTCCGTGGCGCTGCGGGTGTCGTCCCACAATGTGCCCTGGACCACGCCCATGCCGGCACCGTCGCTGAGGATGTAGTTGTTCAGCCCGCCGGGACCGTCCTGGCCGGTGCGCTCGCCGGTGCTGCCACCGGCAGTGGCGGGCAGCGAGCCGCCCCATCCGTTGGTCTCGAAATCGCTGGGCAGGCTGGTCCAGGTCAGTACGGCGGCGCTGGCGGCGTTGTCGGCGATGGTGACGTTTGGCAAGGTGACGGTATAGATCACCTGGACCGAGTCATTTGGTGCAAGGCGGTCGAAGTCCACGGCGATTGCCGTGCCATCGCTGAAACTGACGCCACTGGGCAGGTTGCCGAGGTCCAGCGCCACGCCGTTGAGCAGGATGCTTTGTACCTGATAGTTGCTGCCACTGGGGAACTGGTCGGCGAGGTGCGTGTTGTAGGCGGGCGCGCCGCCGTCCTGGGTAAAGCTCACCGACACCGTGGCATTGGTCGTGCCGCTGCCTGGGGTCACATCGACGACCGATTTGTCCGGGTTGGTGAAGCTGGGTTCCACCACGCGCTCGAACACCGTGTCGCTTTTGCCTCGGTCCACGCCACCGTTTTCGCCTACGTGTTCGAACACGGTCATGCCCAGCTGGCTGTTGGCCAGGTTGCCCGCCACGTTGCTGACCCGCACGTTGAACTCGAGGATCACGCCTTCGATGTCGCTGTCGTTGGCTTCGGTGTTGGTCAGGTTGCCGAGGTTGAAGGTGATGGTCTGGCTGCCGTCGTCGTTGGGGGTGATCACCAGTCGGCCATTGTTGCCGTCGAAGGTGCCGGACGGTGTCGTGCCGCTCAGGTCGGTGCGGATAGGCAAGGCCACGTCGCTGTCCTGGTTGCCGGTCATATACAGCGTGCCGCCGCTGAGCAGATCGGTCGCATCGGTGGTAAGGCCGCCCAGTTGGCTCGACACCATGGCGATCAGGATGTTGTTGAGGTCGGCGGGGATGAACTCCAGGCCCGCCGCCAGTTCGATGCGAATCTGGTACCCAGGGTTGTCGCCGGTCGGTACCAGAACCGCCACGCGGTAACGGACGATTTCGCCGACCAATACGGTTTCCAACAGGCCACTGGTGTCGGTGGTGCCGTTGCTGTTGCTGGGCGGGGGCGTGTCGGCCACGCCGCCCACGCGGGACACCTGAATACCGTTGGTGACCGGGATCAGCAAGGCACTCAACACGCGATAGTCGTTGAGCACGCCAGAGTCGAGGCGGCCGTCGTCGCCGCTGCGCTCACCATTGACTGTGTCAGTGCCGGAGTCAGTGCCGTTCAGGCTGCTCCAGCGCACCTCGACATTGTTGGGGATAGCGGCCTGGCCCGCGGCGGTGGCATTGACCACACCCGCCAGAGTAATGACGATGCTGCCGCCATTGGCAATGTCGATATTGGCGCCATTGACGGTCACCAGTTGGCCATTGGAGATGACGAAATCGACGCCGCCGTTGTTGCTGGCGCCGCCGCTGTACTGAATCGTGCCACTGATCTGCAGGTTGTCGATCTCGGTCGGCAGCAGGTCCAGCAGGCTGATGTCGAACGCGTCGGTACCCGAGTTGTTGGCCACCGTGATGGTGAAGGTAATGGGGTCGCCCTCGTCGAACCCGCCGAACGTGGGGGTAGATGTCACCTGCTGGGTGACGCTGAGGGTGGGCTCGACAAGGGTCACGCCGGGTTGTTGGGCACTGTCGAGGCTGCGATCGACGGCGGTCGTGCCGTTGGGGGTATCGCCGTCGGGGTCGCTGTAGAACAGTTGTGCGCCGTTGTTGAGCGTTGTGCCCTGCTGGTTGCCGGTCACGTTGCTGGCCACCAGCACCAGGCGAATGACGAAACTGTTATTGCCTGTGATGTTGTCGGCAGTGGCCCCGGCGCTGCCAAACACCAGCAGCAGGTCGGCGCCGTCGCTGCCGTCCAGGGTTATCGGGTTGACGTCGAGCACGCCGTTGAAGTTGGCGGCCAAGGCTGCGCTACCTGCAGTGGTGGTGATGATTTCATAGCCCAGGTTGCCATTGAAACGAGGGTCCAGGCGCAGCCCGGGGGGGAGCAGGTCGTTGACGCGCAGGCTGCCCGTGGAACCCTCCGGCAGGCTGACGACGATGTCGTAGGTGATGCTTTCGCCGATGACCAGGTTGCTGCCTGTGGTGTGCGTGGCGCTCGAATCATCCTCGGTGAGGGTGCCGTCCTTGTATGTCTTGCTGATGGTCGGCGCGGCAACCTGCTGGTTGGCGACTTCCGTGAGGTCGGCCGGGGTGAAGTCCTGGCCGCCATCGACACTGGCGTAGTAGGTCAGTGCTGCGGTGCTTTGCAAGGTACTGGAGGCCAGGATGGCGTTGTCGACGGTGACGTCATAGGTAATGACCACCACGTTGCTGCCGGCAAGATCGCTGGCGGTACCGGCGCGGCCAGCCAGCAAGGTGGCCTGGCCGTTGGCGTCGAGGAAGGTGATGGCATTGCCGTTGATACTGTAGTCGCTGCCCAGCACCAGCAGGGTGCCGTCACCCCGGTAGACCTGCAGGTTGGCCGCCTCCAGGTTGCCACCGGCAAACGACAGGCCGGCAGGCAGCGTGATGCGGGTGCTGACATCGTAGGCACCGCCGCCGCCGCTGTTCTTCAGGGCGGTAGCCAGGCGCAGGGTGTCGGCACCGTCGATGCCCGTGACATTGCCATCCACCGCCGCCAGGCCGGTGACGCTGCCACTGAACGGCACGCCGCTGGTGCCGGGGGCGGCCCAACTGCCGGTCGTTCCGGTGACCGTACCATTGCTGCTGGCCACCACACCGTGCCTGATATCCAGCACCGGTTCGGCGACCGACTCGATCACCGCCACATCCGAGGACGTGAGCACGGCCTTGTCGACCGTGGTGGTCTGGCTCGATTGTGCCAGCACGTCCAGTTCACGCTGGTCGGCAAAAGGCTGGTCGCCCACGACCATGGTGAAGCGTACTTGCACGGTGCCGCCGTCAAGCCCACCGGACACGTAATTACCGAAGTCGAAGATGATCGAGTTGCCAGGGCCGGTGGTGACGCTGTCAGGCACATCCAGAATGTTGTTGCCGCTGCCGAACGTCCATTGGCCAACACCGGTACCGAAGCTCCAGTTGATGCCACTGGCGTTGAGCAGGGGCAGAGGCAGGTAGGCCGTAAGCTTGAAGTTTTCGTAGTCGGCAACCTGCAGGTCATAATTGATGGTGAAGGTCACCACGTCGCCTGGGCGCAGTTCGCCGTTGCTCGGCGGGTTGCTGCCATTGACCTGGGTGAGCTCGATATCGACCGTGGATGTCTGAATGGTGCTGAGGGTGCTGGAGCCGTCGGTCTGGGTGCCGCCGAGGTTGACCGCGTCACGCAGCACGGTGGCATCTACCGTGGCGTTGTTACCGACACTGTCGCCTTCGTTGAGCTGATCGTGGGGTGGGTGGTCGGTGGTGTAGGTGGCGTCGATCAGGGCGTCGTAGACGATGCTCAGGCGCGTCGCGCCTTCCTGTAGGTCGTCGTCATAGAGGTCGCCAAACAGCGCCGCGACACCGGGGCCTGCGATGGCCCTGCGAATGGATTCGGCAATGTCGAAAACCAGTGTAGTGCTGCCGTCGGCATTGACCGTCTGGGTGTAGAGCAACGCAATGCTTTGTGCGCTACCGTGCTGCTGGATGACCAGGGTTGGCGGGTTGCTAGGGTCGAAGGTCTGGCCATCGCTGAGCAGGTCGTTCAGGGTGAACTGGCCTTGCTCGAGGATGTTCTCGCCGAAGGCAAAGAAGTCGGAGATGGCCACGTCCATGGTGTAGCGCAAGGTATCGCCAGGCGTGAGGCCTGGCGTGCCGATATCATTCTGCAGGTTGACCTGCTTGAGCAGGGTGATCGACTTGGCGACGAAAGTCACGCCCTGGCCGTTGCCGGTTTCATCGACCGGGTAACCGTCGGGGTCGGTGGGGCGATCGCGTGGGTCCAGCGGGCTCCAGGCACCGGTCACGCTGGCGGTGCCGAAGTTGATCGTCACTGGGTTGCCGGAGGTCGGGTCGATTACCGGCCGGCCGTTGGCGTCGATTTCCGGCACATAGAAGCTGACTTGGGTGTCGCTGGCGGCGCTGAGGGTATCGTAGTGGATGTCATAGCTGGCCACGAAGGCATTGGGGTTGGCCAGTGCCAAGGCAATGAGGGCCGGGTTGGTGAGTACGGTACCGTCGTGCAGGGTGATCGATGCCAGGGTACCGCCCGGGCCCGGGGTGATGGCGCTGACATGCACCTGGTCGGGCACGGTCTGGGTGACGGTGACGTTGCTCAGGGTCTGCCCCGGAGCGGGAGTTACGGTGACGGTCTGGGTGCGGGTGAAATTTGGTCCAGTGACCGTTTCGCCTTCGGGCATGTTCACCGTTTGCGTGACTTTCAGCAGGGTCGGCGTGACGATGAAACTGTGCAGCACGCTTTCCACCCGGCTCGGGTCCTGCACCGGATTGTTCAGCGAATCGTTGCCGTATTCGAAGCCGGCGCGGGTATTGATGGTGAGGTTGGGGGCACCGTCGGAATAACTGGTATCGGCCAGGTCGCTCAGTTGCGCGGTGATCAGGATGTCGATGTTGGGCTGGCCGTTGGTGACGCTGGCGTAAGGCAACTGCAGCACCACCATCTGGTCGCCTGGTTGCATGCCCACGCTGGCGGCATTGATCACCACGGGGTTGCCGCTGGCGTCCTTGGCCAGCGGGTGGGTGGCATTGCCGCTAGCATCGAAGGTGATCACGAAACTGTTCACCGCCTGGCCCAGGTAGGTGGCAGAGACGAACGTGGCGCCGTCGTTACCGTCGCGCCCGGTGGCCGGCATGAACACGTCGATGAACGGGGCATAGCCTTCCTGGGTAGAGGGGTTGCTGAAGCTCACGCTGAAGGTGAACTGCTCGCCCAATTGAACCTCGGCGCCACTGCTGCCCAGGCTGGCGGTAGGGCTGGCATCGGCCAGCAGGCCCTGGAAACTACCGAGGGTGGTGGCTGCGAGCGCAATGTTCTTGTCCACTTCGCCATGGCTGACCTCCAGGCGCCAGTCGCCACCGGCCAGTGGGCTACCGGTGGCATTGCTGGAAGCGCCGACGTCGGCGCCCGTCCAGCGCGCCAGCTCATTGACCAGCGCCTGGCCGGCGCTGCCGGCGCCGACATCGCAACCATACAGCTGGATGTCGGCACCGGTATTCAGCTCACCACGCCAGGCGCTCAGGCGGTCGCCCAGCTGTTCGACTGAATGGCTGGTGAACACTTGGTTGCCCAAGGTGAACTGGCCAGAGGCGCCATGCGAGAACACTTGTATAGAATCGACCTTGCCAAGTCGCGTCAAGGCATTGCTTATGGCTGCGATGGCATCCTGGCCAGGGTCTACCACCAGCGCGGAGGTGCCCAAGGGCAAGTCGGCGACCAACTGGTCGCGATTTTCTACGCGGGCGTCGATCACTACCAGGCTATGCGGGGCAGGCGCCGGTGCGGCGGTCTGTGCTTCGCTAGCGGTAGGAGCGGGGTGAGTGGTGTCTTTGCTTTCGGCAGCGCTGGCATCGCTGAGGTGCTGTTGGTCGACAGCAGTAGCGGCGGCACCGTCGAAGAGGATGCGTTGCTCAAGAGCAACAGTCTGTGACCGCGGGCGCGAGGCAGTGGCGAAGCCGGCTCTGCTCTTGATGTCCATTTCCATACCCTGCTCAAATGTTCTGCAACAAGTTCGAGGCCTAAGCAATCGTAGACGGTTTTTTTCAGTGGGGAGAAGTACGCGCCGGAAGGCAGTTTTCAGAACCCGCTTTCGCGCAGCCCAACCCCAATTAGCCATTTTCCCAGCTCGCCCAGCACACTACGTTTTTGCCCTTCGATCTTTAGCCTGCCTCGGGTCTCGCGCACACTTGCCAGCGGCTCATCCAGAGCAATCAGCACTTGGAACAGTGCACTGCTGGGGACCATCGGTTCACCGCTGCTGGTGGGCACCGGGCCGCCAAAATGGGAGGACAGCATGCGGTGGGCCAATTGCCCGGCGCGGGTGCTGCCTAGTGCCAGCACCTTCCCGCGAAGCGCGATGGCCTGACCTTCTGGGTAGAACTTCACGGCATTGCCCACGGCCAAGTGGTGCACCTGGTCCTGAGCGACATAGGCATCGATCTGCCAATGGTTGGGGTCTATCAGGATGCCGAGCGGTTGCTGGCGATTGAGCCACTGCCCGGGCTGCCAGTCCGGGTCCAGGTCCAGCCATCTGCCTGTGAACGGTGCCTGCAGGTTGAGCCGGGCGATCTCGCTGCGCGCGGCACGGGCCTCTTCGTTCTGCACCATCAGGCGTTGCTGGGTGGCGGCGTCCTCAGCCAGCCCAGCAGGGTCGGCGAGCAAGCCTGACAAGCGTGCCTGATAGCTGCGGGCGCTGGCCTCGCTGCTGCGCATGCGTGAATCCAGATCAGGCTCGTCCAGCACTGCCAGCACCTCACCGGCCTCGACTTGCCCTTCCTGATGCAGGCTTTTCAGCCGCGCTGGGTAGGGGGTGTACACGCGCAACTGATGTTCGGCACGGGCCACGCCAACGGCATCGACCTGGCTGTGCCAAGGCGCGGCCAGGGCCAGCACAAGCAACCCAAGGCACAGGTAGAACAGTTGCTTGCGTCGCCCCGGGATGCGTGCTCGCTGTTGCCACCAGTGGCTCAGCTCCCGTTTGACCGGCAGCGCGATGAACCACGCCAACTCGACCATGAACAGCACGATCCCCAGCAGTTTGAAGAAGAACAGGTAGACCGCCACGGCGATGCCGAGAAACAGCACCAGGCGATACAGCCAGGTGGCGAAGGCGAACGTCACTAGCAGGCGCCGTTGGCCAGCGGGAAAAGGCTCCGACCACGCCTCATCGAGCCCCAGCAGGGTGCGCCGCAGGGCCACCCGAGCCAGTGCCGACGCGCGTTCGTGCAGGTTTGGGAAGTCGAGCAGGTCGCTGAGGATGAAGTAGCCGTCGAAGCGCATGAAGGGGCTGGCATTAAGAGCCAGGGAAAGCACCCAGCTCGTGGTCGCCAGGTATAGCAGTGCGTTGCGCAAGGCGCCATCGTCACACAGGGCCCAGCCGAGGGTTGCAAGACCCGCCAGGGACAGCTCGGTGACGATGCCCGCCGAAGCGATCGCCAGGCGTTGGCGGGAACGTTTGAGCTTCCAGCTTTCGCCGGTGTCGGTGTACAACATCGGCCACAGCACCAGAAACGCCACGCCCATGTGGCCGACGCGTAGCCCCAGGCGTGTGGCAACCAGGGCATGGCCGAGCTCGTGCAGGGTTTTCGCTACCACCAGCGCCAGGGCAAAGCTGAACAGGCCTTCGGTGGAGAACGACTCCACCACCGCATGGGTGAAACTGTCCCATTGCTGCATCACCAGGATGACGCCGAGCAGGGTCAGCCCGATCACCAGCAGCCCGGTCAGTGGATGGAACAACCAACCCAGGGCGGCGGCCAAGCGCTGCAGCGCGGCTTGCGGGCGTAACAGCGGGATGCGAAAAAACAGGTAGTGGTGCAACCACCAGCGCCAGCTCGACCAGGTGCGCGCCTCGCTGGCGGTTTGCAGCTTGGCCAGTTGCTCAGGGCCCGGGCGCAGCAGTTGGTGCTGTTCGAGAAACGCACGCAGTGCCAGCACTTGCTCGACATCGGGGTTGAGCGCGCTGTCGCGCGACACCTCCTCGCTGATCTGACGGGGTGTCTGGCCCCAGCGCAGAAGGCATTCGAACTCCAGCCAGCCGATCCGGTAGAAGCGGTTAAGCACCGTGTCGTGGATCATCCACGCGGGTTCCCCTTCACGGCTGTCGGCGGCTTCGCACAGGCGCAGGTCCTCGCGCAGCGGTGGCAGCGGCAGGTCGGTAAGGTCGAGCATTACCAGCCGCTCCAGGCGCGCAGGGTGGCCAGCGGGCGGCGCAGCAGGTAGTAGCTGAGCATCACTCTGCCACCGTACAGCTTGGCGGTGCCGTGCAGGCCCAGGCGGGCATGTTCGGCGTGTTCGTCGATGCTGGCGAGCAGGCGGTAGGCGACCACACCGTCATCGCTGGGCTTGGCCTGGTAGCTGGTTTCGAGGATTTTTCCCTTGAGTGGGCGCAGCGGGTAGGCAGTGAGGAACAAGGTTACCTCGGCACCTGGCTCCAGGGCGATGGCGTCGGCCACGGCAAGCTGGATCTGCATGGCCGGTTGCGCAGGGTCGGCCACGTGCATGATGCGTTCGCCGGTCGATACCGGTTTGCCCAGCCAGTCGTTGGGGTCGCTGAACACGGCGACCCCTGCACGCGGCGCCTGCACCTGGGTGCGCCGCAACTGCGCCTGCACGGCGGCCAGCTCGGCGCGCCGCTGCTGGGCACGGCCCTGCAGCAGGGTCAGTTCGCTTTTGCTTTGCGGGTTGTCAAATGCCCGTTGGCTGGCGGCCTGCAGCTCGGCATCGGCCACGGCGACCTCTTTGCCGAGCACCTCGGCGCGGCTGCGCAGGGTTGTTTCATCAAGGGTGAACAATGGCGTGCCGGCCTCCACCGGCTGGTTGGGGCGTACCAGGACCTGGGCGATAACGCCGTCGATCGGTGAGCTGACGATCTGGGCCTGGCGCGAAACGATCTGCGCCGGTGCCAGTGCCGTCTGGCGCACCGGCACCAGCAACAGCGCGGCGGCCACTAACGAGGCCAGCAGTACCTGGCGACGGCTGGGCCGCCAGCCCCCCAGGCGCCGGCGCCGGGTCAGCGTGTTCCAGCAGTAGGCCCACGTGCGGATCAGCCCCTCCAGTTGCTGGCGCACAACCACTGGGGGCTCTTCTTCAAGCAGCAGTATCAACACGCCGAGGCGTTCGCCGGAAGGGGCGTGCAGTGGTATGCACCACAGCCCCGACGGCCACCATTCGGCCCAGCCTTCGGCGATGTCGGCGGGGGGCGCGGCGTTGTCTGCGGTCAGCCAGGCGGGCTGCGCATCGGCCAGGCGTTCGGCCAGCCAGCGGCTCGTGCGCCTGAGCCAGACCAGGTAGGGCGAGTCCTCGCTGGTCCGCGCCAGGCCCGACACGCTCAGCAGTTCAAGGCCGGCCTTGCCTTGGCTGAACACTAGCGCCTGATGGAAGGGCAGCAGCGGGTAAAGGTCGTTGGCCATGCTGAACGCCAATGCGCCAAGCGTTTCGGCGGCCATGGCCTTGTCCCGCAGGGCGTCCAGTTGCAGCAACAGCTGTGGATGGGGCAGTGGCCTATTCACGGTCATGGTCGAACCGCGCGGTGCCGCTCATGCCGGCCATCAATTCGGGGAAGCGCTGATCGAAGCGCGCTTCGAGCTCCACCGTCTGCGCCACTGCATCGACCCTGGCGTTGATCACGCTGACTTTGGCCGGGTAGGTCTTGCCCGTCTCGTGAACGCTCACTTCCAGGGGTTGACCGGGGCTGAGGGTTTTCAACTGGCTGGAAGGCACGTTGAGGCGCACTTTCAACGCCCCATCACTCACCAGGTCGAAAAGCGGCGTACCGGCGCTGACGGTCTGGTAAGGCTTGACGTAAACCTTGGCCACATGGCCTGAAAAAGGTGCCAGTACCTGGCAGTAGCTCATTTGCGCCTCGCCCATGGCGCGGGCACCGTCGGCTTTCTGCACGTCGGTGTTGGCGGCGGCCACTTCGATATCGCCTACGGCATCCAGCTTGCGCAGCTGTTTCTTCGCCTCCAGGTTCTGCCGGGCCATTGCCAGTTCAGCCACCGCGACCTTGCCCCGTGCCTGAGCTTCGTTACAGTTGAAGCGTGCCAGGCTAGAGCCCTTAGCCACATGTTCACCGAAGCGGGTCTTGAGCTCGCTCAAGGTGCCGTTCATCTGGCTGGACAGTGTGGTTTCCAACTCGGCCGCAAGCAGTACGCGGATCAGCTGCGGGTTGTCCTCTGCGGTGTCTTGTTCGGCATGCGCAGCGACGCTGGCGAAGGCTAGCAGCAACGGCAGGTATCGGTGTTTGACGTCGGGCAAATGCATTCTCGACTCCTTGCTTGGATGCATCGTAAAGCGCAGCGCTAACTGCACGACGTTTTCATACTAGGAAGGAAACCACCGTTTGCCCAATATCGTGCAATCAGCGAGGAAAGAGGGTAAAGGAGAAAAAAGGCAGCAGGAACGTCTGGTTGACCTTGTCTTGCCATCCGCAGGGCTGCCTTCCAGCCCCCAGATATGGTTGGCCAGAATGCCATGAGTCCAACCGTTGGCCTGTTTCAAGGTAACGGCGGTTGGCCCAAACCCCCACGGTTCACTGCTCAATATGTCATTGCTGCCAGCCGGAATCAGCAGCGCCAGCCCTGCGCCGAGTATCCAGCCACTTGCGGTGGATTGCTTCGGTGAGAAGAAAAAGCGCTGCTCCTGGTCTGCCATTGTCTGCGTCATGCGCTAGCCTGATCACGCAGGCGTAGGCACATAGCGCGCCGGAAGAGCCAAAAAAGGCCGATTGTTCGCGTTGACCGTGGAGCTAAGGGATGGGGCGTCGTACCGACAAGAAGGACCTGGGTGGGCAATTGAAGGCTTGGTGGTGTGTGGCGGTGTTGATCACCCTGGTGCTCGGCCCGTCGGGCTTTGCGTTAGCTGCTCAGGAAGCCGGCCAGGCACCCAGGCCTGCGACTGAGCCCGAAGGTTACGTGGCTACCACGACATGCCTTGGCTGCCACGTTGCGCAGGCCAAGGAATGGAAAGATTCAGATCACGGCTGGGCCATGCGCGATGCCACCGAGGCCAACGTACTGGGCAATTTCAAGGGGGCATCGTTCGACGAGGCCGGGGTAACGGCACGCTTCTTCCGCAAGCAGGGTGGTTTTTTCGTCAATACCGAAGGTGAAGACGGTAAACCTGCAGATTTTCAAGTGCTCTACACCTTCGGCCACTACCCGCTGCAACAGTATCTGGTAGCCCTGCCCAGGGGGCGCTTGCAGGCCTTGACCATCGCCTGGGACAGCAGAACCAAGGGGGAAGGCGGGCAACGCTGGTTCTCGCTCTACCCAGGCCAACGCTTTGCCCCCGATGACCCCTTGCACTGGACTGGCCGCTACCAGAACTGGAACGGCATGTGCGCGGATTGCCATTCAACCCGTTTGATGAAGAACTACGACGATCGTCAGGACAGCTTCGCTTCCACCTGGAAAGAGCAAAATGTCGGTTGCCAGAGTTGCCATGGCCCCGGCCAGGCGCATGTCGACTGGGCGAACAAAGCTGCGCCTGGCGATCACACCCACGCGTCGGCCAAGGACATCGGCCTGGCGGTCGACTACAAGGCACTGGGCAGTCAGGGCCAGGTCGAACAGTGCGCGTTCTGCCACAGCCGCCGGCAAACGCTGGGCGTGGGCCAACTGCCCGGTCACCCGCAGCTTGACCAGAGCCTGCCGGCGACGCTGCGTAGCGGCCTGTATCATGCCGACGGCCAGATCGACGGTGAGGTGTACGAGTTTGGCTCGTTCACGCAAAGCAAGATGTATAACGCAGGTGTTGGTTGTACCGATTGCCACAACCCGCACACCAGCAAGGTGAAAGTCGAAGGCAACGGCCTGTGCCTGCAATGCCACAACGGCAACCCCCCGGTTGCCCGCTTCGCCACGTTGCAGGCCAAGGATTACGATACCCCCGCCCATCATCATCATGTTGCGGGCAGCCCCGGCGCCCAATGTGTCAGCTGCCACATGCCGACCAAGACCTACATGGTGGTCGACCCCCGTCGTGACCACAGTTTGCGGATCCCGCGGCCAGACCTCGCCAGCAAGGTCGACAGCCCCGATGCCTGCACCGCCTGTCACAAGGACCAGCAACCGGCCTGGGCGGCCAAGGCAATCGAGCAGTGGTTCGGCAAGCAGCAGCGGCCCGCACTGTTTGGTGAATCGTTCCAAGCGGTGCGCAACGGCGAAGGGATACCGTTGAGCTTGTTGAATACGGTCCTGGCAGACAAGAGCAAGCCGACCATCGTTCGCGCCAGTGCCGCCGAACAGATGGCCGACCTTGGCCCGCAGGCGTTGATCAGCCTGGGCTGGGCACTCAAGGATCCGAGCCCGCTGGTGCGCGCGTACGCCGCGTCGGGCTTTTCAAGCGTGCCGCCGGAGCAGCGCCTCAAGCCGTTGCTGCCCTTGCTTGAAGATCCCGCCCTGGCAGTACGCGACGAGGCGGTCCGGGCGCTCGCCGATGTGCCCAAGGCGCAGGTGCCGGTGCAATCGCTGGACACGTTCAGCGCTGCGTTGGCGGACTATGAGGCGCGTCTGCGCGGCAATGCCGACCTGCCCGGTGGGCGCTTGAACCTGGCGGTGCTGTTGAGCCGCCAGGGGCGCCAAGAAGAAGCCATGGACCAGTACCGTCAGGCATTGCGCCTGGACCCGTACTTTGTCCCTGCGCGGGTCAACCTGGCTAACCTAGCAACGGCCGAGCAGCAGCTGGATGAGGCGGAAAAGGTGCTGCGTGCAGGCTTGGCATTGGAGAAGATGCCGGCCACCGACCACGGCAACCTCGCCTATATGCTGGCACTGCTGCTGGTAGAGCGACGTCAGCCTGAGGAAGCGCTGAACTGGATGGAAAATGCGGCCGTTGCGCTGCCGGGTAATTCGCGCATCCGCTACAACCAAGGCCTCTTGCTGTCGCGCATGAAGCGCCGCGATGAAGCCTTGGTGGCCCTTGAGCGTGGGCTGCAGCAGGCACCGGAGAACGCCGACCTGCTGTACTCGCTGATCTACCTGCATGCCTTGGCCGGTGAACGCAGTGAAGCCTATGCGTACGTCCAGCGCATGCGCAAAGTTGCCCCGGACGATCCTCGATTGCAGAGCATCGAGCCCTATTGGCAAAAGTACGAAAGCACCCAATGAGCTGGCGCGATCGAGGTAAGCGTCTAGATTTACCTCGTCGCCTTCAGCAGTTGCGAACATCCAGGGGGCACCCTGTCGGTGCCCCGGCTGACAAGGAAGGGATCAGTGGATATACGCGAGCAAATAGCCGAGCTTGAAGCCAGTGTGGCGCAGAGCGTGCTGGGCCAGGCGGATACCATACGCCATGTGATCCTTGGCTTGCTGGCCAATGGGCATGTCTTGCTGGAGAGCCTGCCAGGGCTGGCCAAAACGCGCACGGTCAAGGCCCTGGCAACGCATCTGGAAGCCAGCATGCGGCGCATTCAGTTCACCCCGGACCTGCTGCCATCGGACATCACCGGTGGCGAAATCCTCCAGCAGACCGCACAGGGCAACGAGATCAAGTTTCAACCCGGGCCGCTGTTTGGCAACGTGATTCTTGCCGACGAAATCAACCGTGCCCCGGCCAAGGTTCAGGCGGCCCTGCTCGAAGCCATGGAAGAGCGCCAGATTACCGTGGCCGGCCAGAGCTACCCGATGTCTGGGTTGTTCATGGTGCTGGCAACCCAGAACCCCATCGAACAAGAGGGCACCTATCCGTTGCCCGAGGCGCAGATGGACCGCTTTCTGATGAAGCTGCAACTGGACTACCCCAAAGTCGAGGATGAGACCCAGGTACTACGCCTGGTGCGCAGCGAGGAACAGCAAGCCGGACATGCGCACCAGGCGCCTCAGCGCTTGCCCCAGGAGGTGGTGTTCGCAGCGCGCAGCGCCATTGCCGGTATTGAAGTTTCGCCAGCGGTCGATCGCTACCTGATCGATCTGATCAATGCCACTCGCCACCCGGCCGAGCATGATCCCGACCTTGGGCGCTGGATCAAGATCGGCGCCAGCCCGCGTGGCGGCATCAGCCTGGACCGGGTGGCGCGCGCCCATGCCTGGCTGGCCGGGCAGGATTTCGTCACGCCGGACGATGTGCGGGCGGTGGTCCACCCCGTGTTGCGCCATCGCCTGCAGCTGTCCTATGACGCCGTCGCCGATGGCATCGGTGCCGACCACGTGATCGATCGGCTGCTGGACAAAGTGGCGATCCCGGCCTGAGCGGAGTGAGCCCATGCAACCGACCCAGGATGGTTTCGTCTATGCCTCGCTAAGCCAGCTCATGGCGTTCGAACATCGCGTGCGCGGGTTGAGTTTCTTGGCCCGGCAGCCGTTGGCCAGCATCCTGGCGGGCAATCATGCCTCACGCCTGCGGGGTCGCGGCCTGAGTTTCGACGAGCTGCGTCGCTACATCCCTGGCGATGATCTGCGCCACCTCGACTGGCGTGCCTCGTTGCGTTTCGGCAAACCGTTCGTGCGCACCTTCACCGAGGAGCGGGACCGGCCGACGCTGCTGCTGGTGGATCAACGCATGAACATGTACTTCGGCTCACAGCGCAGTTTCAAGTCGGTTACCGCCGCCGAGCTTGCGGCGTTGTCGGCATGGATTGCCCTGCATGCCGGCGACCGGGTAGGCGGTTTGGTCTTCGATGATAAGCAGGTGGTGCATATCAAGCCGCTGCGCAGTCGCGCACGGGTACAGCAGTTTTGCGCGGCCGTGGTGCGCAGCAACAACAGCCTAAGCGCAGCAGGCCCGGACAGTGAACAACAGGTGCAACTCGATAACATGCTGCGCGACGCCATCGGTATCGCCGGGCATGATGCCCTCGTGTGCATCATCAGTGACTTTGCCGGGGTTACCGAACAGACCCTGAAACTGCTGCGCCAGCTCAGTGCGCACAACGATGTGATCGCCATGCAGGTGTACGATCCCATCGCCCTGGAAGTGCCAGACAAGGGGCGGCTTACCGTGACCCAAGGTGAATTGCAGGTCGACCTTGAAGTTGGCCGTCGCCACGTGCAGCGGCCGTTGAGCGATTATCTCTCCGGGCGCTTGCAAGCGGTGGCCGAACTGCTGCGGCGTAGCCAGATTCCGTTGATGCTGATCAGTACCGGTGAAGAGGTGCTGGACCAACTGCGGCGCGAGCTTGGCCGGCTTGCGGGAGGTGCCCGATGAACGCGCCTGCGCCTGCGGCAACGATCGACCAGCTCAAGGAGCTACCGCTACCGGTATCCCCGTTCAGCTATGCCCCGCAAACTTGGGGCTGGTGGGTATTGCTGGCGATTGCCTTGGCGGCGGCGCTTGCCTATGCCGTGCTTGCCTGGCGGCGCTGGCAGCGTGAACGTTACCGGCGTGAGGCGTTGCAACGGCTGAACCAACTCGATGTGGCTCTGGCTATCCCCGAGCAACGCCTACAGGCCTTGCGGGAACTACCCGAATTACTCAAGCGCGTCGCGCTGTCGATGCCCGATGCACCGCCCGTGCACAGTTTGTCAGGCTCGCACTGGCAGGCTTTTCTTCAGCAACGGGCACGCTTTGCGCTGCCCGAACAGTTTGCCGAGCGCCTGCAGACCCTGGCCTATGCGCCTGATGCGCGGGTGCAATCGCTCGGCGCCGAAGAACTCAGCACCCTGGTGCACACCTGCCGACGCTGGATCGAGGCCCACCATGTGGCAGTTTGACTACCTCTGGGTGTTTTTGCTGCTGCCGTTACCCTGGCTCGCGTACCGGTTTCTGCGTCCGTATCACGAGGCGCACAGTGCGTTGCGGGTGCCGTTTTTCTTTGCCATGAGCCGGGCGGTCAATCAATTGCCGAGCACCTCACAAGGTTCGGGCGGTCGCTGGCAAGTGGTTATCAACCTGCTGGTGTGGGGGCTGCTGCTGGCGGCCTGTGCGCGGCCGGTGCTGGTGGAGAAGGCCATCGAGCACGACCAGCCGATCCGCGACATGCTGCTGGCCATCGATATCTCCCAGTCCATGCAGGCCAAGGACTTCACAGATGGCAATGGCCAGCAAGTGGACCGCTTGAGCGCGGTCAAAACAGTGGTGCGTGACTTCATCGACCAGCGCAAGCAAGACCGCATTGGCTTGATCGTCTTCGGGACCGGTGCCTACCCCCAGGCACCCTTGACCCTCGACCATGCCAGTCTGTTGCTGCTGCTCGATGAGGTAGGGGTGGGCATGGCCGGGCCGAACACCGCGATCGGTGATGCCATTGGCCTTGCCATCAAACTGCTGGACCAGGCCAAGGAACAGGAGAAGGTGCTGATTTTGCTCAGTGACGGCAATGACACCGGCAGTGCGATCACGCCGGAGCACGCCGCAGCCCTGGCACATGCACGCGGCATCACGGTTCATACCATCGGCATTGGCGATCCTCAGGCCAGCGGTGAGGACAAGGTCGACCTGCAGGCGCTGGAAAATATCGCGCGCACCACCGCCGGTCGGTTCTTCCGCGCCGACGACCGCAGTGCCTTGGCCCAGGTGTACGCCACGCTCGACCAAATCACGCCGCACACGGTCAAGACGTTCAGCCACCAACCCAAGCGGGACCTGTTCTGGTGGCCGTTAGGCGCGGCTTTGCTGTTGCTGGCCCTGAGTCACGGCCTGGCAGCGATAGCCGGCCCGTTGCGGGCAAAGCCCGCGCCGGCGAGGCCTTGATATGGACATCGACCTCAATGCGCTGCATCTGCTTCGCCCTTACTGGCTGTTGCTGTGGGTTCCGGCCGTGTTGCTGCCTTGGGCCTGGCAGCGGCGCAATGATCTGAAGCGGCAATTGCAGGGCATCATCGCCCCGCACCTGGTCGCGCATTTGATCATCACCCCAGAAGAACAGCAGCGCGTACGGCCGGTCCATCTGCTCGCTGCACTGCTCGGCATCGGGGCGCTGGCCGCTGCCGGGCCGACCTGGCAGCGCGATGTTCCGGCGTTCGTCGACAATCGAGCACCGTTGATCCTGGCGCTGGACCTTTCGCCCTCGATGGATGCCGACGATGTGCCGCCCTCGCGCCTGCAGGCCGCCAAGCACAAGCTGCACGACCTGGTCATGCGCAGGGCAGGGGCGCGAACCGCGCTGGTCGTCTATGCCGGTAGCGCGCATCTGGTCTTGCCGGCGACGCAAGACCCGCAACTGCTCGACACCTTCCTGCAGGCGTTGTCCACCGATCTGATCAGCCAGCCAGGCAAGGACGTGCTGGGGGTGATCGAGGTGGCCAAGCGCTTGCTGGCCGCCGAGCAAGTACCTGGCACTCTGGTCCTGCTTACCGATGGCGCCGATGCCGGGCAGTTCGCAGCAATCCCAAAAGCGCTCGAGGGCAGTGATCTGCAAGTGATGGTGTTGGCGGTCGGCAGTCGCGATGCCGGCGTGCTGCGGGATGCTCAGGGCCGTACACGGATCGGCGCCGATGGGCGGCCGCTACAGGCGGCTTTCGACGAAGACGCTTTGCGAAAGCTGGCCAAGGCCAGCAATGGCCCGTTGGGCAGCCTGACCTTGAATGACGATGACCTCGATTGGGTCGCGTTGCATGCGCAGCAGCATTTTCAGGCGGCCCAGGGCGACCCGCAGCAGGTGCACTGGAAAGACGCCGGCTATTGGCTGTGCTGGCCATTGGCGCTCATTGCACTGTTGTGCCTGCGCCGTGGTTGGAAGGTGCAGTGGATGGCTAGCGTACTGGTGGCAGTGCTACTAGGCGCCCAGCCACAAAACGCCCAGGCCGGGCCTGTGGCCGATGCGTTCTTCACCGCCAACCAACAGGGGCGCTGGGCCTTCGAACATGGCCACTACCCTCAGGCCGCTGCGCATTTCACCGACCCCTACTGGAAAGGCCTGGCTGCCTACAACGCTGCCGACTACGACGTCGCCTTGGCCAGCCTCGGCAAGCTTGACAGCGCGCAGGCCTACTTCTACCGGGGCAACATCTACGTGCGCCAGTTCAAGTTTCCCCAGGCGGTCCAGGCCTATCAGCAGGCTTTGAAGCAGCAGCCCGTATTTCCTGAGGCCACCGCCAACCTGGCGCTGGCCGAGGCGTTGCTCAAGGACTATGAAGATCAGCAAAAAGCCGGCACCCCGGATGAGAAGGCTGACAAGGTGGTAGAGGACCAGACGCCCTCCAAAGGCGCCAAGCAAAAGCAACAGCAGACGCCGCAGGCAGCTTCCGATCAGGTCTGGTTGAACAACCTGACCACCTCGCCGGCCCAGTTTCTCAGGCGCAAGTTCCTGCTGCAGGACGCCTCGCGACAAACTGCGGAGGGCAGCTGATGAGACACTTGCTGTTACTGCTAGGGCTGTACCTGCCGTTGCTTGCGATGGCGGCGCCCGAGGCTCGGGTGCAGGCGCGTCTGGTGCCTGGCGGCGACACGGTGGTAGGCGCCACCGTCGAATTGCAGGTCGATCTGCTGGTCGATACCTGGTTCACCCAACCGCCAGTGCTGCCTGTGATCGACTTACCGGGCGCCACCGTGAGTGCGCCGAGCGGCGAGGCCCAGCACCTGAACCAAGAGCACGATGGCAAGACTTTCTTCGGCCTGCGCTACACCTACCAGATCACCCCGCAGGCAGCCCAGACCTTCACCCTCCCGGCGCAATCCTTTCAGGTGTTCCCAGGGCAGTCGGATGGCCCGTTGACGCTCACCAGCGAACCGCTGTCGTGGGTGGCCAAGGCACTGGCGGGTGACACGGGTGGGCATCGCCTGGTGGCGCGCAAGGTCAGCCTCGAGCAACAGACGCAGCTATCGCATTCGCCACTGAGAGCAGGCGACAGCATTACCCGGCGTGTACTGACCCGCGCCGAGGGCGCCCAGGCAATGTTGCTACCGCCGCCGCCCTTGGGCGAAGTTGCCGGCCTCAAACGTTATGTGCAAACGCCCAGAGTGACACCTCTCAGTGATGGTCGGGGTGGCACGAGCGGTGGCCAGCGTGAAGACAGCGTGACCTACGTGGTGTCCGCCGCCGGGCATTACCAACTGCCTGCCATCGAACTGCAGTGGTGGGACGCCGCCAGCGGCCAAGCCAGGCAGGCAACGCTGCCGCCCATCGATTTGAACGTCACCGAAAGCACTTATAAAGCCCCCTTTTCCATCGACGAAGACTTGCGGGCGCTCGGTCGCCAGGCACAGTTGCGCCTGTCAGCGCAGTGGCTGTGGTTGATCGGCCTGTTGCTGTTAGGTGGGGGACTGATTTATCTCTGCAGGCCTTGGCTGTACGCGGCCAGGCGTCGGTTCGAAGGTTGGCAGGCGGCGCGCCGCACGGCACGCTTGCAGTCTGCGGACTACGCCTGGCAGTTGGCCCGCAAGCAACTTGCACAAGACCCCCCTGAGCTTGGCGGGCTGTACCTGTGGGTTCGACGCCGTACCGGGTACTACACGTTGTCTGATTTTTCCCAGCGTTTGCCCCCCTCATCAGGAATTCGTCTACTAGACTGGCTCCAGATCCGCTACGGCAAGCCAAGTGGCACCGCTCAAGTGACGCCGCCGCTGGGCCCGACGCTTTCGCAGGCCAGGCGGGTGCTGGCACCCGAACACGTCCGCAGCAGTCAGCGCAACGGTTTGAAACCACTCAATCCATGATACGAGTCGAACAGGGTAGGTAGTACAGAGGAGGGATTCTGCATGCTTGACCTACAACGCGTACGCTGGTGGTGGGCGCTGTTGCTCATGCTGCCCTGGCTGGTGCAAGCCGCGGACCCATTACCGTCGTGGCGTGATGGGCCGTCACGCCAGGCCATCGAAGCCTTTGTCACGGCTGTGACCACCGAGGGCGGCAAGGACTTTGTGCCAGCGGTCGAGCGGGTTGCTGTCTTCGACAATGACGGCACCTTGTGGAGCGAACAGCCGTTGTATTTCGAAGTGCTGTTTGCCCTGGATGAGGTGAAACGACTCGCGCCTCAGCACCCTGAGTGGGCAAGCCAACAGCCGTTCAAGGCAGTTCTGCAGGGTGATCAGAAGACGCTGAGCGATAGCGGCATGGAAGGCCTGCTGAAGATCGTTGCCGCGACCCATGCCGGGTTCAGTACCGAGGCTTTCATCGCCAACACCAAGCGTTGGCTGGCAACGGCCGTGCACCCCCGCAGCCACAAGCCGTACACCGAAATGGTCTTCCAGCCCATGCTCGAACTCTTGCAGTACCTGCGGGCCAACGGTTTCAGAACGTACATCGTGTCGGGCGGCGAGGTGGCCTTCATGCGTGCCTTCGCTGAAGAGGTCTACGGGGTGCCGCCGGAGCAAGTGATCGGCACCACCCTGGACGCGCGTTTTATCGATGACAACGGCAAACTGTCGATCGAGCGGCTGCCCAAGTTGCTGCACAACGATGACGGGCCCGGCAAGCCGGTCAGCATCGACGCGCGCATTGGCCGTCGACCGATCCTCGCTTTCGGCAACTCCGATGGCGACCTGCAAATGCTGCAGTGGACCATGGCCGGCGACGGCAAGCGTTTTGCCGGCCTGGTCCACCACACCGATGCAACACGCGAATGGGCTTACGACCGCAACAGCAAGGTCGGGCGCCTGGACAAGGCTCTGGACGCCGCCAGGCGCGCGAACTGGACCGTGGTGGACATGGCCCGTGAATGGCAGCGCATCTACCCATATGAAAAGCAGCAGGCTCAATGAAAGAGACACCGCAGGGGCACAGGGAACCAGCCGAGTAGTAGGTCGATCGTGCGCGTAGTCGTGGCAATTGCCAGTAAACGTGATACGGAGAGATCGCCTTATGAAGTCCAGTAGAAGATGGATATCCACCCTCGCGCTCGCCGCCACTGCGGCGATGGGCGTGTGCGCGGCGAATGCCGCAGAAAAGCCCAATATCCTGGTGATTTTCGGTGATGACATAGGCCAGACCAACATCAGTGCCTATGGCCAGGGGGTGGTCGGCTACCAGACACCGAACATCGACCGCATCGGTAAAGAAGGGATGATGTTTACCGACTATTACGCCGAAAACAGTTGCACCGCCGGCCGTTCGAGTTTCATCACTGGCCAGACGCCGCTGCGCACTGGTTTGTCGAAGGTTGGCATGCCCGGTGTGCCGGTCGGCCTGCAAGCCCGTGACGTGACCATCGCCCAGGCATTGAAGGCGCAAGGTTATGCCACGGGCCAGTTCGGCAAGAACCACCTCGGCGACCGCGACGAGTACCTGCCCACCAACCACGGTTTTGATGAGTTCTTTGGCAACCTTTACCACCTCAATGCAGAGGAGGAGCCTGAGCGCGAGTTCTGGCCCAAGGATGACGCGGAATTCGTCAAGGCCGCCTCACCACGTGGGGTGATCAAATCCAGCGCCGACGGCAAGATCGAGGACACTGGCGCCTTGACCAAGAAACGCATGGAAACCATCGACGACGAGACCACGCAGGCGGCGATCAACTTCATCGACAAGCAGGTCAAGGCAGACAAACCGTTCTTTGTCTGGATGAACACCACGCGGATGCATGCGTTTACCCATGTGCGTGAATCCATGCGGGGCCAGAGCGGAATGGTCGGCAATGAATACGCCGATGGCATGCTGGAGCATGATGGCGATGTAGGCAAACTGTTGAAGACACTGGATGATCTGAAAATCACCGATAACACCATCGTGGTCTACACCACAGACAATGGGCCGAACCAGTGGTCGTGGCCGGACGCCGCCACTACGCCGTTCCGCAATGAGAAAAACTCCAACTGGGAGGGTGCTTATCGGGTGCCGGCGATGGTCCGCTGGCCAGGCAAGGTCAAGCCGGGAACGGTGTCTACCCAGATGTTCTCTGGATTGGACTGGTTCCCGACTCTGCTGGCCGCAGCAGGGGATACCGACATCAAGGACCGCTTGCTCAAGGGCACTGATGTGGCAGGCAAGAACTTCAAGGTCCACCTCGACGGTTTCAACCAACTCGATTACCTGACGGGCAAAGCCGACAAGAGCGCGCGTAACGAGTTCTATTACTTCAACGATGACGGTGTGCTGGTCTCCATGCGTTTCCAGGATTGGAAACTGGTGTTCTGCGAACAGCGCGCCCCTGGCGGGCTGCAAGTCTGGAGCGAGCCATTCACCTGTTTGCGCGTGCCGAAGATGTTCAACCTTCGCATGGACCCCTACGAGCGAGCTGATATCGTCTCGGACCAATACTACGATTGGTTGACCAAAAACGATTACTTGATCTTCCAAGGTACTCGCAAAGCAGCGGCATTCTTGCAGACCTTCGTCGAGTATCCGCCGAGCCAGCGTCCAGCGAGCTTCAGCATCGATCAGATCCGTGCTGACGTGGACAAGAAAATCGAAGAGAAGATGAAGAACTGAGCGTACGGCCCCGCGCCCGCCGTTGGCGGGCGCATTTTTTCTACATCCATTGCGGACTTGGCAACAGGTCCGCTAAGGCTTATCGATGCCAGCAGCTGTGAATTGCGCCCGCGTTCATACCCCTGAATCCACCGAAAACCGGACACCGCTGCAACTGATGCTGCCAGCGGCGCTGCTGTTCGTTTCTGGCGGTGCAGCGCTGATCTACCAAGTGCTCTGGGTCAAGCAGCTGTCCTTGGTGGTTGGGGTGGAGGTGTACGCCATCACCGCAGGCATCAGTGCATTTTTTGCCGGCCTGGCGCTGGGCGGGCTGGTGTTCGGCCGCTGGGCCGACCGCCTGCGGCGTCCGGTCAAGCTCTATGCCGGCCTAGAGCTGGCGGTGGCAATCGTTGCGGTGGCGGCGACCTTGGCCCTGGCGCAGAGTGCGGCGCTGTTTGCCCGCCTGGAGGCGAGTGTCGGCCTGTTGGCTTGGCTGCTGCCATTCAGCCTGGTCGGGCTGCCGGCGTTCCTGATGGGCGGCACCTTGCCGGTGCTGGTTCGGGCGCTGACCCCAAGCGAAGGGCAGATGGGCGAGGCGGGTGGTCGGCTGTACGCCGCCAATACCGCCGGGGCAATCCTCGGCACCTTGTTGGCGGCGTTCGTCCTGTTGCCCCAGCTCGGCGTAACCGGGGCCGCCGGTGTGGCCGCCTTGTTGAATCTGCTGGCGGCGCTGGGTGCATGGGTAGGGCGCGCCAAGGATGAGCGGGCACTGCCCACTGCTACGGATACTGCGCCAACACGTTCCCCGCAGGCGCGCTTGGCCCTCACCTTGTATTGCCTGGCGGGGGGCGTGGCGCTTGGTTACGAGGTGGTGTGGACGCAATCGATCGTGCAGTTCATGAGCACCCGCGCCTTTGCTTTCTCCGTGGTGCTGGCCACCTATCTGACCGGGTTGGTACTGGGCAGTGCCGTGTACGCCCGGCGTGCCGACCGCATCCGCGACCCGTGGGGGTTGTTCGGCCTGCTGATCGCGGCCGCTGGGCTACTGGCCTTGCTGCAGATCGCCGGGCTCGGGCGTTGGCTGGTGATCCTGCAGACCACGTTGGAAGGCCATGTATTGCAATTGACCGGTAGTCAGCTGGCAGGTATGTGCGCGCGCTTCGCCGCTGCCGCGTTGTGCGTGGTGTTCGTACCCACCACGTTGCTGGGTGCGGCATTCCCGCTGGCGTTGCGCCTGGCCGTGGACAGTGGCCAGGTGGGACGGGACGTGGGTGTGGTGGTCGCGCTAAACACCCTGGGCGGGATTGTCGGTGTCATGCTTACCGGGTTTGTTCTGGTGCCAGAGGTCGGGCTGGTACGCACCTTGGTCGTGCTCGCCTGTGTGGCGGCAGCCATCGGCGCAGTGGCGGCGTGGCGTGGCCACGCCGTGCACAAGGGGATGCGCGTAGCGGTCCTGCTGGTTGCCGTCGCGACCCTGGTCAGCGGCGCGCTGACTCCGCCACAGCGCCTGGCGCAACTGTTGCCCGGGGCGCGCAGCGGCGAGCTGGTGTTCTACCAGGAGGGCCGCGGCGGCACGGTGGCGGTGGTCAACCAGCAGCGTCAGGGCCAAGCGTTCAACCGCCTGTACATTCAAGGGGTGTCCAACACCGGCGATGCCATGCCGTCACTGCGCTATATGCGCCTGCAGGCGTTGCTGCCGTTGCTGATCCATCGCGGTGAGCCGCGCTCAGCGCTGGTGATCGGCTTCGGCACCGGCATCACCGCCGGCGCGATGCTGCGCTACCCAGGCCTGGATCACCCGGTGGTCGCCGAACTGCTGCCGCAAGTTCTGGCAGCGGCGCCGCTGTTTTCCGGTAACTACGACGCTGTGAACGACCCACGCCTGGACATCCGCCTGCGTGATGGGCGCCGTGAGCTTCTGCGCAGTGAGCAACGCTACGACGTGATCACCCTGGAACCACCACCGCCGTCTGCGGCAGGGGTGGTGAACCTGTACTCGCGCGACTTCTACCAGTTGGCGGCGTCGCGTCTACAAGAACATGGGCTGGTCGCCCAATGGCTGCCGCTACCAACCCAGAACGACGAAGACAGCCGCTCGTTGGTGCGCAGCTTCCTTGACGTGTTCCCGCATGCCTCGTTGTGGACCACCGAGTTTCACGAAATGCTGCTGATCGGCTCGGCCACGCCCATGGTGCTGGATGTGCCGCGTATCCGCCAACGCTTCGAGCAGCCTGAGGTGTCAGCTGCGCTGTCACAGGTCGGTGTGAGTTCGCTCGGCGCCTTGCTGGCCACTTGGGTCACCGATAGGCAGGGCCTGGAGCGCTATGCCGGCGATGCTCAGCCGGTTACCGATGATCGACCACGCATCGAATACGCCCCGTGGGTCCGGCCGCGTGAAATCACCCGCGTACTGCCAGCGCTGCTGGCATTGCGGGTAGCGCCGCCGTTGGAAAACGCCAGCCCTTCAGTGCGGGCGGCGGTGAACGATGAGTGGCAACTGTTGCGACGTTTCTATGGCTTGTCGCTACTGGCTTACAACGGCGATCGCCAGGGCTGGATGCGCGAGGCGCGGGCCTTGGCGCCGATCAGCGCACAGAATCCTTACATGCGCTGGTTTACGGGTGGCGAGCGCTGAAGGGGTGGCGCACTCGCCGAAGCTGCAGCTTGGCTGATCAGGGCCGCTGGCGAGCCGTTCAGGCGACAGCTATCCTCCAGCGCACAGCGTTGCGTGGACGCGCCCAGGGATGAACGGCAATGATCGAGTTTGTGCTCCATGCCTTGCGTGCAAACCCAGAAATTGCAGTGTTCCTGGCCATCGCATCGGGCGTTCTGATCGGCCGGATACGCGTGGGCAGCTTTCACCTTGGCTCGGTTGCCGGGGCGCTGCTGATGGGCTTGGTCATAGGCCAGATCGGGCTCGAAGTGCCACATGAACTGAAGTCGGTATTTTTCGCCTTGTTCATCTACGCCGTCGGCTTCAAGAGTGGGCCGGAGTTCTTCGGTAGCCTCAATCGAGGCACCTTGAAACTGGTGCTGCTCTCGGTGGTCCTGTGCGGTACTGCGCTGGCCACGATACTGGCGATGTACAGCGTGTACGGTTTCGATGCGGGTTTCACGGCCGGGCTCGGAGCCGGGGCTTTGACGGACACGGCCATCATGGGCACGGCCAGCAGTGCCATTGCCCAGCTGTCTATCGACGAGGCGACCAAGGCGCAACTCAACAGCCATATGGCAGTGGCCTACGCCATCACCTACGTGTTCGGTACCATCGGCCTGGTGGTCTTCGTTGGCAGCATCGCACCGCGGCTGCTACGCGTGGACCTGGCCAGTTCTGCGCGGGAATTGGAGCGTTCGCTGGGGATCGAGCAGGAGGACGCTGCGTTGAGCATCCCCTATACGCGTATCGTGGTGCGTGCCCATCAATTGACTGCATCGGCGGCCGAGGGCATGCGCATTGCCGATATCGAGGCAGTGCACCGCAACCTCAGTGTCGAGCGGGTTGTGCGTGACGGCCGGGTGCTTGAGCGGGACGCGCAATTGCGCCTGCAGCGTGGCGATGTGCTAGGCGTTTACGCGTTACGCGAAGCCGTTGCCCAGCTCAACCCGTGGATCGGCCCCGAGGTGGATGACCCGCTCTCGATGTCGTTTGCCACCCGCACGGCGCACATCGTGCTCACCTCGCGCAAGCTGTCGGGCAAAACCCTGAAGCAGATCAAGCATGAGCTGGTCGGCGCCATGCGCATGGGCTGTTACATCGTCGGTATTACGCGCCAGGGGCTGGATTTACCGCTGCTGCCCGACACGGTATTGCGCCGTGGCGATGTGATTACCCTGACCGGTCGCACCCGCAGCGTCGAAGCGCTGGCCGAGCAGTTGGGGCGGGTGCGCGAGGACCATCACAAGAGCGATATCGCGATCCATGCGTTGGGGTTGGTGGTCGGGTCGTTGCTCGGCATGTTGTCTACCCACATCGGCATCATTCCGGTCGAGTTGGGGGTGGGTGGCGGGGTGCTGCTGGTGGGCCTGCTGATTGGCTGGTACAACTCGCGTCATCCTGATTTCGGCGCGCTGCCGCCGGCCGCGCAATGGGCATTTTCAGAGTTTGGCCTCACCGCATTCGGTGCAGTCGTCGGGCTGCTCGCAGGCCCTGCCGCGCTGGCCGCGATCGAAACGCAAGGCCTGGCGTTATTGATCTCCGGGGCCGCAGTCACGCTGATCCCTCCCGTGGTGACCTTGTACTTTGGCTACTACGTGTTGCGCCTGCACCCGATGATCCTGTTCGGTGCCCTGGCCGGAGCGCAAACCGAAGCGGCGTCGATGAACAAGATCCTTGAGCAGTCCGGCAGCAATACGCCGGTCATCGGCTTTACCGTGTGCTATGCCATCTCCAATGTTCTGCTGGCGGTCTGTGGGCCTGTGATCATTGCGTTGACCACTACCTGAGGGTGCACTGCTCAGGTGAGGTTCAGGGTTTGGATGGTGCCCCATGGGAGTAGGTATGTCGTTACGCACTAAACTGCTCTGGCTGTTCGCGCCGCCGCTGTTGCTGGTGCTGCTCCTCAGCTACGTTGCCGCTCATGCCTTGCTGCTCGAACGGCTGGACAAGCAGGACGAGCGACTCCTGGTCATCGAGGCAGGCCGCATGCGCGCGCTGTTGGGCAGCATCTTCGAACGCGATGCCGATCGCTTGCAGCAGTTGGCCGAGTCACTGCCTCGCCCCCTCGGCCTGGCGTTCCCTTTGCCCGCGCAAATCTTCAGCCGGACCGGTTTCGACTTTTTCGTACTGGCCACGGATACAGGGCAACTTGCGGCCTGGAAACCCCTGGACCCTGCGACGTTCAGGGCCACAGGCAACAGTACGCCTTTGTCATTGGCAGCACTCCAGCGCGAAGTGTCGACGCAGCTTGAGCGCTTGACCAGGGCCATGGCGTCAGCGCCAGCGCCAGCGCCTCAGCTGATGCTGGTGAACGGCCAGCCGTTCATTCTTGTGGCTGTTGATGGCGGCCCGGCCGGCGCAAAAGACGTCTTGTTTGCAGGCACGTTTCTCGATGCCGCGCGGATCGCCGCCCTGCAACGGCAACTGGGCGCAGTGCTGCAGTGGAATGCTGCCGGCGCTGAACGCAATGGCTCGCGAGCGGATGGCGAGTTCATCAGTATCGGCAATCGCCAGATCAGTGACGCGCGCCAGCACAGTATCGAGCTGATCTTCCATGACAGCCTGGGCGAGCCGCAGGTGAAGTTGCAGTTGCAGCGTGAGCGGCACCTGTATATCGAGGGCAGCGAACAACTGAAGCTGTTGCTGGGGGCTATGGCCGCGATCATCTGCCTGGCCTGGGCGCTGATCTATCTGGCCTTGGACTTCACAGTGCTCAGGCGGATTTCTACCCTGCATCGAGAGTTTCATGCCATAGGCGCAGATTCAACGGGCGGGCGTTTGTCGGATGCAGGGCATGACGAGTTGGGCCTGCTGGCGCAGGAAGCCAACCGCACCCTGGACCGTCTGGAGCAGAGTGAGAGCCGCGGGCGGGTAATCCTGGACGGCATGGAGGATGGCTACTTCGAACTCGACCAACAGGGCAGGATCCAGTCGGTAAACCCTGCGTTCTGCAAAATACTTGGCTACGCTGCGGCGGATGTCATCGGCCACAGGTTCGCTTCACTGCAAGGCAGTACGCAGGCCAACTCGACCACCCCAGCTGTGGTGTTCGACACCGAAGCAGGTGCGCCGCTGTCGGCCCGGCTGCAGCGTGCGGATGGAAGCGTGGGCCATTACCAAACGCGATTTACCAGGATCAGTGGCCCAACTGGCAGCGTGATCGGCTACCGCGGCATCCTGCATGACGTGAGCGAGCATGTTCAGTACCAGCAGGCGCTGCTGGACATGGCCTACCATGACGCACTGACCGGCTTGGGCAATCGCAAGGCTTTTCACCAGCAGTTGGAGCGGCAACTCGATACGCAGCGCTGGCCGCTGGCACTGGTTTTTCTCGACCTGGACCGTTTCAAGCAAGTCAACGATCGCTTTGGCCACGATGTCGGCGACGCCTTGCTGTCCTGCATGGCCGAACGCCTGCGCAATGCCATGCGCGAGCAGGACTCGGTCTATCGATTGGGTGGCGATGAGTTCACGGCGATCCTGCCTGGCATCGACGAGGCGGCGGCCAGAGCACTGGCCGAGCGGCTATTGGCGGTGTTGAGTGCACCGGTGAGTATCGGCGACGTGCTGATCGATTTCGTCACACCGAGCATCGGCCTTGCGTTCGCGCCTGCGCATGCCACCTGTGCGGACATGCTGGTCAAGGCGGCAGACCAGGCGATGTACCACGCCAAGCAGCAACGTGGGCGAGTCTGTTTGGCTGGTTGAGGGCAATGCTAGCGGCAACATCATAATCGTATGGAAGGAGAGCCTGCATGAAGATCAAAACGTTGGCTGCAACGATGTGCCTCAGCACATTGCTGTTGCAGGGCTGTGCGAGCAAGTATGTGGAGTCCGATCAGTACTCGGGCTTTCTCAAGGATTACAGTGTCTTGAAGGAAGACAAATCCCCATCAGGGGCTCCGGTGATGCGCTGGATAAAGCCGGGCACCGATGCAAAGCGGTATACCAGCGTGTACCTGGAACCCAGCCAGCTCTATCCCAAGCCGCAACCGACGGAAAAGATCCCGCAATCCACGCTGCAGGGCATCACCCAGTATTATGACCAGACGCTGAAAAACCACTTCTCCCAGGTTTTGCCGTTGGCGACAAGCCCGGGCCCAGGGGTGCTGGTGGTTCGCCCGGCGATCACCGCTGTCAGTGCAAAGACCAAGAGCCTGCGGCCTTATGAGGTCATCCCGATTGCCCTGGTAGCCGCCGGCATCAGCACCGCCACCGGCATCCGTGACCAGGACACCAGCATTGCTACTGAAGCTGCGTTTCTGGATGGCGATACCAACCAAGTGGTCGCTGAGGTCGTGCGCAAGGGAGCGGGGACGGAACTGGATAACGCGTCTCAGGTCATGCAGGCCAAGGACGCAAAAGCAGTGCTCGATGGTTGGGCCAAGGACATGGTGAGTTCTTTCCAGGCACTCAGGAAGTGACCCAGACCGCCCCACTGAGACACAGCGTGGGGCGGTTTTCATGAACACAGACGGCATCGACGATGCGACCGGCCACAGCATGTGCGATGCCAGTGGCGGGCAGAGGTCAGGGAACGATATTCCATTCGTCCATCAGTCGGCACTCCGCCGAGGGACAGGCGCTCAACTGTTTACCTAGAGCCCTTCAGGAGTGACGGCCATGCCACGTGGAGACAAAGACAAATACACCGACGAGCAAAAGCACAACGATTTTGCGCCAGTTTTTCGGCCTGAGCCTGGAGCGAATCCTTGAGAAACCACCATTCTCAACTTCCGTCGCCTGCTGGAAAAACACGCGTTGGCCGCTGGTATTTTCAGTGTGATCAATGGCTATCTGGGCGACCGTGGCTTGTCACTGCGACAAGGCACCATCGTCGATGCCACGCATGATTCATACACCCAGTTCGACCTAAAACAAGGACGGTAAACGCGGCCCAGAAATGCACCAAACGAAGAAGGGAAACCAGTATTCCTTCGGCGCCAAAGCTTTTGAACGGCAACCGTTTTTGAAAGCGCCGATGGCTCAATAGCTGAAAATAGCGGTCTACTTCAGACCCTCCCTAGGAGGGTGCGCTTGTCCAATGCAACGCTGCGATAGTCCTGTCACCGTACAGTAGACCTTCACACTTGATCCCGCCTAAGAAACAACGGCCAAGCAAGTAAAAGTCGATGTGATCTAGGCGCAATTCAGAACCTCCAAAAAGCAGGAGAAACGAGGACTAACACGGTAAGAATTTCAAGTCGGCCAAGGAGCATTCCGATGGTCAGCAGCCATTTCGCAGCGTCGGGTATAGAGGCGAAGTTCCCGGCAGGCCCAATCACTGTACCTAGCCCTGGCCCAACGTTACATACAGCCGTTGCTGCACCACTGAGCGCTGTGGTCCAGTCAAGCCCTATCAAGGATAACCCCAGTGCGATCATGGCAATGGTGAAAGAGAAGAAGAACGAAAAAGTCAGCAATGAGCGCACGATCTCTTCATCAATGGGGTGACCATTGTACTTTTTCGAGATCATCGCCCGTGGATGGATCAACTGCTTCAAACTGCTAACCAGAAGCGACGCGGCCACCTGAAAGCGAAATATTTTCAACCCGCCGGCTGTAGACCCTGAACACCCTCCTATAAACGTAAGGTAGAAGAAGAGCAGTACTGCGAAGCTGCCCCAAAGAGTGTAGTCCCCTACAGCAATGCCTGTGGTGGTTACCACCGACGTCACATTGACTGCGACGATCCTAAATGCATCTGTCCATGACAGGTCGCTATGCAAGTATAGCCAAGTGCCCACGGCTACCCACACCACTACAAGAAATCCAAGGAAGCCGCGTACCTGGTGGTCTTTCAGCAGTGCTCGCCGGTGACCACGCAGTGTCGCCACGTACAAGGTAAAGGGCAGGCTGCCCAAGATCATAACCACCACTGCCACCCAGTGCACAGCGGGCTGCCGCCAGTGGCCGAGTGAGGCATCGGACGTTGAAAAGCCACCGGTTGAGATGAGTGACATCGAGTGATTGATGGCTTCGAAGGGTGTCATACCAGCAGCCCACAGTGCCACTGTGGCCAAAGCTGTCAGCCCTAGATAAATCACCAAGATCATCTTGGCCGCGACATGGGAACGAGGCGTCACCTTATCAGACCAGTCCGAAGACTCCGTCTGAAACAGGCGCATCCCGCCGACACGCAGCAGCGGTAAAATAGCAACGGCCATGCCGATGAAGCCTATACCACCAAGCCAATGCAACAAGGATCGCCAGATCAGCAGCCCCGGCGACGCGCTGTCGAGTCCGGTCAGCACGGTCGAACCAGTAGTGGTGATTCCCGACATCGTTTCGAAGAAAGCATCCGTGTAGCTGATATGTCTGATGAACACCATAGGCAAAGCCGCAAAGGCGCAGACGATGACCCAACTGACCGTGGTCAGGAAATACATATCTCGGGCCCTCAGTTGCGGCGCCTCGGGCATCCCGCGAGCGATCAGCGCAGTGCCCGCACAGAGGGCAATGAGGCTCGACCATACGAAGGACTCGAGGTCATCGCTACGGTCATACAATAGCAGTGTCGCCATCGGAATAACCATGCTGACGGCCAGGGTAATCAGGAAGACCCCGAGGATGAATGCAATGAAGTGCAATGCAGGGAGAGGCATCGAGCAAACTCATCATGTGGCGGTACCGGGCAGTATCAATTTCACCAAGAAGATGTCGAGTAAAAAAGTCGTAAAGGAGAAGTCTGTGCCGTGAGTGCTGAAATGAGATGCAGTAAACCGCAAAGCTCTGAAGCCTGCAGGGGCCACTTGCGCTCAGATGGTTGCTATGTAGGTGATGATGCTTTGCTGACAGTCATCCTTTGCCAGACTTTTTTCTCAGGAGATGCAAGATGAGCATTGATTGGACCAATTTCACACCATGGTCATCATTATGTGGAGGTGCCTTGATAGGGCTGGCGGTCAGCTTGTTCGTTCTCGCAAATGGTAGAATTGCAGGCATCAGTGGCTTGCTTGGAGGTGTGCTGCAATTTGGCAGTGAGGGTTGGAGCGAGAAGGCTCTGTTTCTGCTCGGTTTGGTGATTTCGCCACTGCTTTGGGGGGCTTTCACCGTCTTACCAGAAATTGAAATCGATACAGAATGGCCCGCCTTGATTCTAGCGGGCTTACTCGTCGGAGTTGGAACCCGTTACGGGTCGGGCTGTACGAGTGGTCATGGCGTGTGTGGGATCTCCCGACGCTCTCCTCGCTCCCTCTTGGCAACGGCGTGTTTTATGACCTCCGGTTTTGCAACGGTGTACGTCACTCGTCATATATTAGGAGCCTGAAGATGCTCAAGTTGACCGCATTTATTGCAGGACTCATGTTTGGCTTGGGTTTACTTCTAGCAGGCATGGCAAACCCTGGCAAGGTGCTGGCTTTTCTTGATGTTAGCAAAGCCTGGGATCCGTCACTTGCTCTTGTGATGCTCGGCGCCATCTCGGTAGCGGCTATCCCGTTAAACTGGGCACGGATGCATAGTCGATCTTTGCTGAATGCCCGTATGCAGTTACCAGTCAAAAGCAGTTTAGACGTCCGTTTGATGGGGGGCAGTCTAGTGTTTGGTGTGGGATGGGGAATTGCGGGAATCTGCCCTGGGCCAGCGGTTGCTCTTCTACTCACCTGGCACTGGCAAGTCGTCATATTCTTTTTAGCGGTAGTGGCCGGCATGTACGCTTTTTCCTTTCTGGAAAGCCGACATGCTTCGCGATCAGAAGGTTAGCAAGAGACAACGCGCTCATAGTCATAACTGGGATAGCCATCCAGCAGGTGCACGGGCACCTCCTGCGCTCGGCTGGTTGCGTAGTCGAAAAGGATCACCGGGCGATCAGGTGGGCCGCCGGTTTGTACCCACATCCAGGTTTGGCTGCTGGGCTCACGACCCGGCTCTTCAACGGCAGCCACAAGCGCAGGTCAGTTCATGCTCGGGCAGTTCGTGGACAACTTCGATACGCGGCAAATCAGCCGGCAGCGGCTTGCGCTTGCCACGGCGTTTGGTCGGCGCAACGACTTCCTCGTCGCCAACCGCATCGTCGGCCTGGACAGTGCCTTCAGCTGGGGGGGCATGGCGGCCTCGGCGCTGGCGGCCAATGTCAGTGGGCAGATCGTGCAGCCGGGTGTTGGGGGCATGGTCGTCAGAGGCCAGGTCGCCGCTCACGCCAATGCGTTCATGAACGACAAGTGGTTTGGTGGCGACAAACCGGATTACTCCAGGGTTGCGGCGGATGCCTTTGGCAACGTCCTGGCCAACTTCGCCTTCGGTGCCGCTGACAGCTTCCGGACCCAGGCCGCTCGATACGGCACAATGGCTGCGTCACTGGCGGACGGGCTGGTGGTGGATCTGCCGGCGAGCCGGGTCACACCGGACCAGCAGGAACCTCTGTTCGACTTCGATGCCGGACAGCCAGGCAGAAGCGCTGTCTTGGCGTGCCGTACGCGGGGTTTCCAATGCGGCGCTGGACATGCTCGACAGTACGGCGATCATGGCCGGGCTGGTGACCGATGCACAACTTCGCGACCAGGCGCTGGAAGGCTTGTCCCGACTGAGCAGCGAGGTAAGGAATGACCCACAGGGCGTCTTCGACAGAACGGTCAGCGCGGCGGATCGCTACCTGACGCAAACAGAGGGGGCGCAGATCGCCGAAGATGGCCTGCGCCTGCTCACCAGTACGCTTGCTGGTGGGGTGGCGTTGCGTGCGACCACCGATGCCGCGGGCTCGGCGGTGCGGGCGGGGGCATTCTACTACCGCAATTCGGTGTACGTGCCACCGGCACTGTCATACGGCACCCTCGGCGGCGGGATCTTTATCCCAAGCCTTGGCAAGCGGATCACCACGGTCACCAAGGCGATGAGCAATAGATTCCAGGGCAATGGCTACCGAGATCCGCTGAGCGATCTTATCATTGCTCCACCAGCTGGCCAGGTTCTGGCGGTTGATCATATTTTCCCTGTCAGTAAGATCATTGAGCTGCCGGGATTCAATAGGCTCACCCGTTCGCAGATGACCGACATCATTCAGGACCGTGTCGGGCTTGGAAATTTGCAGGGGCTGCCGCAGTCGCTCAATGCGTCGAAAGGTGCCAGCATAAAATGGGAGATGATCGGTAAGCAGAGGTTGAACGACACCTACATCTCAAACCTGGCTGAGAAGCAGATCCTGTTGCGGGAGCGCATTAACAGGCAGATACAGGCTTTCCAAAAACTCAATGCCGGAGGGCAATGATGCTTGATAAGAATAGATATGATCTGGTTTGCACGAGCCCAGTAGATCTTGGTGATGCCCAGCGGATGCGCTTGCATAGCACTGTAATTGATGGTTTAGGTGCCTCCGTTAGTAAAATGTTTCCAGGCTTCAGCGAAGCCTTCCCGCGTAGCGTGGCGGCTATCGAGCGCGAGTATGCGATGCCGATAGTGCTGTTCAGGCAACTTGAGGATACATGGATGGGATCGCTGGCGGCTGAAGGGCGGGAACTGAACTTGTTCTTCGACCTCGTGCCCGTTTTCCTTGAAACGGAGGGGCCAGCATTTGATAGAAACTGCGCAATGCTACCGCGTCGCTGGAAGGAACTGTATCGCTACTTCTGGTCTTTCATGCTGACCGAGCGTTCATATCTGTCCCCCGATTGGACCAACTCGCCGTTCTCTTACAGCGGGCGTCTGACGATCGAGCGCTATCGCGTGCTGCGCGGCGTTAAAAAAGCGTTGATCAAAGACTTCGTCAACAGTACCCAGGCAAACTCCGTGCACTCCCTGTATTGCTGGTTGTTGACGGACGCGGGTGATGCCCTGTTTCTTGACGAGGACAAGTGCGACGGCAAGGTCTATCACGTCAAGAACAATGACTTTGCCGATTACCGACTGCTCGAAGATGCAGAGAACGTGCTGGATAACTACCTGGCGCACTACGTGACGACGCAATCCCCGGCAGGCTTCGACTTCAGGGCATAGGGCAGCAACAGGGGGCGCTCTTTGCGTCACCCCCTTGCCAGAATCCTCACCACTCCCATTCCATTGCATTTGTCTCCTCGTACATCCCCCTGATCCGCCGCAACGCCTGCCCATGCAACTGCGACACCCGTGCCTTGCCCACCCCGAGCAGTCCCGCCAGTTCCACGAAGCTCATCTGCTGGTAGTAATGCCCAACGATGATCTGCCGTTCTCGCTCCGGCAGGCGCTCTACCAGCAGGCCGAGGCTTTCATCCTTGTCTTGCTGGACATACGCGCTGAGAGGGTTGTTATCTGGCGGTTCTTCATCGATCACCCCCAGTTCAAGGAAGTAGCCGAAAGCAAGGTCGACGGCGTTGTTGACCACCAGCTCGAAATCGCTGTCGGTGGCGCCGAACCGCTGC